>CAJTQP010000049.1 GCA_910578575.1 uncultured Oscillospiraceae bacterium
CCGGAAGGAGCCGAAGGCGTCGGCGGAGAAGAGGACGCCGTTGGTGGTGTCGAAGGACACCATGGCCTCCGGCCAGTGGACCATGGGGGCGTACACAAAGGCGATGGTGTGCTTGCCGAAGCAGCGGGTGTCCCCCTCGTTGACGGTATCCACATTGTTGGGGTCCAGCTGGAAGCCGAACTGGTTCAGGATGGTCACAGCCTTGGGGGTGGTGATGATCTTCACCTCCGGCCAGCGCAGCAAGATCTCCTCAATGGAGGCGGCGTGGTCGGGCTCCACGTGGTTGATGACCAGGTAGTCCAGGGGACGGCCATTCAGCACCGCCTTCACGTTGGTGAGGAACTGGCGGCTCACCGCCCAGTCGGCGGTGTCAAAGAGGACGGTCTTCTCGTCCATGAGGACGTAGGCATTGTAGCTCACCCCGTGGTACAGGGGGTGGATATTTTCAAACAGGGCCAGGCGGTGTTCGTTGGCGCCCACCCAGTAGAGATCGTCGGTGACCATACGGTAGTTATACATAGCGCGTTGCCTCCTTTATATTCCTGATGATCCCAGGGGTCAAATCTCGGTCTCGATGAAGCCGTCCACGCCTTCGCCGCAGTGGGGGCAGGCCCAACCTTCGGGCAGGTCCTGGAAGGCGGTGCCGGGACGCACCTCGTTCTCCGGGTCCCCGGCCAGCACGTCGTACTCATAGCCGCAGCCGTTGCAGATATACAACTTCCGGGGCTGGGTGACCTTCTTGGGCACCATGCGCTTCATCTTCTTCATGGGCGGGGCGGGGAGCTTGTCGCCGGTATCCAGGGCGGCGGTGAGCAGGGGCAGGATCTCCATCACGTCCCCTACGATGCCGTAGTCGCAATTCTTAAAGATCTTGGCGTTGGGGTCCTTGTTGATGGCCACGATGCAGGCGGCCTCCTTGATACCCTTCAAGTGCTGGATGGCACCGGAAATGCCGCAGGCGATGTACAGGTTCCCCTTGAACTTCTGGCCGGACATGCCCACGTAGCGGTTCAGGGGCAGGTACTTCAAGGTCTCCGCCACGGGACGGCTGGAGCCAATGGCGGCACCGGCGGCCTTGGCCAGGTCCTCCACCAGCTTCATGTCCTCTTTGGCGCCAATGCCCTGGCCCGCGCTGACCACCCGCTCGGCCTGGGTGATGGGGGTGTCCATGGGGATGCCCACGGTGAAGTCGTGGCCGTCCTTTTTCAGGTTGGCAACCAACTTCTCCACCCGTTCCTGGGCGCTGCCCTCTTTGAGGATCATGCGTTTGCGCTCCCCGGTCTCCGGGCCACGCTTCTGGACGGGGGCAGCGGCATCCTCCTTGCCTGCCTTACCCAAAATGTGGGAGGCGATGACCACCCGCTGGATCTCGTTGGTGCCCTCGTAGATGGTGGTGATCTTGGCGTCCCGATAGAAGCGCTCCACCTCCATGCCCTTCAGGAAGCCGGAACCGCCAAAAATTTGCAGGGCGTCGTTGGTGATCTCCATGGCGCTGTCGGAGGCATACTGCTTGGCCATGGCGGCCTCCATGCCATAGGGCTGGTGGGCCTGTTTCAGCTCTGCGGCGCTGTACACCAGCAGGCGGCCGCAGCGCAGCTTGGTGGCCATATCCGCCAGCTTGAAGGCGATGCTCTGCTGCTGGCAGATCGGCTTGCCAAACTGGACCCGCTCCTTGGAATACTCCAAAGCGGCCTCATAAGCCCCCTGGCCGATGCCCACAGCCTGGGCGGCAATGCCGATGCGCCCGCCGTCCAGGGTGGCCATGGCAATTTTGAAGCCCTGGCCCTCCTTGCCCAGGAGGTTTTCCTTGGGAATTTTTACGTCGTTGAAGTTCAACTGGCAGGTGGCGGAGGAGCGGATGCCCAGCTTGTCGTAGTGCTCCTCGAAGGTAAAGCCCTCCCAGCCCTTTTCCACAATAAAGGCGGAGATGCCCTTGGTGCCGATGCCGGGGGTGGTGACGGCAAAGACCACGTAGGTGCTGGCCTCGCCGCCGTTGGTGATGAAAATTTTCTCCCCGTTGAGCAGGTAGTGGTCCCCCTTGTCCTCGGCGGTGGTCTCAGTGCCACCGGCGTCGGAACCGGCGTTGGGCTCAGTGAGGCCGAAGGCCCCCACCTTCTTCCCGGAACACAGGTCAGGCAGGTACTTCATCTTCTGCTCCTCGGTGCCGAAGGCATAGATGGGGTAGGTGCCCAGGGAGGTGTGGGCAGAGAGGATGACGCCGCAGCCGCCGTCCACCCTGGACAGCTCCTCCACCGCAATGGCATAGCTGGTGGCGTCCAAGCCGGCGCCGCCGTACTTCTCCTCATAGGGCAGGCCCATCAGGCCAAGCTCCCCCATCTTCTTTACCACATCGGTGGGAAACTGGTTGTTTTTGTCCAACATGAACGCGATGGGTTTGATCTCCGTCTCGGCAAATTCCCGTACCTTTGCCCGGAGTTCCTCATGTGCTTGTGTCGTCTGATACATCATGTGTTTGCCTCCTCTTCCTCTTAAAATCCATGCTGCACGAAAAGGCGCGCGCAGAAAGTCCGGAAGCACCAGCTTCCCGTTTTGCAGGTCTCAACACCCCCACTGGGGCGTATGCCTTTTAGTTTATTATACAATAGAAGGGAATATTGTCAACATTTTCTTGGGGAAAACAACAAGAAATCTGTTTTTGTCCTGAAAACAGCAGCCCTGGAATCCAGGGCTGCCGTAAAATCCTTTTTTATCTCCACTTCCGCTCCAAGCGAGCCCCCAGGCGGCTTAAAATCTCGTTGGCGATGGTGCCGGTCTCCTTGGCCAGGTCACAGGCGGTGATCTCCAGGCCACGGCTGGTCCCGATGAGCACCGCCGTGTCCCCAGGTGCCACTGGGGGACAGTCCGTCACATCCACCAGGGTCTGGTCCATGCACACCCGCCCGGCAATGGGGGCCTTCCTACCTCCAACCAGGGCCGCCCCCACGCCGCAGGAGAGACTGCGGGGGAGGCCGTCCCCATAGCCGATGGTGAGCACCGCCAGTTTCGTGGGGCGCTGGGCGGTGAATTGCAGGTCATACCCCGCCTGCTCCCCGGCCTCCAGGGTCCGCACCTGGGCCACCTGGGCTTTCAGGGAGAGCACCGGGCGCAGGGTCACGGGACAGCGGGTCAAATCCGCCGGGCTGCTCAGCACGCCATAGAGGGCGATGCCCACCCTGGCGTAGTCGCCCCCCAACTCCGGGTAGTGCAGCAGGCCGTAGCTGGAGAGCAGGTGGCGCTTGGGGATGGGGCAGCCCTGGGCCTCCAGCCGGGCCAGAGCTGTGCAGAATGCCCGCCCCTGGGAGAGGGTAAAGGCCCGGTCCTCCGGGGAGGCTGTCCCGGCGGCGCACAGGTGGGTAAAGGCCCCGGTGACCTTCAGGTTCCGGCAGGCAAAGAGGGGGACCAGGGTGTCCACACGATCACTCCCCTCCCCTAGGCGGTGCATCCCTGTGTCCAGCTTCAGGTGGACTTCCAGGGGGACGTTCTGGGCCTCCAGAGCCATGCCGTAGCTGTGGTCCACCACGGTCTGGGTCAGGTGGTTCTGGTGGAGAAGCCGGGCCTGTTGGGGGTGGGTATAGCCCAAGACCAAAATCTCCCCCTGGACGCCACCGGCCCGGAGTTCCGCCCCCTCCTGGGCTGTGGCCACGCAAAAAGCCTGGAGCCCCAAGCGGTTCAGTTCCCTGGCCACCGGCACTGCCCCGTGGCCGTAGGCGTTGGCCTTGACCGCAGGCATCAGGGTACAGTGGGGCGGGAGCAGGCGGCGCAGCACCGCCACGTTGTGGGCCAGGGCCTCCCGGTCCAGCTCCACCCAAGCCCGCAGGGGGAGGTCATGGGGCATGGGGGAAAACCTCCCTGGTGATGATGCGGGGAGGCGGGGCCACCACGGTGCTGTGGTCGGGCACGTCGCAGTTCACCACAGCACCGGCGCCAATCTTTACGTCGTTGCCGATGCGCACGCCCCCCACGATCACCGCCCCCGCCCCGATGAGGCAGCGGTCCCCGATGATGGGAGCCACCCGGTTTACCTCCCCGATGGTGACGTTTTGATAGATCCAGCAGTCCGCGCCGATCTTGGCATAGCGGGAGATGTAGACCCCGTGGAGACCATGAGGCAGCACCGGCTCCCCGCCGAACACCGCCCCGTTGCCGATATAGCCCCCGTGTTTGTGGGCCATGCGGTTGAGGAGAAAGGTGAGCACCCGCCGGCCCAGGGCACTGCGGCAGCGCTCCCGGCGGTGGAACCAGCGCCAGTAGCTGTGGAGCCGGTCCCCCTTGGAGTAGTCCGTCAGCCAGTCCCGAACATCCATCCTATCGCCCTTCCTTCCATGTGGTCAAAATCAAGCCGCCCTCGTTGTCTCCGGAGAGGTGGCAGTTCTCCCCTGCTTCCAGCTCCAGCCCTCCGGCGGCGTCCGCCGGGATATAATAAATGGTATACTGCCGCCCCTGGGTCTGGCAAGGCAGTCCAGACCCGCCCAGGGGGTATTGCTTCACCGCTTCGTGGTACTCCTCCAGAGTCCAGCCCCGTTGGGTCATCAGGACGGCGTGGGGAACCCCCACGTAGCGGAAGTGCCAGGGCTCATGGCTGATGCCGGTGATGGCCTCTTTCCCCGCCGGGTAGCGCTCAACGAAGCCGAACTCCGCCGCCCGCTGCCGCACCGCCTGGCAGATGCCGCTATAGGGAAAGGCGGGGCGGATGAAGTCGATCTCCGGCAGGGTGAGCCCCAGGTCGATGGCAAGGCCCGTCTGGTGCTCGCTGTGGCCGGGGAAGGCCACGTACTGTTCCGTAAAGGCCCGTCCACTGTCCCGGAGGGATTGGTCAAAAATCTCTGTCTGCTCCTGCTGGGAGCGCCAGCCGCTCACCGGGGTGACGGAGGGGCCGGCGTTGACTGCGGCCAGCAGTGCTTCCAGGGCTAGGGCCGCCGGCCGGGCCAGGAGGACGCCGTTTCCCAGATCTGTCAAGTCCTCCGGCTCCCCCACCGCCGGGAAACGACGATTCACCAGGATCAGGTCCCCAGTATGGAGGCTGGGCAGGGTCTTCCTCATTCCCCCACCACCTCCTGGATCAGGCGGGTGATGAGCACGCTAAAGGGAATCCCCGCCGCCTGCATCATCTTGGGATAGCGGCTGTGGGCGGTGAAGCCGGGGATGGTGTTGACCTCGTTGAACACGATCCGGCCGCTGGGCTCCAGGAACACATCCACCCGCGCAAAGCCCTGGCAGTCCAGGGCCCGGTAGATCACCTGGGCGGTCTCCTTGATCCGCTGGGTCAGCTCCGGGCTGATCCGGGCGGGGACGTGGATGGCGGAGGTTTTTAGGCTGTACTTCTCCGTGAAATTGAAGAAGCCCTGAGAGAGTTCGATCTCGTCGGGCTCCCCTACGGTGAGGACTTCCCCGCCCATCACCGCACAGCCCACCTCGAAACCGGGGATGGCCTCCTCTACGATCACCTGCCGGTCGTAGGCAAAGGCCAGTTGCAGGGCCTCCGGGAGAGCCTGCGCCTCCATGACCTGGGTGATGCCGTAGGAGGAGCCTGCCCGGAGGGGCTTGACAAAGAGGGGGTAGCCCAGGGCTTCCGCCTGGGCCAGGGCCTGGGATTGGGGGACACCCTTGGTCACCAGGAAGGACTTGGGTACCTCGACCCCGGCGGCCTTTACCAGGACGTGGGCCCGGTCCTTGTCCATGCACAAAGCGGAGGACAGCACCCCACAGCCCACCAGGGGAATGCCGGCCAGTTGGAACAGGCCCTGCACCGTCCCATCCTCCCCATTGCGGCCGTGGAGGATGGGGAAGGCGGCGTCCACCGGGCAGCGCTCCACCTCCTGCTCCCCAAAAAACAACAGGGCGTGGTCCTTGGGGTTCAGGGATACCCCCGCCGGAGTGCAGGGGCCGTTTCGCCAGGTATCCCCGGCGATGGCGTCCAGGGGGCCGGTATAGTGGAACCACTGCCCCGCCGGGTCGATGCCTACGAGTACCGGTTGGTACCGGCTCTGGTCGATATGGGAGATCACCGCGTGGGCCGATTGTAGAGACACGCCATATTCTGGAGAATTTCCGCCAAAGATGACGGCAATCCGTTGCTTTTTCATCATAAATGTCCTTTCCGCAAGGGGGCGCCTTGCTTTGCCGTGAGACACAGGGGAACTATCTTATCATGTCCCTTGATTGTAGCAAATTATAGCAGGACAATTATTAAATTGATACGGATGAAACCTTATGTTTCCCTTAAGTTTTCTTAATAACTTGTGAAGGAAGTTGCGGATAGCATAAGCAATACACCCCAAAACAGCCAAAAGTCCGAACTTTTTCACGTCATCATAATAATAGGGGGTGTTTGGTCTGAGAGTTTGGAAAATCGTTTCTGGCATCTTATCCATCATCCTGTGCTTTGTGGTCTCCTATCAAACCTTCTTTGTCCAAATTGGAGCCATCCTGTTTGGGGTGGGCGGGATGTCCATCGTCGCCGGCTCATTTGTTTCGATCATGCTCCTGGTGGGCGGCATCGTCTCCCTGGTCACCAACAAAGGCAGCAACGGCGGGGACATCGCCCTGGTGATTATTTTTCTGTTGGCAGCCATCGTTGGCTTCCTGTTTGCCGGGATCTATGGCGACTTGATCGTATGGTCTATCTGGTGTCTGATCTGCATGTTTGTGTCTCTGTTTTCCATCGCCTTGCGCCAGGTGGACCGGGGCTCCTACAAGCCGGAAACACCGGCTCCCGTCGCGCCCCGTCAACCCGCCCCAACCATGTCAGAGCCCTTAAAGAAAGCCGTACTGGAAAAGAACCCCAAGAAGCAAGAGGCGATGGTCGATAACATGAGCGAAGAAGAAGCCAAAACCTCTTTGAAATACATATTGCGGGTCATAACGAAGAAACGAACATAAAAAGAGCTGGTATGCGAAACCCATCGCATACCAGCTCTTTTACTCTTGTCTCTTCCGGGCAAAAATGCCCAGTATGTATTTCAAGGATGTTTTCGCGTCCTCCTCGGTCATGTCGTCCACCATGGCGTTGCGCCGGTATGGGTTGGGCTCGAATATGGCCTGTTTTAGAGGCTCGGTCATGGTGGTGGGGGTCTCCTGGCTGCGCACTTCCGGCTCGTCGTTGGGGCGGCCGTCTTGGCCGAAGGCCACGGAGAACAGGGAGGCAAACATACACACCAGGCACCACAGTGCCCAGATAATCAAGTCCGTATAGCTCCCCGCAAAGAAGAAGCCAATCAGTGCCCCCAAAAAGAACAGGATCGACAGCACCACATCCCCCACCTTACTCCCGTTGCAGGTGGCGATGGAGACGATCCCGCCGGTGAGCAGCAGGATGGCCACCAGAAGCCCCGCCGAACCGGAGAGCTCTCCGGTCTGCATCAAGGTGTTGCCGATCTCCGCAAAAATGGACTGCACGCTGACCACGCAGCACAAGAGGATCGAGAGGATCCCCGATATGATTTTCCAAGCCTTCAGAACAGACCCCTCCTGTTCGGGGCGCGGTCTCCCACCCCCATTTCTCTCATTCCATACATACTATACCATGGGGACAGGATGAATGCAAGAAAGCTTATGGGCAGCGGCGCTTTTTCTGTCACAGGATCCAGTGGCGATAGGCCAGGGCGGAGGCGTCCTTTGGCTTCTCACATATTCCCCCGCTTTTCCAAAATCTTGATGGTGGCGATTTGGGCGTTTTTGATGTGTTGGGTCATGGCCTCATAGACTGCGGGGTCCCGTGCCAAAATCTGCTTCAACATGCTGCTGTGCTCCTTGGCCACGTGGTTTTCATAGCCGCCGCTGCGCTCGGAAAACTCGGAGTTCACCGATTGCAAGGTCCAGATCACCGCCTCCACCACGTTCCAACAACACTCCAGGGTTCGGTTCCCCGCCAGTTGGATCAGTGTTCGGTGAAAGATCATGTCCTTTTTGGCGTACAGGTCAGCATCGTCTGTGTCCGCCTGGGACAGGCCCCCCAGGGACCCCAACAGGCTGCTGATATAGTCGTAATCCGTCTCCACATTGCGCTCGATGATGGCGTGGAGCCCTTTGAGCTCCAGGGTCATGCGCATGTCATACAGGTCCATGACGTAGGGGATGGTGATGCCCAGGACCTCTTTCCGCCCGTTTTTCTTGGAGAGGATCAGCCCCTCACTCTCCAGCACACTGAGGGCAGAGCGGATAGACCCCCTGGACAAGGCACATTCCTCCGCCAGCTGGGTCTCCGTCAAAGACATCCCCTTGGTGTACTCCCCTTTTACGATCTTCCTTCGGATGCGCACCGTAGCTGTGTTCACCGCTGCCGCTCGGTTGATCCCATTCTTTTCATTCGACAAACGTATCCCTTCTTTCCTAATACCCTACCTATATACCTTACTCAAACAATGGCAAATTGTCAAATCGAACTTCTTCTCCCAAAGCAAGAAATTGGGACCAGCCCTCCAACCAAGGGCTGGAGGGCTGACCCATTTGCAGTGTGAAAAGAGGATAGAGAATAGCGGCCAGAGGTTGGCCGGGGGGACCTCCTCAGCCCAAGACTTCCGCTGCTGCTTGGTTCAGCGCGTTGAGAAAATAGCCATAGCTGGTGGAGACGGTGGGGTGCAGGAAGCCCTCCTTCACCCGCGCCTGGGCGGCCTCCACCGAGGGACAATAGATCATGCAGAACTTCCCCGCCTTCTGGCAGGCGTTGCGGATCCGCGCCAGGGCTTCCCGGAAGGCCGGCTGGTCAAACTGGCCGGGGATGCCCATGGCGATGGAGAGGTCGAAGGGGCCGATGAAAATGCCGTCCACCCCCTCCATGGCGGCGATCTCCTCAATGTGTTCCAGGGCGCCCAGGGTCTCGCATTGGGGGATGAGGAGACATTCCCGGTTGCAGACCTCCATGTAGCCTGTCATTCCCAGCTTGGCGTGGTCTGCCTGGCCGTACCAGGAGCCCCGGCCGTGGGCAAAGCCCCGGTCCCCAAGGGGATAATATTTTCCATAGGAGACGATCTCCCGGACCTGCTCCACCGTGTGGACCTGGGGGATGATCAGCCCTTTGGCGCCCACATCCAGCATTTTCAGGATGGAGTTTCGGTTGGAGTCCTTCACCCGCACCAGGGTGGTGCTGTGGTGCAGCTCCATGGAGCGGACCATGGTGGCCACCGTCTCCACGTCAAAGGGGCCGTGCTCGGTGTCGATGATGATGTAATCCATTTGGGACAGCCCCGCCAGTTCGGCGGTGCTGGCGTCGCCGTTGCTGAGAAAGAAGCCCACGGTCCGCTCTCCCTTCACTACCTTTTCTCGCCATAGATTTTTCATGCGGTAGGCCCTCCTTGCCCATTGATTTGATGGCGCAGTGCCTGGCGGTTGACGATCCGCCGCAGCGTGGTGTCGTTGAACTCCCCTGCCAGCACCGCGCAGGCGGACTGGGCCACCTTCTGGAGCAGCTCCACACGGGACTCCGCCGAGGCAAAGGCGGCGTGGGGGGTCACGGTGATCCTGCCAGAGGTGAACAGGCGGTAGTGGGGCGCTTGGATGGGCTCAAACTCCACCACGTCCAGGGCCGCCGCGGTGATTTTCCCAGACGCGATCCCTTCCAACAGGTCCTCCTCACAGATCAGAGGACCACGGGAGGTGTTCACCAGCATCACCCCGTCCTTCATCTTGGCAATGCTCTCCCGGTTGACCTGGTGATGGGTCTGCTCTGTCAGGGGGGCGTGAAGGGAGAGGATATCGGCACTGGCCAGCAGTGCCTCCAGGCTCACCCGCTCTACCCCCTGTTGGGCAAATACCTCGTCGGGGAGGAAGGGGTCGTGGGCCAGGATGCGGCAGCCGAAGGCCGACAGATACCGGGCCGCCTGGCGGGCGATGTGTCCAAAGCCCCAGAAGCCCACGGTTTGGGTAGACAGGCGGTGGACCGGATAGCCGCTGGCATTCTTCCAGCGCCCCTCCTTCACCTCGTTGTGGTAGAAGCAGGTCTTTCTGCACAGGTCCAGGATCAAGGCCACGGTGTGGGTGGCCACCTCCTCGATGCAGTAGTCTGGGACGTTGCAGACGAAGATACCCTTTTGCGTGGCCGCCTCCACGTCGATGCAGTCGTAGCCGATGCCGAAGCGGACCAGGACCTTGCAGCGCTCCAGGGATTGGATGATCCGGGGGGTGAGGGGGAAGTAGACGTCCAG
This sequence comes from uncultured Oscillospiraceae bacterium, assembly GCA_910578575.1. Lineage (GTDB taxonomy): Bacteria > Bacillota > Clostridia > Oscillospirales > Oscillospiraceae > Evtepia. Next base: position 10,140 of record CAJTQP010000049.1, read on the forward strand.
GATGGCGTCGGCGTCCCGGCACTTCTCTATGACCTCCTCCTCGCTGCGGCAGTCCAGGGTCACATACTCAAAGCCGTAGCTTTGGCAGACTGCCCGTTGGATCTCCGTGTTCATGGCGTACACTGGTTTGTTGTCTACAAAAACAACCTTCATAGAAGCATCTCCTTACTGGGCGTCGAAGCCGGCGCAGGAGGCTTGCAGGGCGTCGTAGACTTCGGCGGACACCGATTTCTGGATCATCGCGCCCACACCGGAGGTGGCGTCCTGGAACTTGGCCAGCTGCTCCGGGGTCAGTTCGATGATCTGGGTGCCGGAGTCCCGGATGGCCTGTTCCACCACGGCCTCGTTCTCTTCCAGGAACTCATAGCAGCGCTTCAGGCCCACTTCCCAGCCCTCATCGATGATCTTTTGATAGTCCTCCGGCAGAGAATCATAATAGGTCTTACTCATGACGCAGGGGATGATCTGGCCCAGATGGTTGGTGAGGATGACATAGTCCTGCTGCTCAAAGAATTTTTGGGAGTAGATCAGCTCCAGGGGGTTTTCCTGGGCATCTACGGTGCCCTGTTGCAGGGCGGTGTAGAGCTCGTTGAAGGCCAGGGGGGTGGGGTTGGCGCCCAGTTCTCTCCAGGCTTCCATGTGGTATTCGTTCTCCATGGTGCGGATGGTCATTCCTTTCAGGTCCGCGGGCTCATAGACGGGCTTGTTGGTGCTGAGGACCCGGAAGTAGGTGTCGGCATAGCCCAGGAGGTGGAGGTTGGCCGCGTCGTAGGATTTGCCGATCACGTCCACGAAGGTGGGGTCAGCCAGGGTGTAGCGCATGGCCTCCAGGGTGGGGAAGGCAAAGGGGACGTCCAGGACGAAGGCGTCGGCCACGAAGTTGGCCTGGACGGCATTGGCGGTGTCGGTGATGGTGATCTCGTTGTTTTGGACCGCCTCCACCACCTCACGGTCGCCGCCCATCTGGCCGTTGGGGTAGATGTTCACGGTGATGGCACCGTCGGTCTCTCCCTCCACGTAGTCCTTGAAGGCCAGCCAGGTGTTGTGCATGGCGGTGTTCTCTGCGGTGGAGTGGGCGATGGTGATGGTGTAGTTGCCACCACTGGGCTTTTCTTTGTCGCCGCTGGCATCGGTGGGCTCGCCGCAGCCGGCCAGGAGGCCCAGTGCCAGGGCCGACAGGAGGATGGTTGCAAAGGTCTTTTTCATGGTAAAATCTCCTTTTCTTTTGATTGGTTTTGCCAGGGTCTCATCAGGGAACCACCCTGATTTTTACAAGATCAAACGAAGCACAGGCTGATGGATGGGATGAAGGTAATCAGCAGGAGGGCGATGATGAACATGAGGATATAGGGCATCGCATAGCGCGCCACGCTGAGCACCGGGGTATCCGTCATGTTGCTGGCCACGTACAGGTTCACGCCCACTGGCGGCGTCACGAAGCCAATGGCCAGGTTCACCACCATCATCACGCCGAAGTGCAGGGGGCTCATCCCCATGGCTACCACCACCGGCAGGAAGATGGGGGTCAGGATCAGGATCGCCGCCAAGGTCTCCATCACCATGCCCACCAGGAGGAGGAACAGGTTGATGATCAGCAGCAGGGCGATCTTGGAGGTGATGGTGCTGGTGAGGGTGTCTGCAATGGTCTGGGGGACCTGCATCATGGTCAAGATCCGCCCGAAGCAGGTGGCCGCCGCCACGATCAGTTGGATGGGGGCGCAGCTGCGCACCGTGGCGCTGGTGATGGGGAGCAGGTCCTTCAGGGACATGGTCCGGTAGATGAACAGGCTCACCACCAGAGCATAGACCACGGAGATGGTGGCCGCCTCGGTGGGGGTCACGATGCCGCCATAGATGCCGCCGAGGATGATCACCGGGGTCAGGAGGGCGAAGAAGCCCTCTTTGAACACGTTCCACAGGCCCCGTTCCCGGATGGTCTTGGCGTTTTCCTCCAGCTTCTCCTTGTCCTCCCCGTGGGTCTTGCAATAGAAATAGGTGTAGGCGCTCATGATGAGGGCAATCAAAATGCCGGGGACGATGCCGCAGATAAACAGGGTGCCCACAGACTCCCCAGAGGACAGGCCGTACATGATGAAGGGCAGGGAGGGGGGAATGATGACCCCCAGGCCTCCGGCGGTGGCCACCATGCCCACCACGAACTTTTTGTCATAGCCCAGGTCGATGAGGATGGGGATGGTCATGGCGCCCACGGCCGCCACAGTGGCGGGGGCGGAACCGGAGATGGCCCCGTAGAACAGGCAGGTGATGATGGCCGCGATGGGCATCCCGCCGGTCTTGTTCCCCACGAAGTAGGCGAAGAAATCATACAGCTTCTTGGAGATGCCCCCCTTGGCCATGAGGTTGCCGGAGAGGATGAACATGGGCACCGCCAGGAGGGTGGTGGAGTCCAGGGCGGTACAGAGGCAGCGGTAGATGTACTCTGCCGAGATGGGCATGTTGGGGAACATCAACACGCAGGACACCGAGGTGGCCGCCACCGCCACGCCGATGGGGATGCCCGCCAGGAGCGTCCCGAAGAAAACCACTAGGATAATGGCAATCATACTGTCTCCTCCTTCCCTGGGTGTTTTCTGGCCAAGGCCAGCTTGATATACTTTTCCAGAATCCGCAACAGGGTCAGGATCAGGCCCAGGAACAGGGAGAGGTAAACGATCCACATGGGAAGGTTCATGGCTGAGCTGGTCTGTCCGGAGGCCAGGAGCTGGGTGACCACGGCGTAACCGGGTCTCATCAGGTACAGGCAGAAGAACACCAGCCCTAAGTCACAGACCACCGCCAGGGGTTTCTTCAGCACGGGGTTCAAGGTTTCAAAAATGTCGATGCGGGTGTGGCAGGAATAGCGCACTGCGTAGCTCAGGGAGATGTAGGCGAACCAGACGAACAGGTAGCGGTTGAGCTCCTCTGGCCACGACAGGGAACTGCCCAGGGCGTAGCGCATGATGATCTGGATGAATGAGATCAGGGCAATGGCCCACACAATGGTGAAGAGGATGCACTCCTCAAAGTGGTCATCCAACCAACGCAATACTTTCAAAAAATCCCCTTCCTTTCTTTTCCGTTTTCTCTTTCCGTGTGTTTTGGGGGGAGTCCTCCTCTTGTCCCCTTGTCTATATTGTAGACTATTTTCTCTGATTGTCAACAATTTTATTCTAGTGTCGACATTTTTGGGGGCGTAGTCAAAAATCAGCGGCGGGAGTTGGGCGATTTATCAAAAATGAATGCCGCCTGTTTCGCTTTCCTGGTGATTTTTGGCGGGCGTTTCGTCATTATTGCTCCTTTCTAGTATGGACAGAGGCGGGGACAAAAACTCCCCTGGGGAAAACCAGGGGAGTTTTGGGGGGTAAAAAACCCGCAGGGTGGTTCCATTCCCAGCCTGCGGGTTTTGGTTGGTATGCAATTTAATCCCAGCGTAGGAGGATGGCCATGTGGGCCAGGGAGGAGCTTTCATTTTCAAACAGTTCATCCCGTAATTTGGCTTGGCGGGTACTATTATGAATGAGGCCACGACTGGCGCAGACCATGAGCCGGAATAGCTCCGTTTTATCCCCAGAGGCGCCCTCCCGGCAGGACATCACTGACATGAAACGATAGAAGGAGCATAGGTTACAAAAATTCACGTAGCTCTTCCATAAATCTTCTCCACTATTGCATTTTGGCATCTGTAGATGGAAAAATAGTGAGACCATTAGATTTTCCATAAAAATATCCCTGTTCGGGAAGCGCTCTTTATACCGGGATTCGGCCTCTAAATACGGGGAAATTGGCACAGATGCTATCAACGTGTCGTCTTGAAGCTGAACACCCAAGCCTGACAATAATTCATCTTGCACACTTGTAAAGTCATTCTGGGTATTGATAATAGAAAACAGCACTTTCATATTATTGCTCAAAAACAAAGGGAGCACTTTGCTTCTATCTGTCTGTACAAGTGGTCTAATCCCATCTATGTTTTCTTCCAGAACATGAGACTTGGAGATCCAGGCATCTATATCTGTCTCTCCATCGGCTAGGTCTTTCAACGCCAGACCCATGAGCAGGACACGCTGCGAAAAGGGAATCTTACGGTTTTGGAGAAAATCAATACATTTAGAACGAATATCTTGGAAGCGATTGCGCAGAACACTATGCTCTTGAAAAAGTATGGTGTTCCTCTCCTTTTTTGATAGCAAGTCAGATACAAAGTCCACACCCTCAGATAGGTCCCACATCAATTCCAGAACCCCTTCACAGGCAGGAGAGAGGGAGCGCTCCAAATATCCAGAGGAATGATAGACCTCACTGCGGGGGAAAATTTTACAAACCCTGGGTAAGGCATCGTGTCCCTTCTCTAGTTGAAGAGAGCAGAGACCATCCGGGCGTTGAAGTGGACAGGAACCGCCTGCCAGGTCAAATTCTCCATAAAAATACTCTGGCATCAAGCCCTTTTTTAACCGCCGAAGGGTCTTTTTCATACTGGCATTCAGCTCTGGTGTCCCGTTTTGTCGTTTTAGAGAAAGATAGTCTTTCTTATCGAAGGCTATACGCCAACCCTTGCAGCAAGTGTAGCAGCAATTCGCTGCTATGCAACGAAATTTATCATAATATGCCGGGCGTAGGTCGCGTTCTATCCGAAGTTTATATAGCTCAGACACAAGGCCACCACCTTTCTGTCATGATAAGCGGGGGACAGGCCGAAGCCCGCCCCCCGCTTTGGGTCTATGCAGTTTGTTCCAGAAACAACTTGTGAAAACTCTTACTGGAGAAGCTGGAGGACACCCTGAGGTACCTGATTGGCCTGGGCCAGCATGGCCTGGGCAGACTGAATCAGAATGTTGTTCTTGGTGTAAGCCATCATCTCCTCGGCCACGTCCACGTCGCGGATGGTGGACTCGGCGTCCTGGATGTTCTCGGTCATGACGCTGAGGTTGTTGATGGTGTGGTCCAGACGGTTCTGGGTAGCGCCCAAAGTACCACGGACGTCGGACACGGTGTTGATGGCGGCCTTGATCTTGTCGGTAGCAGCCTGAGCCAGTTCCTCGGTATTGATCTTCAGGTCCTTAATGCCCAGGGAGCCAGTGTGCATATCCTGCACGGCAACGTTCAGCTGGTTGTAGCTGTCGGCAGTATCGCCAATCTGGAGGGTCAGGCCCTTGCCCAGTACAGTGGTCGCAGCATCCGTCTTGGCGGCGGCGGTGATGGTCACGGTGTCGCCGTTGACGGTGGCGTTGTGGCCATCGGCAGTCAGGGCAGCCTGCAGGCCGCTGACTGCGTTGTTGATATCAATATAGGTGGTACCAGCGGGAGCGGTCTGGGTGGTGTCCTTGGTGAACACATACTTCTTATCGCCCACGGTCAGGGTGTTGCCCTCAACCAGTTTGTCAGCGGTCACTTTGATGTCGGTCTTGGCATTGCTCTCAGGCATTGTGGAGGAGAACAGAGCCGCAATCTTGTCTACGGAGGTCAAATTGGCCTGCTTGTCGGTGGCAACGGTGCTGGTACCTGAGCCGTTGGCAAGCTCGGAGAAGGTCAGTTTGTTGTCGGCGCTCTGGCCAACAGTGAAGTAGCCGTTGCCGGACAGCGCAGCACTCATGCGGTCTAGAACATCGACCTTTTTGCCACTCAAGTCTGCAGCTTCCATATCGGTCAGGTCCAGTTTAGCAGAAGCGGTTTTATAAGCGCTGTCTTTGCCCAAAGCCACGGTAACTTCCTTATCACCCACCTTGAGCTTCATGCCGTCCTGGAGTTTGGCCACGTCGATATCGAGGACGAAGTTGGCCAGTTTACCAGCCTCAGCTTTCACAGTGGCAGTGATGTTGGTAGCGGCTACGTTCTCGGTGCCAGTTAAAGCGCCCTTACCAGCCGTAGTATTGTCTGTAACTTGCACGTCAAAATTCAACTTGTGTGCATTTACAGCAGCATCGGGAATCGCAGAAAGCTTTGCTAAATCAGCATCGGCGTTACTAACCGTAGCAAATGTGTTAGCTGTTGTGCAGATACTGTCCAGCGTAAAGGTGATGGTACCATCGTTATTATTAACAGCAGTGTACTTTACATCGCCCACGGCGGCAGTATAGCCCTGAGCCTTGATGAAAGTGCCGTCAGCCTTGATGACGAGGCCACCCTCCAGCGCACCACTACCAGTCTTGAGTAATTCTGTGGCGATTGTTTTGCCATCCAGGTCAGTGACGTTATCAGCAACTGCAATTGTTTGCGTGAGCGTGCCGACCTTAACATCGACCTTAGCAACTCCGGCATTATCAGCCTTTTTGAGAATCTGGCTGAAATCCAGAGTGAAGGAACCCTTCACACCCTTGGTTGCATCAGTGTGCAGGATGGTGTTGGTAATCTTAGTGTTACCGGCTGTGGGGGGATCACCAAACAGACCCTTTACAGTAGCTGCATCCTGATAGCCTGCAGAGGTAATTGTGAACGCATCCTTATTCAAACCCAGGGAACCGTCCAACAGGTTGATGCCGTTGAAATTGGAGGAATCGGCAATGCGGTTGATCTCGTCCAGAAGCTGATTGACTTCCTTCTGCATCTGCGCACGGTCGGTGGTGTTGTCATAAGTGCCGTTGGCGGACTGGGTGGCCAGCTCCACCATACGGTTGAGCATGTCATGGACCTCAGTCAGAGCGCCCTCAGCGGTCTGCACCAGGGAAATGCCGTCCTTGGCGTTCTTCTGTGCGGTTTCCAGGCCGGTGATCTGGGCACGCATCTTTTCAGAGATGGCCAGGCCAGCGGCGTCGTCACCGGCGCGGTTGATCTTGTAGCCGGAGGACAGCTTTTCCAGGTTCTTCTTCATGGCCGCAACGTTGTTGGTGTAGTTGCGATAGGCACTCATAGCCATAATATTGTGTTGAATGCGCATAGATAAATCTCCTTATCTGTTTTGTTTAACGTGCTGCAGCACATCCTTTGCTGCCGCACAGGTGGTGGAGCGTTTCCGCCCTGGGTATCTGGCCAGACTGCCCAGAGGTTCCGCGCACGTACTTTATTTCCACCGGCCCGCGGACCGGGAGAAACCGGGTGAGCTACGGGACTCCTGTCCCGCGTTC
>CAJTQP010000050.1 GCA_910578575.1 uncultured Oscillospiraceae bacterium
ATGGGTTTTTCCCGGAGGAAGGCCGCCACCAGGTCCCCAGTGGAGCCCTGGTAGACCTGTTGGAGGAAGCTGTCTCTGGCCTGGGCCTGACAGTCCTCCTTGGCCAGGGCCGCCCGATATAGCCGGGGATAGCCCTCCTTGTCGATGGAGACCAGGCCCTTGGCCTCCATGCGGGTGAGGTAGGTCAACACTGTGTTCCGGCTCCAGCCGGTGTCCTCCTGGAGGGCTTGGGTGATGGCGCCCAGGGTAGCGCCGCCGCTGTCCCACAGGGCGCCCAGGACGGTCCATTCCCGTTCTGAGAGCTTTTTCATGGCAAAACCTCCTACAAGTGTAGTTTCGTTGCTTTGATTCTACACCTGTAGGAGGTCTTTGTCAAGAAAAAACCAAAGACAGGGAACATAGGAAAGGACCCGGACGATAGACGTCCGGGCCGCAATCTTTTGGCTTACTTTTTTGCGGGTGGCTTACGTTGGAGGGGGGCCCCAGTACGGGACTTTAGCTGGACCGTGTCGTCTGGCTCATAGACCAAAAGGTCGGTCAGATCACAGTCCAGTGCCTTACAGATCAATTCGAAATGCCGCAGATTGATCCGGTCGGTCATTTCGTTGTAGTAGTCACCGATGGTGGATGCCCGGATCCCCGTTTTGCGCGCCAGGTCCGCCTGGGACCACCGCAATTCGCCAAGTCGGGTAGAAAGTAAAATCCTAATCATAGTTGCTCTCTCCTTTACGGTAGAATATAGCAATGATTATGGGATTTTTCATGAAAATGTGAGATAATATCGAATATTGATAACTATTGTAGGATTTTGATAGTATTTAATAAAACGAAAGCGATTTTTTGCGGGGTGTAGGCTTTCTCCCAAAAGGGGAAAGGATGGGGCAAAAAGAAAGGCCGCCATCGGCGGCCTTTCTTTTTGGTGGACCTGAAGGGATTTGAACCCTCGACCTCTCGGATGCGAACCGAACGCGCTCCCAGCTGCGCTACAGGCCCATGTCCTCTGGGGAACATCAAACAGTATAGCAGAAAATTGGAAAAAGTAAAGCCTTTTTTCAAAACTCCAGAAAAATTCTGCGCAAATTCTTGATTATTTCTTGAAAATGTTATATGATATCATTCATGAGTCTGCCAGACGCCGATTTCGGTGTCGGGCATGGTCGCACTAGTCGGGGAGATAGCGGTGCCCTGTACCTGCAATCCGCTACAGCAGGGATGAATTCCGACCCCCGGAGGCCCCTTGTTCCGTTAGTTGCCGGTAAGCGGTGATGATAGATCGGTCCTGCGCAACGCAGCATTGTGAACCGTGTCAGGCGGGGAACCGAGCAGCACTAAGCAAAAGGCTGCGTGTGCCGCGGGTCCGCCGGTCTTGAGCTGGCTGCCGGTGAGACAGGGATGAGAGGTCCTTCAAAGGCCGGTGTGCGGCCCTGCCGGATACCGAAGGGGCTGGCAGGCTTATTTTTTCCAAAGGGGGAGAGCAGTTGTATCAGGCGCTTTACCGCAAATGGCGGCCCCGCACCTTTGACGATGTGGCGGGCCAGGAGCATATTACCGAGACCTTAAAGGGGCAGTTGGCTGCGGGCCGTCTGTCCCATGCCTATCTCTTTACCGGGACCCGCGGCACCGGGAAAACCACCTGCGCCAAGCTCCTGGCGCGGGCGGTAAACTGTGAGCACCCCGTGAATGGAAACCCCTGCAACCAGTGCCCTTCCTGCCGGGGCATCGAGGACGGGAGCATCCTGGACGTATTGGAGCTGGATGCGGCCTCCAACAACGGCGTGGACCAGATCCGCGCCCTGCGGGATGAGGCCATCTATACCCCGGCGGCAGTGCGCAAGCGGGTGTATATTGTGGACGAGGTCCACATGCTTTCCACCCCGGCCTTCAACGCACTGCTGAAGATTTTAGAAGAGCCCCCGGCGCATCTGCTGTTCATCCTGGCCACCACGGAGTTGCACAAAGTCCCGGCTACCATCAAGTCCCGCTGCCAGCAGTTCGCCTTTAAGCGTATCGCCCCCCAGACCATTGCCCAGCGCCTGGATTATGTGGCACAGCAGGAGGGGATCGCCCTCACCGCTCCGGCGGCGGAGCTGCTGGCCCGGCTGGCCGACGGCGGCCTGCGGGACGCCCTGTCCCTGCTGGATCAGTGCAGCGGGACCCAGGGAGAGGTCACAGAGGAGACTGTGCTGGATATTCTGGGCCTTGCGGGGAATCGCCGGACAGGGAAGCTGTTGGACTGCGTGGCGCAGGAGGATACCGCTGGCGCCCTGCAAGCGCTGGACAGCCTGTATCAGGATGGCAAGGATATGGGGGCCCTTTTGGGGGAGCTCTCTGCCCTGGTGCGGGATCTCCTGATTTGCAAGACCGCCCAGGCAGGGGGAAGCGGACTGCTCACCGGCGGCTACGATGGGGAGACCCTGCGCCGTCTCACCGATGCCTTTACCGCGGCGGAGCTGGTGCAGATGATGACCATTTTGCAAACGGCCCAGGCGGAGCTTTACCGCAGCAGCAAGCGGAGGCTGGATGTGGAACTGTGTCTGGTCCGGCTCTGTGACCGGAGGCTTTCGGAGAGCATCGAGGGGCTGTCCGCCCGGATCAGCCGCTTGGAGCAGGGGGGGGTGGCGCGGCTCCCTGTGACTCAGGAAGCAGTACAAACGCCGCCCCCGGAGCAGCCAGCGCCCCAGGAAGTGGTTCCGTCGCCCCCCGCGAAGGAGCAAGCTCCATCGCCACCTGCTGAGCAGGACCTGCCGCCCTGGGAGGTGGAGTCTGTGCCTGTTCCTCCCCCAGCGCCTGCTCCACCGCCCCACCCCCAAGAAGCGCAGCCACCAGCGGCAAAGATGCCGCCCCCGGCGGCAGGGGATTGGGCCAGCTTTTTGCATACCATTCGTGATATGCCCCCTATGGCCAGCTCTTTCCTGCGTAAGGGGGACAGTGTAACAGGGGTGTTCGGAACAGGGACCCTGACCCTGTGGGTGGACTCGGAGCTCACCAAGGGTATCCTCAGCCGGGGCGACACGCCGGCGCTGCTGCAAAAGGCGGCGGAGGCCTATACCGGCCAAGCCTGCCGGGTGATGTTTCAGGTGGGGGAACCGGAGCCTGCACAGGCCCAAACCACAGCGGCCCCGCCTCCGCAAACCCCTCCGGCGGAAGGGCCCCAGGATGACGGCTTCAACGATTTGTTGGATTTGGGCCAAAAGTTTGGAAACTTCACCGTAAAATAATCTGCGGAAAAGGAGAATGTAATATGGCAAAAGGATACGGACGCCCCCCCATGGGCAGAGGCGGCGGCAAGGGTAAGGGCATGGGTATGCCCGGCGGCCTGAACATGGATATGATCAAGCAGGCCCAGAAGATGCAGGCCGACATGGAAAAGACCCAGGCGGAGCTTTTGGAGAAGGAGTACTCTGCCACAGCCGGTGGCGGCGTGATTTCCGCCACGGTGGATGGCCACCACACCCTCAAGTCCCTCACCATTGACCCGGAGGCCGTGGACCCCGACGACGTGGAGATGCTCCAGGATATGGTCATCGCTGCGGTGAATGAGGCGATCCGGGCGGCCATCGAGGAGATGAGCACCAGCATGAGTAAAATCACTGGCGGGATGAACCTGCCGATTTGAGTTCCTATTCTGATTGAGAATGGTACTTTACATCGCATAAGATGGAAAATGAGTTTCCAGCGAGAGATTTGATCTGGCTGGAAACTTATTTTTTTCAGGATTTTTCCGATATAATACACATAGTAATATTGCGATTCTGACAGGAGGCTTTTTATGACAGATTTGGCTGTGAGATTTCTTTCCAGTGCCGCAAACATCACAGGCAATCATCCCCAATCCCAAGAGAATCCGGATGAAGCGCCTGACCAGAAAGCATTGTTGACCACAGCGGACATGCTGGAGTTTTCTGCCATGGGGCTCTCCAGCCTCTCCGACCCGGCCAGCCTGAGCAAGCCCTTGGGGGCGCAGATCTTGGGCTTCGGCAGTGCTACGGCCCGTGCATCCGCCGCTGGTATCGGGAGCGGTCAGAGCACCGTCACCCATTTTACCACGGAATATGAGTGGTCTTATTTCGATTTGGTCAACGGGACCATCACCAAGTCGGTGTCCTCCGGCGCGGGGGTCTTTGTCTCCGACGAGGCCAACAGCGCCTCTGCCTCTGGGTATCATGGCCATACCATCTGCGTGACCTTCGATGCGGCCAGCTACCGGGAGGGGGATTTGCAGGAAACCCTGGACAGTATGGCGGTGGCCTATGAGGCAAAGTATGTCGGTCTGGAGAGCAGTTATGTGGGGGAAGCCCTGGAGGACCAGCGTACCCAGTGGGGGAAGCTATATGGGGCTGGCAAAGAGGAGGCCGCCCACTCCTTTGCCAATATGCTGGGCAGATTTTTAGACCAGGGGAGCCAGCAGAGTAAGAAGATTTATGACAGCGTGCAGGGACTGTTCGCTGCCTTCGAGGCCCAGTACCACGCCCTTGCTACGGAGACGAAGTCCTGGATGCAGGCGGATTTGTATGCAGCATCCATGGACCTGAAGGAGTTGGGTGCCTCTGTGGAGCTGGAGGAAGACCAGGGAACCGGCCTGTATACCCACAGGGAGCTGGACTTTGCCGCCATGAGCATTGCTACCTATCAGTCTGCCATCAACGCGGCCACCCTGGGTGGCGGAGGCAGTGAGGCCCGGCTGGCGTTGCGGATGGGCATGGTTTCCATGAAAGTGGAGACCATGGCTTACCGCGGTCAGATGGGTAGAGATATGGTGAAACTGCTGCAAGCGTCCGGGAAGAATGCCCGGCAGGAGATGCTGGATGCGCTGGACGCCTACTTAGCAAAGCGCCGGGAGGAGAAGGCGGAGACCCAACCGTTGTTCCCCGCTGTGGACCGGGAGCTGTTTGACACAGTATACAACAGCGTGATGGGAGCGTTCCACAGGAACGGAGACACACTCCATGCCATCCGGGAGGGCGCGGAGATAGCTTGCGCACAGTTGGAAGCGGCAGCGGAGAAGGCCCCGGCCCAGCGCTGGACCGGAGAACTGGGACCGAAGAGATTTTGGGATACCTTTGACAACGCATCCTATCAGGGGGGCATCCATGCCTTCGAGGCGGATTGGCAGGGATTCCTGTCGGAGCTGGAAAGCAGCAGGCGGGATTTGAATGCGATGGCTTGATCGAGTTCGTCAAACGTGAGAACGGGGTGGCAGAGGTCGTACTGCCACCCCCGTTTTTTCCGATTGTTGGTATCATCTGTCGTCAAAATAGGACCCTATTCACATAATATATAATATCATATACTGTATGAAGAATGGGACGCAAAACAGCCACCATAGGTCGGATGGAAAAATCTGGTTCCTTGGCAGCTGGGATAATCAATCTTACACGACAGAAAGCGTGCAAAATAATTGACAGAGTGCGATTCGATTGATAAAATACGATAGAATAACTAAATGAAACTGAGGGGCATTCGCACATAGTGTGGGAGAGATGAGAGGGTCCCCCCTCACAAGTGTACCCTCATTGCTTGCGAGAAGAACGCGGGGTCCCAGGTATCGCAGCTTATTAGGTCCGTTTAAGCGGGAGGAAAGAGCTATGTATCACTGTCACATCCAGTTGTATTTGATTGGCCGTCACCGAGGGCTGTTCCAGCGCATCAAAGACCTGCCGCCTCTGGCAGGCTTCGACCATGGGTTTATAGAGAGCGACACAATAGATACGGGACTATTGGCGCAAGCCAATGTGATCCTGGCGGATTTGTGCGGAGAAACGGGAACAGAAACGTTGCACAGGTTGATCGAAGGCAAGGGAGATGCGGCGGAGCTGATTGTCCTGGTGGACCGGGAGCAGCGCCCCCTGCTACTGGACAGCCTACCGGCCTTGAAAGACATCTGGATCGCCCCCCTGCCGGAAGAGGAGCTGGACTTTCGCTTCCGGCACCTGCAAGAGGAGTGGAAGCGCAGAGCGGACGGCTGGCAGGCCAGCCAATATTTGGAGGCCACCATCAACAGTGTGCCCAACCTGATCTGGTACAAGGACAAGAATGGCATCCATGAGAAGGTAAACGATAGCTTCTGCGCAACGGTGAAAAAGACCAAGGAACAGGTACAGGGCCGGGGCCATGCCTACATCTGGGACGTGGAAGAGGACGACCCGGCCTGCATTGAGTCAGAGAATGAGGTCATGGAAACGCAGCAGACCTGTGTCTCGGAGGAGATGATTCAGACAGGGGAAGGGGAACGCCTCCTGACCACCTATAAATCTCCCCTGTATAATGTGGATGGCAGTGTAATGGGAACGGTGGGTGTCGCCATTGACGTAACCCAGGAGCGGGCCTATAAGAAAGAGATCACCACAAAGAACCAGGTGCTGGAGATGATCTTCACCTCTATGGACTGCGGTGTGATGTGCCACTCCTTGGATGGCACCCGTATCCTCAGCGTCAACCGAGCAGCCTTACAGCTCCTAGGCTATGACTCCCAGGAGGAACTGTTGTTTGACGGCTTCAACATGATTGCCCAGACCGTAATGGATGAGGATAAGCCCAAGCTGCTGCGCAGCATCCAGACACTGAAGAATGTAGAAGATTCGGTGAGTGTGGAGTATCGGGTGCAGCATAAAGATGGAAAGATCTTCCACGTCATGGGCAATATCAAACTGATCGAAGAGAACGGGGAGCGGTTTTATCAGCGCTTCCTTCTGGACTACACCGATCAAAAGCTCCGGGAACAGCAGGAGCGGATGGAGAGTGAACGGCGTCAGATGGAATTGGTCTATGCCCTGAGCGTGGACTATAACCTGGTTTGTTTCTTTGACTTGGATTCTGGCAAGGGCTCTCCCCTAAGCAGCGCCGACAACCGGAAAGAACTGGATGCGGTATTTCGCCAAGAGATGTCCTTCCGGGAGAGCATGGAGGATTATATTCAGCGTTTTGTCCATCCGGATGACCGGGATATGCTGCGGCAGGCCTGTTCCCAGGAGAAGCTGAAAGAGGAGCTGTCCAAAAAGAAAACCTACTATGTAAACTATCGCACAGTGATCGACGAGGAAGTGAAATTTTACCAGATCAAAGCGGTGCGTGCCGGGACCTGGGAGGGGCGGCAGGGCATCGTTCTGGGTTTCCGCAATGTGGACGATGAGACCCGCAGCGAGATGGAGAAGAAGGTCCTGCTGGAGGAGGCCTTGACCCAGGCCAACCGGGCCAGCAAGGCCAAGAGCGTCTTTTTGTCCAATATGTCCCACGATATCCGCACACCGATGAACGCCATCGTGGGCTTTACCAACCTGGCCATTAGCAACATCAGGAATCAGGACCAGGTGGAAGAATATTTGAAAAAAATCATGACATCAGGGAATCATTTGGTTAGCCTGATCAACGATGTTTTGGATATGAGCCGCATCGAAAGCGGAAAAATGCACTTGGAGGAGACCTTGTGCAGTCTGCCAGATATTCTTCATGGCTTGCGCAGTATCGTCCAAGCGGATATTCGCGCCAAACAGTTGGAGCTGTTTATCGACACCGTGGACGTCCTGGACGAGGATATCTATTGCGATAAGCTGCGGCTGAACCAGGTGCTGCTGAACCTGCTGAGCAATTCCATCAAGTATACCGGGGCTGGCGGCAGGGTCAGTATGCGTATCACAGAAAAATCCGGTGCGCCGGAGGGCCATGCCAGCTATGTGTTCAGCATCAAAGACACAGGCATCGGCATGAGCCAGGAGTTCGTGGCCCATATTTTCGAGCCCTTCGAGCGTGAGCGCAATTCTACCATCAGCGGCATCCAGGGTACAGGGCTCGGCATGGCCATTACAAAGAACATTGTGGACATGATGAGCGGTTCCATCCAGGTATTCAGCGAACAGGGGGTGGGGACAGAGTTTGTGGTCTCCTTTACCTTCCGCCTGCGCTCCGGGCCCAAGGAGGTCCAGACCATACCGACGTTGAAAAACTGCCGGGCACTGGTGGTGGACGATGATTTCAACACCTGTGACAGCGTGTCCTATATGCTCCAGCAGTTTGGGATGCGGGCAGAGTGGACCCTCTCCGGGCGAGAAGCGGTGCTGCGCACCCACCAAGCCATGATGCGCAACGACAGCTATAGCGTCTATGTCATCGACTGGCTGATGCCGGATATGAACGGGGTGGAGGTCGCCCGCAGGATTCGGAAAGAGATGGGAGACGACGTGCCCATCATCGTGCTGACTGCCTATGACTGGTCCGACATTGAGGAGGAGGCCAAGGAGGCCGGCGTCAACGCCTTTTGCAGCAAGCCACTGTTCTTGTCCGAGCTGAGAAACTGCCTGAGCTCCCTGGTGGAGGATGGGGAGGAAGTGGCTGACCTTGAAGAGGTACCGGTGGTAGCGCCCCCGAAACATCACTCCGGCCGCATCCTGCTGGCAGAGGACAATGAACTGAACCAGGAGATCGCTGTGGCCCTGCTGGAAGAGGCGGGCTTTACCACGGAGGTGGCGGATAATGGCAGGATCGCCGTGGATATGCTCACGAGTGCTGAGCCAGGCTATTACTGCCTGGTGCTGATGGATGTGCAGATGCCGGTGATGGACGGCTATACGGCTGCACGAGAGATCCGGGCGCTGGAGAATCCGGAGCTGGCCAGGATCCCCATTTTCGCCATCACAGCCAATGCCTTTGAAGAGGACCGGCAGGCGGCGCTGAGCTGCGGAATGAATGGACATATTGCAAAGCCCATCAATATCGAAACACTGTCTAAAATGCTGAATGAACAGTTGGGCTAAGGGAAATCGGCAGAGAGGAAGTGAGCCATTATCATGTGCAGGCAGGACGGAAATTACCTGGGTGGAAATATCCTGGGCTTTTTGAAGCTGTTAAAAGATAATCATTTGGATATCAACCACATTATGGAGCAGAAGGAACGCGAGGCGTTTTTAGCCTTGCCAGAAGCAAAGGAGTACCTGACCAGCTATGAGTTGGTGAACTTTATGGATCGGATGCCCGGCGGCTTTTTGATCTATTTTGCCGACGGGGATGAGGAGATCATCTATGCCAACCAAGCCACCCGCCAGATGTTTCAGTGCGAGACCGTGGAGGAGTTCCAGGCCATGACGGGCAATTCCTTCCGGGGTATGGTACACCCGGAGGATATAGAAGCTGTGGAGGAGAGTATCCAGGCGCAGATTGGAGAGGGCCAGGGGGACTTGGACTATGTGGAGTACCGGATCATTCGGAAGGATGGGACGGCCCGCTGGATCGAGGACTATGGACACTATGTCCCCAGCGAGGACTTCCGGGATATCTTCTATGTGTTTCTGACCGACGCCACGGAAAAACGAAGCCGCCGGGATCAGGAGACACAGCGGCTCCAGAACCTCATGGAGGCCTACGACAAGGAGTGGACCCTGATCAACCAGGAGCACCTGCGCCGCCTGGAGGTGATCGAGGGACTCAGCGTCAACTATGAGACGATTTTTTACGTGGACCTGGAAAAGGGGCTGATTATGCCCTACCGTCTGAGTGTGCGCAGCGGACCGATCTTTGACCAGGAGCTCCAGACACTGAAGTATACCCAGGTGATTTCTGACTATATCAACAGATGGGTCCACCCGGAGGACCGGGCGATGTTTTCCAAGGCCACTGACCTGGATGGTATCCGGGAAAAGCTGGCGGGTAATAAGTCCTATTATAGCAATTACCGGGTGCTGAATGGGGCAGAGGAGCAGTATTTGCAGATGCGGGTGGTCAATGTGGGCCACCAGGAGCAAACCACCCAAATCGTTATGGGATTCCGCCGGGTGGATGAAGAGATCCAGACCGAGATGAAGCAGAAGCAGCTGCTGGCGGAAGCCCTGGAAAATGCCAACCGGGCCATTGGGGCTAAGAGCACCTTCCTGTCCAATATGTCCCACGATATGCGTACGCCGCTCAACGCCATTTTTGGCTTTTCCACCCTGGCCAAGCGCAACTGTAATAGCCCGGAAATCGTGTTGGAGTATTTGGACCGCATCGAGGCCTCCAGCCGGCAGCTTTTGGATCTGATCAACAAGGTCCTGGAGCTGTCCCAGACAGAGTCCGGGGATATGCGCACGGTGGAGGAGGAGTGCAACCTCTGCGACATCCTGCAAGAGGTCTATGATTTCCTGCTGCCTCAGAGCGTGGAAAAGGATATGGAATTTATCTTGGACTTTTCCCAGATTACCCACCGGGAAATCTATGCAGACGAGGAAAAGCTGCGGCAGTTGGTGATGTACTTGGCCAACAATGCCGTGACCTATACCAAGTCCGGCGGAAGGGTCTCCATCACGGCCTCAGAGCTGGAGGAGCTGCCCAACCAGTTTGCGGTCTATCAACTGGTGGTGGAGGACAACGGCATTGGCATCAGCAAGGAGTTTATCGAGCACATTTTTGAGCCCTTTGCGCGGGAGAAGAACACCACCCTCAGCGGAATCCACGGCATCGGCCTGGGGCTGACCATTGCCAAAAATATTGTGGATATGATGGACGGGACCATCGAAGTCCAGAGCGAGGTGGGCCAGGGGAGTACCTTCATCATCCACACCCGTTTCCGCTACCAGAGCCAGGAAGCCGAGACCAGCCAGGCTGAGGACCAGGATGAGGCCGTCCAGGGAAATGGGCAGAGGATCCTGTTGGTAGAGGACAACGAGATCAATTTGGAGATCGAGACAGAGCTTCTGGAGGAGATGGGCTTTGTTGTGGAGCCGGCAGAGAACGGCAGCATTGCCGTGGAAAAGCTCCAGCAGTCTGCACCGGGCACCTATGACCTGGTCCTGATGGATATCCAGATGCCGGTGATGGACGGCTGGCAGGCGGCCAGAGCCATCCGCCGGATGTCGGACCCAGTGCTAGCCCGTATCCCCATCATTGCCCTGTCGGCCAATGTATTTGAAAGTGATATGCGAAAATCCAAGGAGAGCGGCATGGATGCCCATTTGCCAAAGCCCCTGGATATCATGCACCTGCTGGAGACCATCAAGGAGGTCCTCCGGCGGAGACTCAGTTGACCCCCAGGCTGCCGGAAAGGGACAGGCTTTTTCGGCAGCCTGATTTTTATGGAGACGAGGGGGAAGGGGGCGCACGTAACGTGAACCGAATCCTGGTCATTGACGATGACAAATCCCTGTGCGCCTTGATCCAGCGCAGTGTTTCACAGGAGGGGATGGAGGCGGATGCCTGCCATTCCGGCAGCGACGGCCTGCATCTGCTGGAGAAGGGGCACTATCAACTGGTAATCCTGGATGTGATGATGCCGGGGATGGACGGCTATGAGACCTTGGAGAAGATTCGAGGAAAGAGCAGCTTGCCCATTTTGATGCTCACCTCCAAGGACGACAGCGCCTCCAAGGTGCGGGGGTTGCGGGCCGGGGCAGACGACTATCTGACGAAACCCTTCCACCTGGAGGAGCTTATGGCGCGGGTCCACTCTCTCATCCGGCGTTATACCCGCTTTGACCGGGTGGAGGAGGAACCCCGGCTGGAATTTGACGGCTTGACCATTGACCTGGACCAGCGCACCATCACCACCGGGCAGGGGTGTTTTTCGCTGCCACCCAAGGAATTTGACCTGCTTCTCTTCTGTGCCAAGAATCAGGGGAAAATTTTGACCAAGCAGCGGATCTATGAGGCGGTATGGGGGGAGCCCTACGTCTATGACGACAGCAACATCATGGCCATCATCAGCCGTTTGCGGAAAAAGCTGGAGCAGGACCCTGGGCACCCCAAGTACCTCCAGACCGTGAAGGGGATCGGCTACCGCTTCAACAAGGAGGTGTAAGGCTTGGGGGGAACGGTTCTGGCGGCTGGGGCCCTGCTCCTGGCTGTGCTGGTCCTGTGCTGCGCCGTTCTGACGGTGTACCGGGCCAGGAGACAGGTGGGGGAGATGCTGGAGGCCCTGGAAGATGTGAAACAGGGGAACGGAAACCGGCGACTGCTGGCGGAGACCCATGACCTCACAGCTCCCCTAGCCTATACAATCAACGAAATCGTCCAGGGGTATGAGGGGCGGCTGGTGGAGCTCTATCAGGCAGAAGAAACCAACAAACAGTTGATGACCAGCCTCTCCCACGATGTAAGGACCCCTCTCACCACCCTGATCGGCTACCTGGATGCGGTCCATCGGGAAATCGTGACAGGAGAGGAGCGGGAGGCCTATATCACCACCGCCCGCCGGAAGGCCTATGACCTGAAGGAGTACATTGACCTGCTCTTCGATTGGTTCAAGCTCAATTCCAATGAGTTTACCCTTCACCCTCTCCGGATGGAACTTGCCGAGACCACCAGAAATCTTTTGATCGATTGGATCCCCGTGCTGGAGGATAAGAAGATCGCTTATGCTGTCGACCTTCCAGAGCGTCCCTTTTGGGTGGCGCTGGATGTGGATGGATACGGACGCATCCTCAACAACCTGATTCAGAACGTGGTGACCCACAGCCAGGCGGAGGAATTGCGGTTGGAGCTTAAGGAGGAGGATGAAACGGTCACGCTGACCCTTTCCGACAACGGTGTCGGCATGGAAAAGGACGACCTGCACCGGATCTTTGACCGGCTGTATCAGTGTGACAAGAGCCGGGGCGCGAAGGGCAGCGGGTTGGGGCTGTCCATCGTGAAGCAACTGACAGAGAAGATGGGCGGTACCATTTCTGCCGAGAGCACAGCGGGGGAGGGGACAGCGTTCACCCTGCGATTTCCCAAATCTCCATAAATTTACCCTGCCTATTCGGGGCAGGATGTTCTCTTTGTGATTATAAAGCTATACCAAAAGCCCTCGCCAATGGCGAGGGCTTTTGACAGCGAAACTACAAAGTGGTTTTGATTGTGAAATGGATCCTATGCCGTAACAGATCAGATAACGTTCAGGGTCAGGTTGGAATACTCCGCGCCTTCCATTTTGCTGTAGTCGTTGTCAACCACCAAGGTGCCATCCAGAACCTTCTGATAGAGCTCCTTATAATCTTCCACGGAGTAGTTGGTCAGGCTCCAGGTATCGGTGGGGAGGGCGATAGCGTTTTCCTTCACGCCCAGAGAGGTGGACTCGCCGCCGATTTCGGAGAAGCTGTCGTCATAGACCTTGGCGACGGCCCACTGAACGGCGTCAGACAGGCCCTTCATGGCGGAGGTGATCACGGTGTCAGACTGGGTGGACTGGTCCACGTCCACGCCGATGACCTTGCCATCGTTGGCAGAGGCAGCAGCGGTGATGGACTGGAACATGGAGCCGCCGCAGGCGAAGATGACCTGGGTACCGGATTCATACCAGCCGCTGGCCATGGTCTGGAGTTCGGGGGAGTCGGAGAAGCTGGCGCCATACTCCCAGGAGAACTTCATGTCGACCTGGACGTTCAGCTCAGCAGCAGCTGCGTTGGCACCCTGGACAAAGCCGTAGCCGAACCGGCAGCAGGCGTCGTTGGTGCCGCCACCGCCGCCGCTGAAGCCCAGCTTGGTGTAGCCTTCCATCACAGCAGCGTAACCGGCGAAGTAACCGCTCTGCTCTTCCTGGAAGGAGATGCCGGCCACGTTGGTCAGGGGATTGCCGCTGGGATCCTTCAGGGCATACCCGTCGATGAAGATAAAGGTTGCGTCAGGGAAGTCCACGGCGGCCTTGGTCAGGGCGGTCTCCTGGAGGAAGCCAGCGCAGATCACCACCTTGGCACCGTTGTCCACGGCGGCCTTCATGGCGTCATAGCGGTCATCGTCGGTGGCTTCGTTGCCGTTGGCGGGCTGATAGTACTTGTAGGACAGCTCGTTTTCTGCGGCATACAGCTTCACGCCGTTCCAAGTGCCCTCGTTGAAGGACTTGTCCTTCAACTGGCCCACGTCGGTGACAAACGCCAGCTCATAGGTGCCGTCCTCAGAGGTCATGGTGTCGGGGATGTCGTTGGCGGGGTTGGTGGGGGCAGCTGTGGTGGTCTCGTCTTCGGCGGGTTTGGTGTCGTCTGCGGGCTCAGAAGGGGTGCCGCAGGCGCACAGGCTCAGCGCCATCACCAGGGCCAGAGACAGTGCAAGAATCTTCTTCATTCTTCAAATTCCTCCATTTCAAAAACAATGTTTGAATCGGTCTGTGCGGTGTAGTTGGATCCCTAAACCGCGCCTTATTATACCATAACTTGTGTCTGGCAATCAAGGGGATTGGAAGAAGCTGTGTCATTTTTTCGTTATTTTTTAGAAATCGGAGGCATCTCCTGCCACTGTGGCAGGAGATGCCTCCGAAATGAGAGGGATACCTTGGGGGATATCTTGCGAGGGTTTGGCGTGGTGCTTGCCGGGTTCAAAAGGGGCGGAACAAACTGTCCGGGCACAGGTGCTTGATTTTTTCCTGGATGCCTTTCAGGTCCACAAAGGTCTCCGGCCGTTTGCTGGGATCCCGCAGCAGGGCAGAGGGGTGGTAAAGGGCGGTGATCTGCACCCCCGCTTTGTCAAACCACAGGCCATGCTGCTTGGTGATGCGAAATTTCGGGTCGATGATGCGCATAGCAGCGATCCGCCCCAGACAGACGATGATCTTGGGCTTGATGAGGGCGGTCTGGGCCCGGAGATAGCCGATACAGGCGTCCTGCTCCAGGTTCAGGGGGTCGCGATTCCGGGGAGGACGGCATTTGACGATGTTGGCGATGTAGACCCTGGAGCGGTCCAGGTCGATCACCGACAGCATTACGTCCAGTAGCTGGCCTGCGGGGCCCACGAAAGGCTCTCCCCGCAGGTCCTCCTGCTCTCCGGGACCCTCTCCGATGAAGAGTACATCCGCCTGCCGGTTGCCGACACCAAAGACCACATTTCTACGGGTCTCGGACAGGGGGCAGTTCCGGCACTGCCGGCACTGCGTTTCCAGGGCTTCCCAAGTGACCATGCTGCGCCCTCCTTCGACATACTTTTTCTTTTAGTATATCAGTTGGGGCGGGAAAAGGCAATGGCTTTACAACAGGACAAATGGGCTGTCACTTTTTGGGCTTGGAGCGGAAGAACATGGCCACCAGATAGCCAAAGAATACCGCGGCGGTGATGCCACCGGCGGCGGCAGTGACGCCGCCCATCAGTGCCCCCAGGAAGCCGCTCTCCGCCACGCCCTTGGAGACACCGGAGGCCAAATTGTATCCAAAGCCGGTCAGGGGGACAGTGGCCCCTGCGCCGCACAGCTCCACCAGAGGGCGGTAAAGTCCCGTAGCCCCCAGGATCACCCCGGCTACCACATACACCACCAGGATACGGGCGGGGGTCAGTTTGGTCTTGTCAATGAGGAGCTGTCCAATGAGACAGAGAATGCCGCCGCAGAGGAAGGCGGCCAAATAGGTGCGGGGATCGCTCATGTCGTTCCCTCCTTTAAGCTAGTGATGGCCACAGCGTGGCAGATGCCGGGGATGCTCTCCCCCTGCATGGTGGAGGTAGGGGAGTGGAGAGCACCGGTGCCGCAGAAAAGCAGGTTGTTCAGCTTCCCCAGGGCCATCTGCCGCAGGAGATAGCCTGTGAGCACCACCGCGCTGCACCCGCAGCCGGAGCCTCCGGCGTGGACGTCCTGCTTCTGTGCGTCAAAGAGCAGCACGCCGCAGTCGTCGTAGTTCTTGGAGAGGTCCACCCCGTCCCGCTGGAAGAAATCCAAAACGATTTCCTTCCCCAAGCTGCCCAGATCCCCGGTAACGATGAGGTCGTAGAAGTCCGGGCTGCGGCCGGTGTCTTGGAAGTGGGCCCGGAGGGTATCGTAGGCAGCGGGGGCCATGGCCGCCCCCATGTTGTTGGCATCGGTGATGCCCTTGTCCATGACCTTTCCCGTGGTCACATGGGTCACGTAGGGCCCCTTGCCCTGGTTGGACAGGATCACCGCCCCGGAGCCGGTGGTGGTCCACTGGGCGGTGGGGGGCTTTTGCCCGCCATATTCCAAGGGGTTGCGGTACTGCCGCTCAGCAGAACAGAAGTGGGAGGAGGTCATGGCGGCAATGTGGCTGCCGAAGCCACCGTCCAGGAGCATAGCCCCTAGGGACAGGCTCTCCGCCATGGTGGAGCAGGCACCGTACAGGCCAAAGAAGGGGACCTGTTGGGCCCGAAGGGAGTAGGAGGTGGCGATGCACTGGTTGAGCAGGTCTCCGGCAAACACATAATCCAGTTGATCTGTTTGCAGGCCTGCCTTTTCCAGGGCGTATCCCAGGGCCTTTTTCTGCATGGCGGTCTCCGCCTTCTCCCAGCTTTTTTCCGAAAAGGAGTCGTCCTGCCCGGTGTAATCGAAATAGCTGGCCAGGGGTCCCTGCCCCTCTTTTTTTCCCACAGCGTTGCCATAGCCCACAATGGAGGGCGGCGCGGCGAAGCGAACGGTCTGCTGCCCTATCTTTTTCGTATCCAAAGGAAACCCTCCCTTTTCTGAGGTTGTTGGACTCTAGTTTGTGCAGTTTGTGAGAGATTATGCCAGGCCATGCTATGGTACAGGGCAAAGAAATGTAGGCTTGACAAACAAATTGGACAAGGAAATCTAAAGGAGAAAGGAAGTTAAGGGGTCTCATCGGCAAGTTGCTGGAACGGCGGTTATGAAGAGAAAGCTGGTTTTGAAAGTCAGCCAGGGAGAAGAAAGAGCAGCAGGAATAAAAACGCTTCTGGTCTTCACGGTGGCTGCGTTCTACCTTGCCGTTGTGCCTGGGTGTGTAGGGACGAATGAGCTTGTGGCGGATACCCAGGTCAGCGGCAGTTTTCTCGAAAAGGGTCTGGATATCCCGTTTGCTG
>CAJTQP010000051.1 GCA_910578575.1 uncultured Oscillospiraceae bacterium
TAGCCATCCAAAAGCGCGAACCACCGAAACGGCCCGCACTTTTTACGATAGGAAACAATGGTGTCAGTCCCCCACCCAAAGCCCTCTTTTCCAAAGAGGGTGTCACGGCGAAGCCCGTGACGGGTGATTCCCGAACGTGTAAGTACCCCCTCACGACATGGTAAGAAACCCACGTTTTGTGCCCGGAGACAATCCTCACCCGGCTTCGCCAAAGGAGGTGGCAAGTTGAAGCCGTGACGGAAGATTGTGTTGGGGACAACCAACGTAGTTTTCTCTCAACGGGACGAGGGGCCGCAACGCTGGCCCTCCCACACGACGCAGCGGGCTCCACCACCGTATTCCCAAACAATGCCGTCCTTGAAAAGTGGAGGGGATTGTGGTAATATAAATATAAAATAAGTTTTTGTTTGACCGATGATAGAAAGCGTGTGATGATTTTGGACACAGCGGAGCAAAAGCACCAGAAAGATTTAGAGCACCTGCGCAGGTTTCGGCCGATAGATGATGATTTTATGCGCTGTCTTTTCAAGGATAACATCCCTCTGGCTGAATTGGTGCTGCGCATTATTATCGGGAAACCCGATTTGATCATTACCGACTGCCAGACGCAAAAGGATATGAAGCGGCTGGCCGGAGCGCGTTCTATCTGCCTGGACGCGTATGGGACGGATACTGCCGGGAAAAAGTATGACATGGAAATCCAACGGGAGGACAAAGGCGCGGACCCTCACCGGGCCAGATTTCATTCCAGCGTGATGGATATTGAAAATCTGGACGCCGGGCAGGCGTTCCGGGCGCTGCCGGATACGTTCACGATCTTTATCATAGAAAAGGATTTTTACGGAAAAGGCGAGCCAATCTATTTCATCGAGCGAATGAATATCACCACAGGTGAGCCGTTTGCGGATGGAGAACATATTCTTTATGTGAACGGCGAGTACCGGGGAGATTCTGACATAGGAAAGCTGATGCACGACTTCAACTGTACCGATGCCGCAGATATGAATTTCAAACTGCTGGCAGACCGCACCAGGTATTTGAAGGAAAATCCAGAGGGGGTAAGCGAAATGTGCAAAGTGATAGAGGAAATGCGGAAAGAAGAACGCGCGGAGGGCATCAAGGAGGGCATTCAGGAGGGCATGAGAACGGCGGCGCTTCGTATGCTGGCCGACAGAACACTGGCGCCGGAAAAGATCGCCGAGTATGTTGGCCTTCCCTTAGATGAAGTAAAAAAGCTGCAAGCGGAACAGAGCGCATAAAAGTTTTTGAAAAGCGCGGGCCACCGGGATGGTCCGCGCTTTCATTTGCCAAAGGAGCCTTTTTTCTCGTCCTGGCAGGTATTTTCTCACTTCTTAAAGCGGAACGCCACCACCAGCCCCAATACCAGCACCACCGCCGATGCCCCCAGGAGGACCCAAGTGACATTGGACTCCGTGGCGGTATCCTCCTGGGCCGGGAACCCGCCCCCCGGCAGCCCCCAAGCCCCCGCCGCTCGATCCGGCTGGTGCTCTGGTTCCTGGGAGCGCGCGGCATCGGACTGCCCCCCATCGGTGGGTAGCTGCTCCCCGGCTGGGTCAGGTTGCCCGTCAACCGTTGCCTCGACCGGGGCTGACTGCCCGTCAACCGCAGGCGGCTGCTCCCCCTCCGGAGCAACCGTCTCCTGGGTAGGACGCTCCCCTCCCCCGCCAGGCCCGCCGCCCATGCCGTTGGACATGGTACCCATGGCGGCTAGGGATAGGCCCTCTGTGTCCACCAACGCCTCCGGTGCCGCTATCTGGCCCTGGGTGGTGGAGGGGATGGTCCCGTCCAACTGGCCCTGGACGCTCTGGGCGCGGAGGGTGCAGAAAGTTTGCAGTGCCTCCACCCCCGCCTCAAACGCAGTGTATGTGCAGAATTTCGTGGGGTCCTTCTCCACATAGGGGGCGATCAGCTGGGCCGTCTGCTGGATCATGCCGTCTATGTCTACCGTTTTCAGAAAGGCCGCATATAGTGCGTGGTACTGCTGGGTATAGCTCTCGTCGGAAAAGATCCACGCCTGCATGGGACGGTCCTCTAGGCCCTCGTCGATGGGGTCGTTGACCGAAGCCGACGCTTCCCCGCCGGTGAAGGTGCCAAAGGCCAGGTTGTAGTCCCAGGGGAGCATGGAGAGCTGGCCGTCCTTCTCATAGAGGTAGTAGTTGTGGATCATGCTGCCGGTGTAGCTGTCCCCGTTCACCACGAAGTTGTGGACCACAAAGTAGCGCAGCACCGCCTCCACATCCACCACCGTTCCCAGGTTTTCCCCCTGGGACAGACTGCGTAGGGTGGCAATCAGCCGGGTCTGGTCCGCCTGGCTCACATCGGTCTTGGCGTTGTCGAAAATGTTGGGATAGCTATCGGAGTCGTCGTCGATGTACTGGAGTTTCACGTCGGTGCTGCCCCCAAAACCGGAGCCGCCGCCTCCACCAGGACCGCCCTGGGGTGGCTGGGCTTCACCGGGGGTGAAGTCACTGGCAGGCTGTTCTCGCATTTCACCGGGGTCGAACGCCTCCGCTGGCTGCTCCGGAGCCTGCATTTTGCCGGGGTCAAAGCCGTCGGGGATGTCGTTTGGGCGCTGCATCCCCGACGGGGCACCGCTCTGCCCGCCGCCCATGTCCATGCTGTCGGGCTTGTACAGTTCCCCGTAATCGTTGCCATAGTTGCGCTGGAGGAAGCCCTCCTCTATCCCCTCCACCGCCAGGTACAGGCCCCAATCCTGGCCGTTGACGGTGATGGAAACATAGCTGCACAAGGGCGCGGCCACGCCGAATCGGCCCATCAACTGGTAGGTGAGAAAATCCTTCATGTAACTGTTGTCCTGGATGATATTGTTCAGGCAGAGCTTATCCAAACCGTAATAGCTCACGCCGCTGTCGTACTGGTCAAACTCCAGCTTAAAACTATAGCGCTGGCTGCCCATGGCAGAGACGTTGCGCAGGGAGGTGTTCCCCTTGGCCCGGATGCCCACGTTGGCGTACTGCTCCCCGTCGATGACCACGGTGCAGGGGTGATAGCTCTCATCCTCGCAGGTGGCGATGAAGTCCTCCCAGTCGTCCATTTGTAGGTCGATGGTGTGGACTGTAGCGCTGTCAAACAGCCGGGATTCGTAGCCCATGGTCTTTCCCCCGTCAGTCCGATCCGTTGCGTTTAGGAGCACCAGCGCCAGGACCAGCGCTAGCAGGGCAGCAACCAGGCAGATTTTGTCGATGTGTTTGTTGCTGGCCATGTGCCGCCCTCCTTAACCCAGATAGTCGCCGTTGTAGCTCACCAGCACAGCGCTGCTCACGCCGGGGAGCTCCGCCAGGCTGTTGATGAAGTCCGTGTTGTCGTCCTTGAGGCGCAGTTCCAAGTTCAGCTCTACCGCCCCCTTCTGGGCAGATTTGCTCTTTACCACACAGCGGCGGGTGTGGGGTGTCAGGTAGGCCATGGCGTCAGTCTCCGCCTCATGATCCGCGCATTGCAGCACCAAAATGTAGGGATTCACATGACTCTTTCGGTTCACAAACAGCAGCAGGATCACGCCGATCACCACGCTGCCCATCACCGCCAGGGGGATCATCCCCGCCGCCAGAACGATGCCCACGGCGATGGACCAGAACAGGAAGGCGATGTCCAGGGGCTCCTTGATGGCGGTGCGGAAGCGGACGATAGACAGGGCGCCCACCATACCCAGGGACAGCACCACGTTGCTGGTCACCGCCAGCATCACCACCGTGGTGATCATGGTCAGGGCCACCAGGGTGACGCCAAAGCCGGAGGAATACATCACCCCCCGGTCCGTTTTTTTGTACACCAGAAGGATGAACAAGCCCAATCCAAAGGCCAAAACCAGGGCCACAGCCATATCCAGGAGGCTGACGTTGTTGATGTTCTCCAAAAAGCTGGACTTGAAAATGTCATTGAAATTCATAAACAGGGTTCCTTTCTATCCATTCTATCCATAGATGCGGCACTGGGCGTATTTGGAAAAGGCCGTGGTACGCCTGCCCTCCAGTTGGATGGCATCCCGGATGATGCCGGGGAGGAAGCTGTCCCACTTCACTTCCAGGAGCACCGGGGCATCCCCGGCGGGGATGGTCAGGCAGGGGTGCAAAAGGTCAGTGCAAGCCAGGCCGGTACGGATGTCGTAATCCAAGGTGAGGCGCACGTTTCCCGGCGGGTAGACGTAGGGCTCCCGTGTGTAGTCCACGATGGTCTTGGGCCGAAGCTGTTGGGTGCGCATCTTGTAATATAGCTCTGCCAACAGAGGGCGGTTGCTGTCCAGCATCCACCCCCACTCCCCCCGGAGGATGGCTTCCGCCTCCGCCGGGGTCAAGGGGGCGTGCTGCTTGTTGCCCAGGCCGCCCAGCTTGCTTTTCTTCTCCAGGTGGAGGGTGGCGGGGTCCCCATTGTAGAGGCGGATACGGAATTTTTCCCGGCGGCTGATGCCGTCCAGCTTCTCCCGCAAGGCCTTATCCGACGGCGTGTCGAAGTAGAGGCTGCGGATGTGGTATGTGCCATGGATGGCGTGAGGGTCCGGCTGGGCCACCGCCTGGAAGCGCTGGCGCAGGATCAACAGATCCTGGCGGGACAGCAGATGCTTCAATTCGTGTCGAAACTCCAAAGGCTCACCTCCTCTCTCCCTTGGGGCTGGTTTCCACAGCAAGGATACCGCGCTTCCCTGAAGCTACGCTGAAAAACTGCTGGAAAAAGTGTGAAATCATTGTAAACAAGGGAAGGTTCCACTTCCCTTCCGCCTTCTCCTGTACTATCATACGAAGGAAACAAAGGGGGCAAGGGCGATGAAAATCTTGGTCATTGAGGACGAAAAACTATTGGCGGACTCCATTCAGGCCCTGCTGGAGGCCAAGGGCTTCACTGTGGACTGCGTATATGACGGGGAGGCCGGGGTAGATTACGCCGCCCTGGGGGTGTACGACCTGCTGATCCTGGACGTGATGATCCCCAAGCTGGACGGCTATCAACTGGCCCGGTCCGTGCGCGCCCAGCACTGCGGCACCCCGATCCTAATGCTCACCGCGCGGGACGCTTTGGAGGACCGGGTGGAGGGTTTGAACGCCGGGGCAGATTACTACTTAACGAAACCCTTCGACAGCCGGGAACTGCTGGCCTGTATCAACGCCCTTCTCCGCCGCCAGGGTGGGCAGGTGGACGAGCTGGTGTTGGGCAACACGGCCCTGGAGTTGGGCTCCTGTATGCTGGTCTGCGGAGAACAGCGGGTGCGGCTCTCCGCCAAGGAGTTCGACGTGATGCGCTGCTTGCTCCAGGCCAAGGACAGCATCCTTCCCAAGGAGGTGATCCTGGCCAAGGTCTGGGGGTATGACTCCAACGCGGTGGAAAACCACGTGGAGGTCTACGTGGGCTTCCTGCGCAAGAAGCTCCAGCGCATCGGGTCCAACGTCCGCATCTCCGCCATCCGTCGGCTGGGCTATCATTTGGAGGTGGCGGAATCTTGTTGAAACGACTGCGGCTGCGCTTCGTTCTGGTGATCATGGTGCTGGTCACGGGGATGCTCTGCCTGATTTTCGGTCTGGTGTACCACTTCACCCAGGAGAATCTGGAGGCGGAGAGCTTGAATATGATGCGGAATGTGGCCTCCGCCCCACCCCACCCCGACCGTCCAGGGGAGCCCACACCCCAGGTGAAGCTGCCCTACTTCACCATCCAGTTGGGGCCCCACGGAGAACTCGTGGCCACAGGGGGTGGCTACTATGACCTCTCCGACGAGGCGTTTTTGCGCACCCTGGTGGCGGCTGTTTTGGAACAGGACGCACAGACGGGACTCCTAGAACGCTATAGCCTGCGCTTCTGCCGGGTACCCAACCCTATGGGGGAGAGCTTGGTGTTTGCCGACATCACCAGCGAGCGTTCCACCCTGCATCACCTGGCCCGGAGCTGTGTCCTCATCGGCGTTTTGTGCCTTCTGGGCTTTCTGGGCATCAGTTTGCTGCTGGCCCGCTGGACCGTCAAGCCCGTGGAAACCGCCTGGCGGCAACAGCGGCAATTTGTCGCGGATGCCTCCCATGAGCTGAAAACTCCCCTCACCGTCATCATGACCAATGCGGAGCTGCTCCAAAGCCCCAGCTATGACGCAGCCAGCCGGGCACAGTTTTCCCGCAGTATCCTCACCATGACCCAGCAGATGCGCAGCCTGGTGGAGCGGCTGCTGACCCTGGCCCAGGCGGACAGCGGGCAGAACAAGGCCCCTTTCCAGCCTTTCGATTTCAGCGCTTTGGTCGCTGACGCCCTACTCCCCTTTGAGCCGGTCTTTTTTGAAAAGGGCCTGACTTTTTCCAGCCAGGTCCAGGAGGGAATCACGGTAAACGGCAACGCCCAGCAGCTCCAGCAGGTCATCGATATCCTGTTGGACAATGCCCAGAAGTACGCCAGCAGTGAGGGCGAGGTTTGCGTCAGCTTGCAGCAGACGGGAAAGCATAGTTGCCTTCTGTCTGTGTCCAATCCTGGGGAAACGATTCCCGCTGCGGAGCTGAAAAACATCTTCAAGCGCTTCTACCGTCTGGACGAGGCCCGACAGCGGGACGGCGGCTTTGGCCTGGGGCTCTCCATTGCGGAGCAGCTGGTGCAGGCCCACCATGGGCGGATCTGGGCGGAGAGCAGGGCAGGCGTCGTTCGATTTTTTGTGGAGTTGCCGGGGCGGGTTTCGTGAAATATGGTCGCTGGTATGGGAAAAGGCAGCAGGAAGAAAAACTTCCTGCTGCCTTTTCCTATAAAAAATCCCTTGAAACCAATGGTTTCAAGGGATTTCCTTTGGTTGCGGAGACAGGACTTGAACCTGCGACCTCCGGGTTATGAGCCCGACGAGCTACCAACTGCTCTACTCCGCGATATGGTGCCGGAGACCGGGGTCGAACCGGCACGGGATCACTCCCATGGGATTTTAAGTCCCAGGCGTCTGCCAATTCCGCCACTCCGGCATTTCCACGGCTGCACTCCTTAGTGCTCAATTACTATACCATATCCCCCCCTCCCTGTCAAGGGTTTTTTCAAAAATTTCCTTAAAATGCAAAAGCTGCGCACCCTGCTGGGTGCACAGCCTTGCAAAAAAGAGGATCAATCGCTGTATTTCTCCAAAAACTGCTTGGTCCGGGCTTGCTGGGGGTTCCCAAAGACCTCGCTGGGGGGGCCCTCCTCCACCACCACGCCGCCGTCCATGAAGATCACCCGGTCGGACACCGCGTTGGCAAAGGCCATCTCATGGGTGACGATCACCATGGTCATCTTCTCCTCCGCCAGGGCGCGGATCACCTTCAAGACCTCCTGGGTCAGCTCCGGGTCCAGGGCCGAGGTGGGCTCGTCGAAGAACAAAATCTTAGGGTTCATGGCCAGGGCCCGGACGATGGACACCCGCTGCTGCTGGCCGCCGGAGAGCTGGTAGGGGTAGCTCTTGGCCTTATCCGCCAGGCCCATTTTTCCCAGCAGCTCCATGGCCTCTGCCTCCACCTCCTTGCGCTCCCGCTTCTGGACGTTGACGGGGGCGTCGATCACGTTGCGCAGTACGGAAAAGTGGGGGAATAAGTTGAAGTTTTGAAACACCAGGCCGAAGTGATTCCGCAGCTTTTTCAGCTCCCCGGCCGGGACATACTCTGCCTGTCCCCCCGCTGCCTTGGTCTCTGCTGCATGCTGGCCCACATAGGCGATGGAACCGGCGTCAATGGTCTCCAGAAACGTGGCACAGCGCAGCAGGGTGGATTTCCCTGAACCGGAGGGGCCGATGATGGACACCACTTCCCCCTCTTCCACGAAAAGGTTGATATCCTTCAACACCTGTAAGTCCCCAAAGGATTTTTGGATGTTAGACATTTCCAATAACTTCACAGTGCTCCCCCTCCTTTAGCGGTAATAGGCCAGGCGCTTCTCCACCCGCTCCATGATGATGGCCACCACCAAATTGAACACGTAGTAGAACACCCCTGCCGCCAACAGTGCCAGCATCCCCGGCGAATTAGGTGCCACACAGATCTGCTTGGCCGCTGTGAACATCTCCACCACGCCGATGGCGTAGGCCAGGGAGGTATCCTTCACCAAGACGATGATCTCATTGGTCACCGCAGGCAGGATGTTCTTGATCACCTGGGGGAGGATGATGGTCAAAAAGGTCCGGGTTTTGGAATAGCCCAGAACCTCCGCCGCCTCATACTGCCCCAGGGGCATGGACATGATCCCGCCCCGATAGATTTCCGCGAAATAGGCCGCATAGTTCAGCACAAAGGCCACCACCGTGGCAATCATCCGCCAGTTCCGGGGCAGGGATATGCCAAAGAGCAGGCTCGGCCCAAAATAGATGGCAATCAACTGGAGCATCAGCGGCGTGCCCCGCATGATGGAGATATACGCCTGCACCAGCCACCGCAAGGGCGCAAATTTTGACATCCGCCCCAGGGCCACCACCAGACCCAACGGCAGGGAAAACACTAGGGTCAGAAAGAAGATCACCAAGGTCAGGCCAAAGCCCTCGCTCAAGGTCAAAAGCATGGTTTGTATGCTCATCCTGTTACCACCTCTTCGCAAGCAACAGCCTTGCCGTTTTTCCCGGCAAGGCTGTTGCCATAAACTTATCCAATGGTCTGTGTTGGGATTACTCCTCGATCATGCAAAGGCTCTCCAGAACCAGGCCCTTGTCCACATACTTCTTGGCGATTTCCAGCATGGTGCCGTCGTCAGCCATCTCCTTCAGGGTCTTGTTCACGGCATCCCGCAGCTCTGTGTTGCCCTTCAGGAAGCCCACGGCGTACTGCTCCTTGGCGATGGGCTCCTCCAGCATCACATAGTTGCCCTCGTTGGTGCTCATCTGATAGGTGGCCACGCCCAGGTCGGCGGCAATGGCGTCCACGCTGCCCTGGGCCAGCTCCATGAAGCCCATGTTATAGTCTGCCAGCTCGATCATCTTGCCCAGGGATGCCTTGAACTCCGCGTTGTCGTTGATGGCATCGGTGGCGGAGGAGCCCCCCTGGGACATCAGGGTCTTGCCTGCCAGGTCGGCCAGGGTGGTGATGCCGGAGTCGGCCTTTACCACCACAACAATGGAGTTGTCCACATAGGGGTCAGACCAAGTGTAGTCATCCTCCCGGCCGTTATAGGTAAAGCCGTTCCAGATGCAGTTGATGGTCCCGGCAGCCAGCTCCGCGTCCTTGCTGGGCCAGTCCACAGGCTCGGCCTGGAACTCCCAACCCAGACGGTTGCAGACTTCCTGGGCCATGGCCAGGTCGAAGCCGTCATAGCTGCCATCCTCGGCCATGAAGCCGAAGGGCGGGAACTCCGCGTCGAAGCCCACGATCAGCTTGCCGGTCTCACCGGTCTGTGCATCGGCGTTGGCGTCTGCATCTGTGTTGTCCTCCGCCGGGGTACTGCCACAGGCGCACAGCAGGGTGAGGCACAGGGTCGCTGCCAAAAGCATTGCAAGTAATTTTTTCATCTTTAACTCTCCAATCTCGCTTTGATATCGTTTAGCACTCTATCGTGGTAAAGCATTAATATGATACCACATTCGTCCAAAATTGCAAGGGCTTCGGCAGATTTTTTCGCGAAACCTCTCTTTTTCGTCAAAATAACGGGAAGCGAAAACCTGCGGCAAGCCGAATTCCTCGGCAAACCGCAGGTTTTGGTTGTTGGATTCAATATCTCGTCTCTCTGGGAGCTCGGAATGCGTCTCCATCTTCCGACAGGCGGTTCAGCACTGCCGAGATGTTCACGCTGGTGCCGCCCCCCTCCAGCAGCACCCGCCCGGCGGAGTTCCGGCCGGAGCCGTAGTCCACCACATTGTCATAGAGGGTGGCTGCCTTGGTGTTGCCGGACAGGACCAGCCCCGGCGACCAGCAGAGATAGCCCGCCTGGGTAAAGGCCTGGTCACTGCTCAAAACGAACCAGGTCTCCTGGCGCAGGATACGGGCCAGCAGGCGGCTGCCCTCGGCCACGCTGTTCAACTGATCCTGGGCAGTCTCCCCCTGGGGGATGAGGCCCACCTTATGGCCCCGCGCCACCGCCTGGCGGAGCTGGGCGGTGTTCTCCGCCAAGGTGTTCGCTGGAAAAAAGACCACCGCGGTGGCATTCACCTTCGCCAAAGCGTTTAGGGTCCCGGTCAGATCCGCCCCCGACGGGGCCCGCACACCCAGATACAGGGAAAAGCTGGGCACCGGCTCCTCCCGCTCCGGGATCACCGGCTCCTCCGGAACCACTGGCTGCTGAGGCTGTACGGTCGTACCGGGATTGCTGGGATTGGTACTGTTGCTGGTGTTATTGTTGGCGGCACCGCTCCTGTTGCGCATCAGGGAGGCGGTGGAGCTTAGAAAAAGGGATTCACTGAGCACTGCGTTGCCGTCCTTGATGCGTAGGAGGGGGCCATACTCCGTGCTGTGGAAGTTGTAGCTCAGGCCAAAATACTGGCAGATCGCATAGGCCGGGGCGTAATAGGTGCCGTTTCTCCGAACGGTAGTGGAGGGCACCGGGGAAGTACCAGCATCGGAAGTCGCGGTGCCATTGACCAGGTCAAAGGTCAAGGTCCGCCCAGAGAGGTTGTAAAAGACCAGGCTCTGGTCGTTGTCGGTCAGCCCGCAATAAACCCCCAGGTTCACCCCTGTCACCCGGCTGTTGAACACCCCCATGGGCACATAGACCCAGCCGTTATACTGGATGGGGGTGATCTGGGTGGAGCCCACAGGCAGGGTGTCGTTGATCCCCAGGAAAAAGGTCTCCGACGCAGAGGCAGGGACGATCATCAAAGACAGCACCAGCGCCAGAGTGCAGGCCAGGGTAAGGAGTCGTTTCTTCATAGACCGCTCCCCTTTCGTTGGTTTCACGCCGCAACCGGCGGTTTCTCTCCCTATTCTAACACAAACTGGCAGCACTTGCTATAGGAAAATTTCCCTGCTCCCACCTTGCTGTCTTTTCCCTACAATATAATACATTCAGTCTGCGATCCCCCAAATACTTTTCAGCCGCTCCACTGTATAGGCCCACTTCTGGTCCCTGGGCCGGCACACAGAGTTTTGGTTGCCAAAAAAGCCAAGCTCCTTTACCGCCTGTGCCTCCGGAACCGTTTTGATCCAGTCTACCTGCACCACATATTCTGCCTTCTCTTCGTCTTCCGTATAGAGATAGCTCCCCTCCGTACCGATCTCAACAAAGCCCATGGAAATGCCATCCATGGAAAAGCGGACATCTTTGGCCTGCTGCACCTCTTTTCGGACGATGCCCACACCCACATAGCCAACATGGGGGATGTTCACCCAGATTCGATCCCCTACATGCAAAAGTTTCAGGGTGTTGGAGTACCAGCTCCCCCCGCCCGCTGAAATGAAACCATACTTCCTTGCGTCCACCCAGCGCCGGTCTCCCGCACCAAAGGACACATAATACTCCTGGTTCCAACTGCGAAGGGCTCTTGGTGCCGGAAGCTGCTCCTCCACGTCCTCCTCAAACCACGCCCGGCTAATCAGGCGCTGTCCCTGATGGACAAACACGCTAAAAAAGAAAATATTGATATCAACTTCATACTTGCTGCGCAAATAGCGCACGATGCGCTCTGTACTGTCGTCCATTTTTGCAGCCACAATCACCATCTTGACATTTTGATTGACGCTTTCCTCCTCCAGTTCCCTCCCAAATTTATCCCGGTACGCCTGGTTCAAGGTCATCCCTTCTTGAGAGGCCTCCAAATAGAGCTCTGCCAGATGCTCCAGCTTCATCTCCGCTACGCAGGACGCATAGTCGATCACCTGTGCCGTCACTTCCCGCGGGGTCAGGTCCTTTTTCAGCTCCACCACCACCATGTCCCCATCATGGTCCATACACAGCAGATCGATGTATTTCCCTGTCACGGTGCGGACTTGCCGTCCAATCAGAAGCCACTCTGGATTCAATATCTCAATATGTTGGACCAGAAAATCCTCCAATTCTTTTTCGTGGAGCAGTTCTCCTTTGGGGAGGGGTTTCTGCGCATCCAACGACCATATCATCTGTGAAATCGCCATCATTCACCGTCCAAACCATATAAGAATAAGCAAAACCGCGGAGAGGCTCTTGCAAGCCTCCCCACGGTTTTCTATCTTGCTGCTATCTCACTTTTTCGCCAGGTACTGGTCAATGCTCACCGCAGCCCGTTTCCCAGCGCCCATGGCTTTCACCACGGTAGCGGGGCCGGTAACGGCGTCGCCGCCGGCGAACACGCCGGGACGGCTGGTGCGGCAGTCCTCGTCAGTGGCAATGCCGCCCCACTTGTCCTTGTCGATGCCGGTGGTGGTGTCCACCACATCCTCACTATAGGAGGTACCGGTGGCGATCACCAGGTTGTCGCAGGGCACGTCGAAGAACTCCCCGGTGCCCACAGGACGGCGGCGGCCGGAGGCGTCGGGCTCGCCTAGCTCCATCTTCTCGCACTTCACCCCGGTGAGCACACCCTTCTCCCCGTAGCAAGCCACGGGGTTGGTGAGCTCCCGGATCTCGATGCCCTCCTCCTGGGTGTGGGCGATCTCGTCCCGGCGGGCGGGGGCCTCAGCCAGGGTACGGCGGTAGACCATCATGGTCTCCGCCCCCAGGCGCAGGGCGCAACGGACGGCGTCCACCGCCACGTTGCCGCCGCCCACCACCAGCACACGCTTGGCGTCGCTGATGTTCTTGGGCAGGGCCGCCCGGTTCAGGTTCACCTGGGTCAGGTAGTCGTTGGCGGACCAGACCCCTTCCAGGCTGGTGTCCAGCCCGGCGGGCACCTGGGGCACGTCGGCGCCGTTGCCGATGAACACCGCCTCATAGCCGGCCTTCATCAGCTCATCCACGGACTTCTCTTTATCCACAGGGGTGCTGGTGACGATCTCCACCCCCTGGGCTTTCAGCTTCTCCAGCTCCCGGTCCACCACGTCATTGGGCAGGACGAACTGGGGGATGCCGTAGGTGAGGATACCGCCGGCAAAGCTAAGCTTTTCAAACACGGTGACGCTGTAGCCCATGGCTGCCAGGTCCCCGGCGCAGGCGATGCCGGCGGGGCCGGAGCCGATGACGGCTACCTTCTTGCCCTTGGGTTCCACCGCCGGGACGGCGGTCTCATGGTGGGCAGCGTACCAGTCGGCCACGAAGCGCTCCAGGCGGCCGATGCCTACAGCCTCACCTCGAACGGCCTGGGCGCAGTTCTTCTCGCACTGCTCCTCCTGGGGGCAGACACGGCCGCAGACAGCGGGCAGGGAACTCTGGCCCATGATGACTTCATAGGCCCCTGCAAAGTCCCCCTCAGACACCCGCTCGATGAAGGCGGGGATCCGCTGGCCAATGGGACAGCCCGTGGTGCAGGGCTTTTTCCGGCATTTCAGGCAGCGCATGGCCTCCCGAATGGCGTCCATCTCCGTATACCCCAGGTCCACCTCATCGAAGTTGGTGCAGCGGCGCTGGATGTCCTGCTGGGGCATGGGGGTGCGTTCTCTCACATTGTTGATCATTTCGCCTCTCCCTCCTTCGGTTCCAGACTATCCCGGCGGCTCAGGAGGCTGTCATAGCGGCCCAGAGCTGCCTTCTCCGACGCAGCGTAGAGGGCCGCGGCGTGTTCGGGATTCTTCATACTCAGGGAAGCATAGCGCACCTCACCCTTCAGGAAGGCGTCATAGGGTTCGTTGGGCTTGGCGCTGTCGATCTGCAAGGGGTTCTTCCCCTGGTCCACCAGCCGCGGGTCAAAGCGCAGCAGGTTCCAATAGCCTGCCCGGA
The DNA here is from genome assembly GCA_910578575.1 of uncultured Oscillospiraceae bacterium. Classification (GTDB taxonomy): domain Bacteria; phylum Bacillota; class Clostridia; order Oscillospirales; family Oscillospiraceae; genus Evtepia. The sequence goes on from CAJTQP010000051.1 coordinate 13,723, forward strand.
CGGCTTTCTTCATCTCCAGCATGGAGCGGTTCATGCCGGCCTTGAGGCCGTGGTTGATACAGGGGGCATAAGCGATGATGAGGGACGGCCCGTCGTAGCTCTCCGCCTCTTTGATGGCCCGGAGGGTCTGGGCGGGGTTGGCGCCCATGGCCACCTGAGCCACATAGACGTGGCCGTAGGCCATGGCGATCTGGGCCAGGTCCTTCTTGCCGGTGATCTTGCCGCCGTCGGCAAAGCGGGCCACCGCGCCGGTGGGGGTCGCCTTGGAGGACTGGCCACCGGTGTTGGAATAGACCTCGGTGTCAAAGACCAGGACGTTGAAGTTCTCGCGGGAGGCCAAGATGTGGTCCAGGCCGCCGTAGCCGATGTCGTAGGCCCAACCGTCACCGCCGAAGAGCCACATGGAGGGCCGGGGCAGCAGGTCGGTGTTGGCCAGGACGAACTTGGCGTCCGGGTCCTCCGGATAGAGCTTGCACAGAGCCACCAGGGCGTCGCCCAAACCGGCGGCGTCGGGGGTGTTGCGCTTCTCCACCCAGGTCTTGGCCGTGCGGCCGAAGTTGGGCTTATTGCCCATGCGACCGATCACCACAGCCAGGGCATCCCGGCGGGTGCGCATACTCACCGCCATGCCGTAGCCAAACTCCGCATTGTCCTCGAAGAGGGAGTTGGCCCAGGCGGGACCCTTCCCGTTCTCGTCGATGACGTAAGGCATACTGGGGACAGAGGCGCCCCAGATGGAGGAACAGCCGGTGGCGTTGGCGATGATGGCGTGGTCACCAAAGAGCTGGGTGACCATTTTGGCATAGGGGGTCTCACCGCAGCCGGGGCAGGCCCCGGAGTATTCCAGATAGGGCCGCAGGAGCTGGGAGGTACGCACGTTCTCGTCGGAGCCCTCCTGGATGCCCTTCTCCTTGGCGTATTCAAAGTCCGCCTGATCCTGGGCCATGCGCCCGGCGGAGGATTCCATGGTGAGGGCCTTGTTCCGGGCGGGGCACATCTCGGCGCAGGAGCCGCAGCCGGTGCAGTCCTGGGCGGAGACCGCCACGATAAAGCGCTTGCCGGGGACTGCCTTGCTGGGGGCAGTGTTCAGGTCCTGGGCGTCCTCTTCCTTCAGCACGAAGGGCCGCACGCAGGCGTGGGGACATACGGCGGCGCACCAGTTGCACTGGGTGCAATTTTCCGGATGCCACACGGGGATATCCACCGCGATGCCCCGCTTCTCGAAGGCGGAGGTCCCGGAGGGCACCTTGCCGGTGATGTAGGGGGTGAAGGCCGACACCGGCAGGGCATCGCCCTTCAAGTCGTTGGTGGGGATGAGGATGTTCTGGACATAGTCCGCCTGCTCCTGGTTGACAGCCTTCAGGGGGGCAGCCTCCTTGGGGGCATCCACCGCATCCGCCCAGCTGGCGGGGACGGGGACTTCCTTGGCGGCCTCCTGGCCGGCATGGACGGCAGCCATGTTCATGTCCACGATCTTCTGGCCCTTGGCGGCATAGTCCTTGACGATGCCGCGACGCATATACTCGATGGCCTCTTCCGCGGGGATCAGGCCAGCCAGCTTGAAGTAAGCGGACTGCAAGATGGTGTTGATGCGGCCCTTCAAGCCGATCTCACGGGCCAGCTTCACCGCGTCGCAGGTGTAGAGCTTGATATTCTTTTTGGCCAGCTGCTGCTTCACGTCGGCGGGCAGGTGCTTCTCCAGCTCCTCCCCCTCCCAGCTGCAGTTCAGTAGGAACACGCCGCCGGGCTTGATGTCCTTGACCATATCGTATTTCCCGATATAGGTGGGGTTGCCGCAGACCACACAGTCCGCCGCGCCCACATAATAAGCAGAGCGGATGGGCTTGTCGCCAAAGCGCAGGTGGCTGATGGTCAAGCCGCCGGACTTCTTGGAGTCATATTGGAAATAGGCCTGGACATACTTGTCCGTGTGGTCGCCGATGATCTTGGAGGTGTTCTTGGAGGCACCCACCAGACCGTCGGAACCGATGCCCCAAATCTTCACGGATGCCTGGGTGGGATCGTCGGGCATGACGAAGGCACAGGGCTCCACAGACAGATGGGTCACATCGTCGTGGATGCTGGCGGTGAAGTGGTTATGGCCACCCTTGGCCAGGTGCTGGAACACGGAGTACATATCCGCGGGGGTGGTGTCCTTGGAGGACAGGCCATAGCGGCCGCCAATGACCCGGATGTCCTTGCGGCCGGCGTCGCTGAGGACGGCTGCCACATCCAGGTACAGGGGCTCACCAAAGGCGCCGGGCTCCTTGGTGCGGTCCAGTACGGCAATGCGCTGGACGCTCTCTGGCAGCTCTTCCAGGAAGTGCTTGGCGGAGAAGGGACGGAAGAGGTGGACTTCCAAAACGCCCACCTTCTTGCCCTGGGCGGTCATCACGTCCACGACCTCCTCCAGGGTGCCGCAGACGGAGCCCATGGCGATGATCACATCGGTGGCGTCGGGGGCGCCGTAGTAGTTGAAGGGTTTATAATGGGTGCCCAGCTTCTCGTTGACCTTGTTCATGTTCTCCACGACCACGCCAACCAAGTCGTTGTACATGGTGTTGGAGGCCTCGCGGTGCTGGAAGAAGGTCTCCGGCGGCTCGTTGGAGCCCCGGTGATAGGGATGGGCGGGGAGGTTCGCGTGGGCGCGGAAGCGCTCCAGGGCCTCCCAGTCCAGCATATCCTTAAAGTCGGCATAGCTCCAGGTGCGCACCTTCTGGATCTCATGGGAGGTGCGGAAGCCGTCGAAGAAGTGGATGATGCCCATGCTGGCCTGGATGGCCGACAGGTGGGCCACCGGGGCCAGGTCCATGACCTCCTGGGGGGTGTTGGACACCAGCATGGCCATACCGGTACCACGGCAGGCCATCACGTCCTGATGGTCGCCAAAGATGGACAGGGCGTGGGTGGTCA
>CAJTQP010000052.1 GCA_910578575.1 uncultured Oscillospiraceae bacterium
AGAGAGGTTCCGGCAGATGCCGAATCCTCTCTGTTTTTACAAAAACCATAAATATTAGATTTACTTTTGTGGATGCAACTCAAAAAAGTATTCGGATGCAACTCTAACAAGTTTTGCCTCATAGCCAGAATAGATTTCCATATACGGGTTGAAAGCTATTGAGAAAAGATCGTTGACCAACTGTTCAACATCTGTATTATTTCCGTTATTAAAGTATACAAGCCTTGAACAATCACGAACCAAATTTGTAATCTCAATCTTCAACGGATGACGTTTGCTGCTCATTGACTTATCCAAATCTGCACATATTTTATCTAAATGCAAATTTATAAGCTCCATAAATGCTATTCGAGAGATTCCTGCAGAGAGTTTTGTATCAGCTTTTTCTGGATGACCGATAATAGTCTCTCCCACATAAAAAATATTGTTCACCGTGTTATTCGTGCCGCCAACGATACCGGCATAGTTATTTTCTACATAGTTGTTCGTACTCATAAAACCACTCTCTTTTTAGTTAATCAGAGGACTGATGATATTGGTTAGCCGCTCCATCAACGTCAAAAATTTGTCACCTGTTAGGATGTCTTTCAATCGACTGAAAACCGCCCGAATGGTTGACTTGTTAGGCTTGCCTTTCTTTGCTTCATCTTGTAGCGTAGTGAGATAGTCCTTTGCTTCTGTTTTGGACTCTTCCGGAATTTCCGCCTGCTCAATAGCGAATAGGAACTCTGAAATCAGAGAACACAGTCCGTCCTGCTGAAAAGAATTAAAATTGTTGACTGTGTTTCCTTCGCCGCCAATGATGCCGCCATAATTTGCCCCAACGTATGTATTTCCCATATTGATTCACCCCTTTTAGGACAGAAGGAACCTTTCGGCTCAGTTTCCTTTAACAAAACCGCGCCGGTCAATGAGGACCGGCGCGGTTGGGCCTGATACGGGGCCCTCGCCCCTTTAATACGTATTAAACTGGCGCGACCTGCTCTGCTACCCATACAACGAAAAGGGTAACCGTAGCTCCGTTTGTTGTGGTCAGATTTTTCAGGGGAGCATCGTCAGTGCTAACAAGAATATCTGTTTCTGCTGCATCGTTTTTCGTTGCCCAGCCCTTTGCTTCGAATCCGCTTCTTGTGATGCCAGTTAATGGAGGTAATGTAACTGTTGCATCGTACTTTACATCCGCCACATCTTCTGGTGCAGTTCCAGAAGTATTACCACCGTTCAGGTTAAACGTTACGGTATAGGTGATAGGTTCCCACTTTGCATAGAAAACCTTGTCGCCAGTAGCACCTGCGGCAATTTCAGTAACCGCATCGCCAGTAAACTGTGCATCTGCAAACCAACCAGCAAAGGTGTAGCCTGTTTTTGTAATGTCGGTTCCTGTAGGTAACGTTACTGCTTTACCAGATACATAAGCAGTCACATCTTTGCCATCAGTGATAGCTCCCCCATTGGCAGTGAGAGTGACGCTGTAAGCAGCGTCCCACTTAGCATAGTAGGTCTTATCACCTGTGTCGCTAGTAGTGATTTCCGTCACGGCAGTACCACTAAAATCATTCTCCTCAAACCAACCGGCAAAAACAAAGCCATCCTTTGTCATATCGGCTGTGACAGGCAGGGTCGCTCCTACGCCGTAAGTGTAAGAGGTCACATTCTTGCCAGTGGCAATAGTCCCCTCATTGGCATTGAGGGTAACAGTATAAGATTTCACTTCCCAAATGGCGTAAAGGGTAATGCTAGCCTTGTCTGTACTACCAATCAAGTCAGCAACCTTAGCAGTTGGCCCTGTGAGCACTTCCGCGTCCTTGCTAATTGCCCAACCCTTGAAGGTATAGCCATCAACTGTAGGAGCAGTTGCCAAGGTCACTTCACCAGTGTATTTGTACGTATTGCTGTCTGTCGGTGCAACACCTTTACCATCTACGTCATAAGTTATGCCATAGTTTGTCTTCTCAGTCAGCTTAACATAGAGCGTCACAGCACTATTCGTTACTTCACTGGCAGTAATCTGTGTAGCTTTAGTCGTGCATGCTTCGTCCTCATAAACATCACCATCGGTGAAAGTGTATCCCACCACGGTGACAGTACCGCTAAGCGTAACATCTGTCTTGCCCGAATCCTGATATGTGTTAGTAACAACAACGCTATCAGTTACATCAGTTTTGGTATCACCATCAACAGCGATATACTTATAGTTGATGGCGAATGCACCATCTTCGAGTGCCCAAACAGCGTAGAAAGTGGTATCGTCCGTGATAACAGTATCTGCCGTAACATTGGGCTCTGTCGCGGCGGCGGTAGTAGCCCAACCAAGGAGAGTCCAGTTGGCTCTGCTCGGCGCAGCATCTCCCGTTGTGGGAAGTGCACCAACTGCAGTGTTGTAGGTCACATTAGTAATCTCGGTTGTGGTGCCATCCGTTCCCCCGTTCGCATTCAGTGTAACCGTATACTTATTGATGGTCCACTTAGCCCAAAGGGTCATATCGGCCAAGTTGTCCCCATTAGTATCAATACTTTCACATTTGGTTTCGGTACCATCGTCTGCCTTCAAATACCATCCGTCGAAAGTGTACCCAGTTTTAGTAGGAGTCGGCAATGTCACTTCATCACCAGCATTAAATCCACTAGGGGCATCGGCAGGATTTGTGCCACCATCCAACTCATATTTAATTTTGTAATCCTTGGTCTCGCCAGGCTGATTCCCGCCGTTTCCACCGCCGCTGCTGCCGCCGCTGGAGGGAGGATTCGGATTCGGGGTCTCGCCGCCGGTGGAGGGTTCCACGGGCTTGCCGTTGTTGGTCACGTTGTCGGCGGAATCGGTCTTGTTCTCCACGGTGGTGCCGGGGGTAGTGACGGAAACGGTACCGTTGTTGGCGGTGACGTTCTCCACCTTGCCGTTACCGGAGACGGTGACGTCCTTGGCGGAGGTCTCCACCTTGCCCACAGTTGCGCCGCTGTTGGCGGTGATGTCGGTGCCGGTGGCAGTGGAAGCCACGGTGACATTGTCCACCTTACCGTCCACGGTCACCGCAGCGTTGGCGCCGGCCACGTCCACGGTGCTGACAGTGGCGTCCTTGGCCACGTTCACCTTGGTGTCGGTGGCAGCGCTGTCCACGGCGACGGTGTCGGCCTTACCGGCCACGTCTACGGTGCTGTTGGCGGCGCCCACCTGGACTGCGCCAGCGGTGGCGTTGCTGTCCACCTTCACTGCGGCGGAAGCATCCACATACACGTCCTTGGCGGTGGTGCTGCCGGTGAGGGTCACCTCAGCGCCATCGGCCTTGGGGGCCACGATGAGGTTTTCCGCCAGGGTGGCATTCTCCACGGTAACGTTGGCGTCACCAGCCACCAGAACAATACCCTTCACCTCGCCGGTGATGGTCTTATCCTCGGTGACATACTCGGTGATCATGTTGTTCAGCAGGGTAGCCACGGAAGCGCGGTTGATGTTGGCCAAGGGGGCCACATTGTTGCTGCCTACGCCGTTCATCATGCCGCGGCTGGACAGAGCTGCCACAGCGCCCTTGGCCCAGTCGGCCACGTCAGCGCTGTCGCTGAAATCCAGGTTGCCGCCGGTGGTGGGGATGTTAAAGGCCCGGCACATCAGCACGGCAGATTCCTGGCGGGTGATGGGTGCGTTGGGGTTGGCCATGCCGTTGGAGCCCTGCATGACCCCGGCGGCTGCCAGCTTCAGGATGGCGTCCGCGAACCAGTCGCTGTCGTTGACATCCGCGAAGCTGTTGCTTGCTTTGGCCGTATAGCCCATCATATTTGCCAGCATGGTGGCAAACTCTGCGCGGGTCATCTGCTTGTCGGGGGCGAAATTGCCAGTGCCGTCGCCATTGACGACGCCATAACCGGCCCAACGCTCAATGGCATCCTTGCCCCAGTGATCGCTGACATCGTCAAAGGTGCTGCCAGGTGCTGCAAACGCCGTCATCGGCATCAGCGAAAGAACCATACACAACGCCAAAACGAGGGACAAAACTTTCCTTCTCATAATAGGGTTTCCTCCTTTAATTCAATGTATCCTCCAGCCCAGGGACTGCACTAGGGGGCCCGTAACGCCGTTGGCGCTGGGGGCGTCCCCGTCCGGCGCACACCGGACAGCCGCACTTTTTCGACCCTGTTCTGGAATAGACCGCCGCTTTCCAACTGTGCCCCTCCGGGCACTGCCACCAGACCTTCCGGCGGCTGCCCACGGTGACCATGGCCGGCGTTAAGGTCCCGTTCAAGCTGGGGTGCCAGCTTGCGGCCACCTGGGGCTCCAGGGCGGCCAGGTCGTTGAACCCCGCCAGGACTTTCCGGCCCGCACAGTAGGGACAGCCGGAGCCGCTCACCGTCCGCGCTCCCACTGCCGCCTGGTATCCATGGCCCAGGGGACAGATCCACCAGACCTTGCGGTTGCTGGAGGGGCTGCACTTCTCCGGCGTCAGCGTGCCGTTTTTGGAGCCGTCCCATTGGGCGGCCACTTGGGGGAAGCGGCTGGCCAGATCGTTCTCCCCAGGAACGATCACCTTGCCCGCGCACACCGGGCACCCCGCCCCTTGGGCGCGGGACACCACCAGTGCTTGCCACTGGTGGCCCTTGTCGCAGTGCCACCAAACCCGCTTTCGGGACCCGGCAGTGAGGTCCCTGGGGGTCAGCGGGTGGTTTTTGGGAAAATCCCACTGCGCCACCAGCTGGGGGCAAGCTGCGGCTAGGTCATTCTCTCCGGGGCGCAGCAAGCGGTTGGCGCAATAGGGGCAGCCGCTGCCCGCCGTGCGGGTGCAGGGTGCCGCCTGCCAGCTGTGACCCTGGGCGCAGCGCCACCAGACCTTGCGTTTGCTCCCGTAGGAGAGGTCGTGGGGGGTCTGGCTTCCGTTCTTTTCTACGTCCCACTGTTGCAGCAGCGCAGTCTTTCCCTGCTCCAAGCAGTAGTCGTAGAAGGTTTTTTTCATCGCATCACCGCCCTGTTGTCGTTGTCACGAAAACAATATTTCGTTTGTACCGCTGTGGGGAAAGCTGGTGCAAACTCCATATTGCAAGGAAATTATATCATGTAGTTTTTGAAAAAACAAGGTGATTTTCTACATTTTTGCACAAAAGCCAAAGCCACAAACCAGACAGTTTTTGCGGCTTTTCACCAGTGCGCACTTTTTCCCAAAAATTCCGGGAGCGGTGTGTTTTTTTCGTCGCATTTCCCTCTTATGTGAACAGAGTTACCGTCTATCCAGGGAACGAAATATTGTTTTTGTTTTCTAGGACACCAGCCCCAGCCGGTCCAACGCCCGGCGGTGCTCCCGGCCTGTGGTGAGGAGATACACCCGCGTGGTCTCGATGGAGGAGTGCCCCAGCACGTCCGCCAAACGGGCGATGTCCTTGCAGCTTTGATAAAAGGTGGTGGCGAAGAGATGGCGAAGGTTGTGGGGGAACACCTTGCTTTTCTCCACCCCCGCCAGGGCGCATAGCCCCTTCATCTCCCCCCAAATCTGCCGCCGGCTCAGGGGGGTCCCGCTTCTTGTGAGAAAAATCTCGCCGGAGGCGATGTTTTGTTTCCGGGCATATTTTTGCAGTTTCCGGCACAGCTTCCCAGGTAGCAGGATGGTGCGCAGCTTCCCCTTCAAGGCGATCTCCGCCCGCCCCAGCCCCACGGCTTCCAAGGTGATGTACTGCACCTCACTGACCCGGATGCCGGTGGCGCATATCGTTTCCATCAGCAGGGCCAGGCGTTCCCGTCCCTGCTGCCGGGCGGTGTCCAGGAGCCGGGCGTATTCCGCCCTGGTCAACTCCCGCCGGTGCTCCCGGAACAGCCGCCGCTGGATTTTCAAAAACTTCACCCGGCACTCCGTCCAACCCATGCAGCGCAAAAAGGCGTGAACCGCCGCCAGCATGGAGTTCACTGTGGTGGGGGCGTAGCCCGCTTCCAGCAGCCGGGCCTTCCACTCCGCCAGATTGTCCTGGGTCACCGGCCGCCCCGCCAACCAGCGCCGCAAGGCTCCCACGTCCCGCAAGTACTTCTCCAAGGTGCCTTTGGCCCGTTCCTCCCGGCGCAGTTGCGCGGCAAAAACGGCCATGTCCGATGCTGCAATGCAATAGCCCATAAAAAATACCTCCAAAACATAGCTGTTGGAGGTATTTTACTGCATGTGTCAAACCGAGGGGGCCACCCCCGCCGCCTGCTCCCGGAGCAGGTCTAGAAAAGCCTCCGCCGCCTTGGAGAACACCTGGTACTTTTTCCACACCACATGGAGCTCTGAGCGCAGCCCAGGTTCCAGGGGACGGAAACACAGGGGGCTGTTCCCGCTGGTGTTGATGAGCTTGTCCAGGGCCAGGGCATAGCCCAAGCCCTCCTCCACCATCAGGGAGGCATTGAACAGCAGGTTATAGGTGGAGACCACGTTCAGCGCCCCAAAATCCCGCTGGAGCCAGTTGGACAGGTCGCTTTTCATCATGGCCTGCCGGGAGACCAGCAGGGGCTGCCGCCAGAGGTCCTCCGGCCGGATGCCGGCCTTTTCCGCCAACGGACTGTCTTTGCGCATCAGCACCCCCCAGCGATCATAGAGGGGGAGCTGGAGGTAGTCGTATTTTGACAGGTCGGCGGTGCCGATGAGGATGCCGAAATCCAGCAGCCCCTTTTCTAACCGTTCCCCCACGTCGTCGGCGTTGCCGCTGTACAGATGGAAGTGGACCTGGGGGTGGGCGTTCTGCAAGGCCCCGGCGGTCCGGGCAATCAGGCGCATGGCGTCGCTCTCCCCGCCCCCCACATATACGTCCCCGGAGAGGGCCTCCTGGCTGGTCTGGAACTCCGCCTGGGTCTTGTCCACCAGGTCGAGGATCTCATTGGCCCGCTTGCGCAGATAGACCCCGTCCTGGGTCAAGGTGACCTTCCGGTTCCCCCGGAGGAATAGGGTTTTCCCCAGCTCCGCCTCCAAATCCATCAACTGGCGGGACAGAGTGGGTTGCGTCAAGTGCAGGGATTCCGCCGCAGCGGAAATGCTCTCCTCCCGTGCCACGGCGAGAAAATACCGCAGGACCCGCAGCTCCATGGTGACCGCCCTCCTCTCTTGTTTGGGGGAAGTATAGCATCCCATCCCATGCCTGTCAAGTATAGCCAGCTATATAATATGAGCATTTGCTATTTTTAATGCAGGGCGCTATACTTGGAGTGAAGTCAAACGAGAGGGAAGGAGCTTTGACCATGGAATTGGCGGAGTATTTGGACTTTGTAAAAGTAGGCAATCGTATCGTAGGCGGTTCGGAGGCCCACCAGCTCATGCACCGGGCGGCCAGGGAGGCCATGGAGCTGACGAAGCAGATCAACGCAAGCTGTGACCAGGGGGAGATTCGAGAGCTGTTCGCCCAGCTCACCGGCAAACCGGTGGACGAGACCTTTGCCATTTTCCCGCCCTTCTCCACAGATTTTGGCAAAAACATCACCGTGGGGCCAGGGGTATTCATCAACGCCGGCTGCCGCTTCCAGGACCAGGGGGGCATCACCATCGAGGCGGGGAGCCTCATCGGCCACAACGTGGTCCTAGCTACCCTGAACCATGAGATGGACCCCCAACACCGCAGCGACATGCACCCCGCCCCCATCCACATCGGGAAACGGGTCTGGATCGGGGCCAACGCCACCGTCTGCCCCGGTGTGACCATCGGGGACGGGGCGGTGGTGGCCGCAGGGGCGGTGGTGACCCGTGACGTCCCCGCCAACATCGTGGTGGGGGGTGTCCCAGCCCGGCTGCTGCGCACCATCTCGGAGGGACAGCCGGAGACGTGACAACAGGACAAACAGCAGGAAACAAAACACGAGACGCCGCGATAGCCGCGACGTCTCGTGTTTGTCTCGTTGCTTATTCGTCCAAAGTCTCTGCTTGTAGCTGGTCAAATTTTTCCATACATTCATCCACCGTAGCGCCATTGAGCAGGTCCCGGACGATGAGGCAGGTGTTGCCCCATTGCTCCAGCTTCATGCCGGCGTTGGACCCCAGCACAAAGACGCCCTCCTCGATCCGGTCATTCAGGGGCTTCAGGGCGGGGATGCAGTCCACCTTCACATTCTTGGAGGGGGAAATCACCTTATTGGTCTCCGTATAGACCTGGAGGGCCTCATCGGAGAGGATCACATCCAGGACGGCCAAGGTGTCCTCCAGGTGTTCCGACTGGACATCCACTCCATAACCGGTCATGGGCATCACTGGCATCTGCCCCAGGTGGGTGGGGAAGCCAATGACCTCTAGGTTGAAGCTGGGGTTTCCATAAATGGTTTCGTTGTTGGCCGCCCCCCAGTAGGCCATGACGATGGGGGTCTTTTGGGCCAGGAAATCCTCCCCTTCCCCCTCGATGGCCTCGCTGACGTAGGCCTTCTTGGCGTCGATATAGCCCAGGTCGATCATTTTCTGGAGGAATTCAAAGCCGGGGCGCATATAGTCGCTATATTTGGCGGTGCCGTTATTCAGGGCCTCGATCTCCGATGCAGTGTTTCCCCCGTTGTAGAGGTCAGCATAGGCCTGGGCCAGCACGAAGGTCTCCAGCCACCAGCGGTTGGCCCCCACAGGGGTCTCATAGCCCTTCTCTTTTAAGACCCGGCAGCACTCCAAAAACTCCTCTGGTGTCTCTGGCAGTTGCAGCTTGCAGTCGTCAAAAATGTCTTTGTTGATAAACAGGCCATAGGCTACCACCTCTTGGGGAATGGCCACCAACTTTCCATTCACGGTGTTGGCGGTCTTGACCACATCCCGCAGATTCTTTGTGGCCTCCAGCCCGGACAGGTCCGCCAGGTTGTTCTCCTCGCCCATCTTCTGGATCACGTCTGGGTTGAGGAGATACAGGTCGTCCATGTGGTTGCGAATGCGGTCGATGGCCACATCGTCGTAGGTTTTCTCCTGGTAGTTCTCCGCCGTATAGGTGATATATTCCAGCCTGACGTCTAGCTGCTCTTCCGCCATCATGATGGTTTTCTCCGCGGCGCTTCTGGCGATGTTTTCCGCGTCGGGATTGGTTTTTTCCATGGGGCTATACATGGTCACCACCCGTGTGTTTTCCTCTTTCTCCTGAAGGAGATTGTTGGGATCATCGTCCCCACAGGCGGCCAGAGTCAGCAGAGCTGTTCCTGCCAGGCAGAGTGCTGCCAGCTTTTTGCGGTTCGGTTTCATGGGGTTCCTTCCTTTCGCTCCATATAATGTCGGATAACCTTCTTTAACAGTGCCACGTCAATGGGTTTTGCCACGTGGGCGTCCATGCCGGCGTCCAGGGCCGCTTTTTCATCTTCGGCAAAGGCATTTGCCGTCATGGCTAGGATGGGGATGGTTTGGGCATCGCTGCGGCTCAGGCGCCGGATGGCCCTGGTGGCCTCATGGCCGTTCATCACGGGCATCTGGACATCCATCAAGATGGCGTCGAACTCGCCCTCAGAGGAGGACTGGAAGCGCTCCACAGCCAGCTTGCCGTTTTCCACGATCTCACAACTGGCCCCCTCGATTTCCAGGATTTCCGCTAGGATCTCCGCATTGATATCGTTGTCCTCCGCTGCCAGGAAGTGCAGGCCCTCCAGGCTGTCCACCTCCTCAGGGGCGTCACTGCCCCTGGGATGCGCCTGCATTTCGGAAAATTTCTCCTTTAGGGCGGAGACGAAAAAGGGTTTGAGTAAACTGCCCGTGTTGGGGAGGGAGAGGACCCCTTCGATGCCCTCCGCGTCGTAATCTGCCAGGAGCAGGAGGGGGGCCGTACTTGGCAGTGACTCTCGGAGGGCCTGGGCCGCCGGGAAACCTGCCAGATGCAGCAGAGTCCAGTCTACCAGGAGGATATCGGCGGTGCCGGTCTGGAGCAGGGTCAGGACCTCTTGGATGCTGTGGGCGGTGTCCACCACCACGCCGGTCTCCTTCATCAGCGTTCGAATGGACTGGCACAGGGCCTGGTCCCCGGATACGGTGAGGATATGGGAGATCCCCTGGTTGGCCCAGAACCGCTGGTCCGCCTGGTCCTCCGGGATGCGGAACTCCAGCTCCACCCGGAAGAGGCTGCCCCGGTCCACTTGGCTGGTGACCTCAATGGTCCCGCCCATGAGTTCCACGATGTTCTTGGTGATGGCCATACCCAGCCCGGTGCCCTGGACCTTGTTGGTGGTGCTGTTCTCTGCCCTGGTAAAGGCGTCGAAGATGGTCTCCAGGTATTCCGGGGTCATCCCGTAGCCGGTGTCCTCCACCTCGATGCGGATGTGCTCATACTGGCTGGAGCGCTGCTTCAGCCCAATGAGGCGGAACCAGATCGTCCCCCCCTCCGGGGTGTATTTGACGGCGTTGGAGAGGAGGTTGAACAGGATTTGATTGACCCGCGTTTCATCCCCCATGAGATACTCATGCTGGATGCCGGAGACCTCCACGTGGAAGGTCTGGTGTTTGGCCTTGGCCATGGGCTGGATGATGGCGTCCACAGAGGAGACCAGGTCGCTGAGGGTGAAGGGCTCAAAGGTGAGGACCACCTTCCCACTCTCGATTTTGGAGACGTCCAGGATGTCATTGATGAGGCTGAGCAGGTGCTGCCCAGAGGCGGTGATCTTCTTGGTGTACTCCCGCACTTTTACGGGATTGTCCGCGTCCATGGACAGCAGGGTGGTGAAGCCCAAAACGGCATTCATGGGGGTGCGGATATCGTGGGACATGTTGGAGAGGAAAGTGGTCTTGGAGTTGTTGGCGATCTGGGCGGCCCGGAGGGCCTCGGCCAACTGCCGGTTGTGGACCTCCCGTTCCTCCTCCCGCTCTTTGCGCAGCTTGGCCTGTTGGCGCTGGTTGAGGTAATATAGCAAGCAGCACAGGAGGAAGGCCACCAGCGTCACCGCCACCACGATGAAAATGTTTTGGTTGACGGTCCGGCCCTCCTGCTGGATGGCTTCAATGGGCACATAGCCCACCAGGAACACGCTCCCGTCGTTGACAGACCACATATAGTTCAGGGAATCCTTTTCCCGGATATCATGGTAGAAGAGGATGTTTTCCCCATTGGTTAGGCAGGCGTCGATTTCTGCCCGCAGGGTCTCCTTCCGGATGTTGTTGGCCCGGTAGAAGTCCCCCAAGTTGAGATGGCCTGCGGTTCGGGCGCCCATGCCTTTGGGCTTGAGGACGAAGCGCTCCGTCTTTGCGTCCATGATATAGAGCATGGCCTTTTGGTCATAAAAGCCGTCGGGCAGGGACTTGTCCAAGGAGTCGTAGATGTATTCCACATAAAGGGTGGCGATTTCCCGCCCGGCTTTCTCCACAGGACATTTTAAGGTGTACGCCCAGGTCCCCATGTCATTGAGGTAGGATTGGGAAACCGGCAAGTCATCCACAGTTGCCCCGGAGGAAAAGTCCAGGTCTTTGGGGGAAAAGGACGCGCCGGTGTTGGAGAGGCCCGACGTTTCGCCGGTCAGTACCAGGGACAGCTTTACCATGGTCTGGTTTTGCTCATAGGCGCGGATGTATGCCATGGGGTCTTCGGCCTTGGAAATCTCATGGGCGATCATCTGCTGAAACTCCGCCTCATTTTTCAAAATGGCCTCTATGGTGCACTGGATCAGATCCAGGCTTTCGCTGAGGTTTTGAATCGCTGAGTTGGACATCTCCTGGGATATTTTCTTCGACACAGCGAATACCACGGTACCCAAAACGCAAAAGACCAATATAATGGAAAGAAAGAGCGGGATGCCATTCCTTTTTTTTACTTTTTTGGACGCATTGTTCATGCCAAGTCTCCATTCCGCTGATTTAGACCGGAGCCCCCTCGCCCTCATGGGTGCATAGCCACAGGGGGAAGGAGCCGGATACGAAGAAAACCGTTACTTGTTAACTAATATAGTATACCATCGACAGCGTTTTCGTGTCAATGCCATCGACACAGTTCGCCGCACTTCTGCGCCGGGATCTCCCGGTGGCCAAGGGGTGGGATACAACCGTTGACGGGCGGGCCGGGGATGGGCGGAGACGGCCGGACAGCGGCTCTTGCCAGACAGGGGCTTTTTTGCTATAATACCTCTTATATTATGCAGAAGAAACAAGACTTGACTGCCTTCCCAAGGGGTCCAAGAGAGGACTAAAGCCATGGGAAGCAGGTATACTTAAATTTAAGGAGGGGTCTCATGGGTGCCCTGTCCCAACTGAAGTACGGCATCGACTGGTCCAGCATGGGTACCATGTTCCTGCGCATCGGGGCGATTTTGCTGTGTTTGGTGGTTCACGAGCTGTGCCACGGCCTGGCGGCCTACTACCTGGGGGACCCCACCGCCAAGGAGAACCACCGGCTGTCCCTGAACCCCCTGCGCCACTTGGACCTCTTCGGCCTGTTGATGATGGTGACGGTGGGCTTTGGCTGGGCCAAGCCGGTGCCAGTGGATCCCCGGTATTTCAAAAACCCTAAGGGGGGCATGGCGGTCACCGCCCTGGCGGGGCCTTTGTCCAACTTTGTTCTGGCCTTCCTGTCCGCCCTGGTGTGCAACGGCCTGTTGGCGGGGATCACCGTGAAGGGCCAGACGCCGGGCTTGATGGGGGCGCTGAACTTCTTCTACCTGCTGCTGGTGCTGAACATCGGCCTGGGGGTGTTCAACCTGATCCCCTTCCCACCCCTGGATGGCTCTAAAGTTGTGGCCATGTTCCTGCCAGACGGGGCTTACGTCCGCTGGATGCGCCTGGAGCGCTACGGGATGCTGGCCCTGATGGCCATTTTGTGGCTGGGCTGGATCGACGCTCCCCTGTACGCGGTGCGCACAGGGCTCACCGACGGGATGCTCAGCGGCGGGAGTTTCGTCTACGACGCTGTGCTGAAGCTTCTGGGGTAAGGGGATGGAACGACCGGTCTATCACATCCCCGGCGCGGTGAAGGACAAGGCGGAGAACCGGGACTTTGTGGGGCCCCTGGACCTGATCCTCTACCTTCTGCGCAAGGACAAGATTGCCATCCGGGACATCCCCCTGGCGGATATCCTCCAGCAGTATCTGGACTGGATGGAGGCGCGGGAGCGCTTGGACTTAGAGGTGGCGGGGGAGTTCATCGCCATGGCCTCCCAGCTGATGTATTTGAAAACCAAGATGCTCCTGGCGGAGGAGGACAAGGAAGCCCTCTCCGAGATGGAGGAGCTCATCGCCTCCCTGGAGGCGCGGGAGCGCCGGGCCAGCTTCCTGCGCTTGGAGGTGGTGCTGCCCCAGTTGGCGGAGGCCTTCCAGCAGGGGCGGGACAGCTTTTCCAAGGGGGCGGAGGCCTGCTTTGCCCAGCGGGTCTACCGCTATGAACACAGCCCGGCGGATTTGACCGCGGCGGTATTGGCCTGGCAGGCCCGCCAGGCGGCGGCCAAACCCCCGGACGGGCGGCTGCTGCGCCGGACGGTGCGGCCAGAGCCCTACCGGGTGGAGGCCAAGGCCCAACAGCTATTGCAGGTGTTGGAACAGCAGGGGCCCACCAGCCTAACCCAACTGGTGGCCCACAGTGAGAGCCGCTCCGAGGCCACGGCGGTGTTTTTGGCCCTGCTGGAGCTGTGCCGGGGGGGCAAGGTCCACCTGGATGGGACCATGGAAAATCCGTCCATCTCCCTGCGGGGAGAGGCGGAAGGAGAGGGGGAGGCCTATGAAGGGGAATAAGTTATCCAGCGGCGTGGAGGCCATCCTCTTTGCCCTGGGGGGGCCTGTCCCCGCAGAAAAACTGGCCCAGGCCCTAGACTGTACCCTGGAGGAGGTGGAGAGGGCCTGCCGGGCCCTGGCTGACACCTACCAGTGGGAGGAGCGGGGCATCCGCCTGGTGCGCTTGGAGGAGAGCTGGCAGTTGATCTCCGCCCCGGCCTGGGGGGAGACCATCCGGGCCCTGCTGGAGCGCAAGCGGCCGGACAAGCTCTCCCCGGCGGCCTTGGAGACCCTGGCGGTGGTGGCCTATTTCCAGCCGGTGACCAGGGTATACATCGACCAGGTCCGGGGGGTGGACTGTTCCCACTCCCTGTCCCTGCTCCTGGACCGGGAGCTGGTGGAGCCCTGCGGTACCCTAGACGCCCCAGGGCGGCCCATCCTCTACCAGACCACCCCGGCCTTCCTCCGGGTCTTTGGCCTGGAGGACTTGAAGGACCTGCCCCCGCTGCCAGAGGAGAGCCCCCCGGAGGAGAGGGAAGGTGAGGCGCTATGAGGGCTTGGATGATATTGGCCCTGGTGGTCCTGCTGCTCCTGCTGCTGAGCAGGCTGCGCCTGGGGGCACTGGCCAGCTATGGCCCGGAGGGCATTCAGGTGAAGCTCCGGGTGGGTCCCTTTTTTATCCAGCTGTTTCCTGGGAAAAAGAAGGGGGAAAAGAGGCCCAAGAAAGAGAAGACCCCCAAAAAGGAAAAGCCCAAGCCCGATGTAAAGGCCCTGCTGCCCCTGATCCGGGAGCTGGTCCCGGTGGGTTTGGAGGCCCTGAGGGGCTTCCGGCGGAGGCTGCGGATCGACCGGCTGACCCTCCACCTGATTTGGGGGGAGGAGGACCCCGCCGACGCGGCCATCCACTACGGCTACGCCTGGGGGGCGGTGGAGGCCCTGCTGTCCTTCCTGGAGGCGAATTTTGTTCTGGTCCGCCGGGAGGTGTCCCTGGATTTGGACTACCAGCGGGACAAGCCGGAGGTGTCGGTTGCCCTGGGGCTCTCCCTGACCCTGGGACAGATTTTAGCCGTTTCCCTGCCTGCTGCTGTGCGGGCTTTGAAGATATTGCTGCGTAAGCGAAAAAAACGAACCGCCCCACCGCGCCAAAGCGCCGGGGCGCCGGCCCAATGAGAGGAGAACAAAGCATGGAAAAGAAGCATCCAGTGAATGAATTGATGGAGGAGACCATCCAGAAGATCCGCCAGGCAGTGGACGCCAATACCATGGTGGGGGAGCCCATCCAGGCAGGGGAGGTCACCATCATCCCGGTGTCCAAGATTTCCTTCGGCTTTGGCACCGGCGGCTCGGAGTTTGACAGCAAGAGTGCGCAGCCCCATCCCTTTGGCGGCGGCGGTGGCGCGGGGGTGAAGGTCACCCCGGTGTGCTTCCTCGTGGTCAGTGGCACCAACGTGCGGGTCCTGCCCACGGCGCCCTATCCGGAGAGCAGCCTGGACCGGGTGCTGGAGCTGATTCCCGACGCGGTGGGGAAGGTCAGCGAATTTTTGGAAAAAAAGAAGGAAAAGGGTAAAGAGATAGAGGAGCCCTTTGTGGAATAACTGGTAAGCAGGCCGCAGCCTGTATAAAACCTGCGGGAACGCCCCATACTGAGCCTGTAACTCATTATAATAGTATGGGGGGATTCCTATGCGCAAACGATTTGCCGCCCTGGGGGTGCTCTGTGCCCTGCTGCCGGGGCTGGTGGTCCATAGCTTTGCGGCGGAGGCGCCCGCGGTTTCCGCAGCCTCCGCCCTTTTGATGGACGCGGACAGCGGCCGCATCCTCTACCGGCTGGATGAGAACACGCCCCGGCCCATCGCCAGCACCACCAAGCTCATGACCGCCCTGGTGGCGGCGGAGTGCTTGGAGGATCTGTCCCAGACAGTGACCATCCGCCGGGAGTGGACGGGGGTGGAGGGGACCTCCCTCTATCTCAAGCCGGGGGAGAAGCTCACGGCCCAGACCCTGCTCTATGGCCTGCTCCTCCACTCCGGCAACGACGCGGCGGTGGCCCTGGCGGCCCACTGCGCTGGGGATGTGGATACCTTTGTCAGCTGGATGAACCAACGGGCCAAGGACTTGGGGATGCGCAACACCCACTTCTCCGACCCCAACGGCTTAGGGGATGAAAACCACTACGCCTCCGCCCTGGATATGGCCCGCTTGGCGGTGGCCTGCCTGGAAAATGAGACGGTGGCGGAGATCGTGGCCACCAAGTCCATCGCCCTGGAGGGCCGCAGTCTCACCAACCACAACAAGCTCCTCTGGCGCTATGAGGGCTGCACCGGCATGAAGACCGGTTACACCCGCCAGGCGGGGCGTACCCTGGTGTCCAGCGCCCAGCGGGAGGGACAGACCCTGGTGTGCGTCACCCTCAACGACGCCAATGACTGGACGGACCACCAGGCCCTCCTGGACTACGGCTTTGCCCACTATCCCCGGACGGTGCTGGCCCAGGAGGGGGAGATTCTGGCCCAGGTTCCGGTGCAGGGGAGCCTGCTGCGCAGTCTCTCCGTGTCCCCCAGGGAGACCGTGGCCTACCCCCTTCAGGAGGGGGAGACGGTGACCATGGAGATGGACCTGCCAGAAGAGGTCCAGGCCCCGGTGCTGGAGGGGGAGATCGCCGGGAGCCTGCGGTTTTTCTGCAACAACAAGCAGGTAGGGGAGACCTACCTGGTGTGGACAGGCACCGCGGGACGGGATGTCACCGGGGAGCGGGCAAAGCCCTCCCCCCTGGAATACCTGCGCCGGCTGGGCCAGGACGAGGAATGAACGGAAGCGGCGGCGCAAGACCCCTTGCTGCGCCGCCGGGGAGGAAGAAATTCATGGAGGAACGCCTGCAAAAGCTGCTCTCCGCCGGGGGGCTCTGCTCCCGCCGGAGGGCGGAGGCCTACATATTGGAGGGACGGGTGCTGGTGAATGGCCGCCCCGCGTCCCTGGGGGACCGGGCGGACCTGGA
>CAJTQP010000053.1 GCA_910578575.1 uncultured Oscillospiraceae bacterium
CGCCACGTGGAATACCCCAGGCAGGCCCTCGCCGGCGATCTTATAGAGGTTGGGGATCATCAGCAATAAGCCCTGAGAGGCGGTGAAGGTGGTGGTCAGGGCACCGGTGGACAGGGAGCCGTGTACCGCGCCGGCGGCGCCGCCCTCGGACTCCATCTCCACGATGTTCACCCGGTTGCCAAAGATGTTCCGGCGGTCCTGGTTGGCCCACTCGTCCACGTCCTCCGCCATGGGGGAGGAGGGGGTGATGGGATAGATGGCCGCCACTTCCGTAAAGGCGTAGGCCACATGGCCCGCGGCCATGTTGGCGTCCATACTCTTGAAGGGTCTTGTGTCTTTCATCGCACCGCACCTCCTGTCTGTGCCGCCAGGGCACGGATCTGAACATAAGTATACTCCGGCAGTGTCCGCCCGGTGATGACGTTGTTGGGGCAGACGTAGGAGCAGATATTGCAGTCCTCGCAGCGCTCCGGCTGGATCACCGCCCGGCCGTTCTCCAGATGGATCAGGCCGTCGGGGCAGTTGGCTGCGCAGTCGCCACAGCCGATGCAGCTCACCCAGCACAGCTTCTTTCTGGTCTCCGGGTCATCCTGGGAGGCGCAGGGCACCAGCTTCGCCCCCTTGTAGGGCACGATCACCGGCAGCTCCTGGGGACATACGTGGGTGCAGGCGGTGCAGCCCACGCACTTGTCCGGGTCCACCTTGGCGGTACCCTGGACCAGGGTGATGGCGTCGAAGCGGCAGGCCTGGGCACAGTCGCCAAAGCCGGCGCAGCCGTAGGAGCAGTGGCCGTCCAGGTCCAGCTTGCTGGCCTCCCGGCAGGTGGTAGCCCCGGCGGCGGCGTAGACCTCATGGTTGTGCCAACCGCCCCGGCAGCGCACAAAGGCGGTGGTGGGCTTCAGCTTGGTGAGGTCGTGGTAAGTGTCCACAATGATCTTCTTGCGGCAGGCCACGGTGCAGGCGGCGCAGCCCACACACTTGTCATAGTCGATGACCGCCCGGTTGTCGATGACCGTGATGGCCTCTTCGGGGCAGGCCTCGGCGCAGTCGCCGCAGCCGATGCAGCTATAGCCGCACATCCGCAGGGCCACTTCCTCCTCGTCCTGGTTGGAGCAGGGGACGAAGTTGGAGGCGTCCTCCGGGACCATGTGGACCAGCTTCTGCACGCAGGCGTTGGCGCAGGCGCCGCAGCCGTTGCACTTCTCCCGGTCCACGGTGGCCACACCATTGACCACATGGAGGGCATCGAAGGTGCAGGCGGCGGCACAGGAGCCGGCCCCCACACAGCCATAGGTACATTCGCCGGGGGCGAAGCCGCTCTTCACGGCCTCCTCACAGCTGGCAAAGACCTTCAGGCGGGACTTTCCGGCAGCGCTGCCGGAGCACTTGATGAATGCCACCTCCTGGCGCGGGGGGAGCAATTCCCCGCCTGTGCGCTGGGCGATGGCGGCCACGGCCTCCTCATCGCAGGCCGGACAGAGGTTCACGGGACCACCCGCTGCAATGGCCTGTGCGCAGGCGTCGCAAGTTGCGAAGCCGCAGCCACCGCGTCCGGTGCAGTCCCCGCCCGGAAGAAGCTTCCGGACTTCCGTTGCAAGGTTCGTGGATTGCATGGATATCATGTCCTTCCCTTCTTAGCGAGAATACGGTTTTGTTCCACCGCCATTATAACACTCCGCAAGAGATTGTCAATCTGCTTTTTCGACTTTTTTATGGATAATCTCTATTGACTTCCCAGGCTGTCTTTTGCTTTTCGTCTATCTCGCACGAAAAACCCCTTTCCACCCCTTTCGCGGGCCATTTCAAATTGTTGCCCTCCGCTAACTCCCCCATGTTTTCCTCCAACTTGACAAGCCCTCCCCCCTATGCTACAGTAAAACAAAATTATTGTCGTACCCCTGGGGACAACCCATCCTCTAGGGGAAAAAGGGAGGCCAACTATGCTGCTATCAGGACAAGAGATCAAAAAGAACCTGGGGAAATCCATCATCATTGAGCCCTACCGGGCCTCCCAGCTCAATCCCAACAGCTACAACCTGCGCCTGGCGGATGAGCTGCTGGTCTACGACAGCCAGGTTTTGGACATGAAAGCCAACAACCCCGTGCGCCACCTGACCATCCCGGAGAGCGGCCTGCTGCTGGAGCCCAACAAGCTCTATCTGGGCCGCACCCTGGAGTACACCAAAACCGACGGTTTCGTGCCCATGTTGGAGGGGCGCTCCTCTGTGGGGCGGCTGGGGCTGTTCATCCACATCACCGCCGGGTTCGGGGACGTAGGCTTTGCCGGGTACTGGACCCTGGAGATGTTCTGCATCCACCCCATCGTCATCTATCCCAATGTGGAGATCTGCCAGATCTACTACCACACCCTTCAAGGAGAGTATGAGACCTACCAGAGTGGTAAGTACCAGAACAACCAGGGCGTGCAGCCCAGTATGCTCTACAAGGATTTTGAAAAAAAGTAGTGGGAAACCGTGGGCCGCCGAAGACGGCGGTCCCTACATCCAACGTGAGATACCTCTAGGTCAGGCAGGGTTCACTGGGAGACGTTTTGCCACGTACATTGTGAACCAATGGGTGGTGAAGACACCGGCGCGTCTTTGTAGGGGACGCCGCCCTCGGCGTCCCGCTCCCCGCATTTCCCTCCACGTTTTTTCAAATGCCGTTTTCCCTGCAAAAGCTCTCCCCCTTGACTTTTCTCCACCAACCCAGTATAGTAAAAGCACCCTACAATTTATGGTGGGTACCTACCGAAGCGCCAGGCACATTGCCTGGCGCTCATTTTTACGCTTAGGAGGGATTTCCATGCTGTCTTACATCTGGCCCATCGCCCTGGTGGTGGCCGCCAACACCCTGTATCAAATCTGCGCCAAATCCACCCCAGAGGCCATGAATCCCCTGGCCTCCCTGACGGTCACGTACACCGTAGCGGCCCTGTTCTCCGCCGTCCTCTTCTTTGCTACCAGCCAGGGCGGGAACCTCTTGCGGGAATACAACCACCTGAACTGGGCCCCCTTCGTGTTCGGCTTGGTTCTGGTGGGGCTGGAGGTGGGATTTATCTACGCCTACAAGGCCGGCTGGCCGGTGAGTACCGCCAACCTGGTGGCCAGCGCCTTCCTGGCCGTGGTGCTGATCTTCGTGGGCCTTCTCCTCTACAAGGAGCAGATCACCCCCAGCAAGCTGGCCGGCATCGCCATCTGCATGGTAGGCCTGTACTTCATCAACAAGAAATAAGCAAAGCCGCCGGGCCCCTCTCCATAGAAGGGCCCGGCGACGTGCTTGTGTCCTTATTCTGCCACAGCCAGGGGCAGGAGCTTGACGGCGATTCCCCCCGCCACATCGGCCCCGAAGCCGCCGTTCTCCACCATGACCACAAAGGCCAGGGGGTGGGCTGCGTCATCGATAAAACCGGCGAACCAGGCGTGGGGCTGGTTGCCGTTGCCCACCTCGGCGGTGCCGGACTTGGCGCACACGGGCAGCTCCCCGAACTGGGCCTGGCCATACTGGGAGGTAACGTTGTTGCGCATCATCTCCTTCAGCCGCTGGCAGGTCTCGGCGCTATAGATGTTATAGCTCTCCTTCCCCCCCGGCAGGGCCGCCGGGATGGGGGAACCGGCGATGGTCTCCTTGGCCAGAAGGTTGGGCACCACTGCCACCCCCCGGTTGGCGATGCCCCCCATGAAGCTGAGCATACTGCAGGGGTTCACCAGGTCCCGGTCCTGGCCCACCCCGGACCAGCCCAGGTAAAGGGACCCCGCTGGCTGCTTTTCAAAGCTCCCGGAGGCGGTGTTGATGCCGTTGACGTTGTGGGACTCCAACAGGCCCGCCTGCTTCATGTAATCCTCCAGAGTGTCCGCCCCCAGCTCCAGGGCCAGAGTAGCGTAGGCCCCGTTGCAGGAGCAGGCCAGGCTCTGGTTGATGTCCATGTTGGAGCCGTGGACGTAGGGGCAGGTGACCACATCGTCCCCGATCTGCAAACTGCCGGTGCAGCTATAGGTGAAGCTCTCCAAATTCCGCAGCTTCTCAATGGCCGCCGCCGTGGTCACGATCTTAAAGACGGAGCCGGGGGGATAGGTGCCGGAGAAAAAGCGGTTCAAATACACCCCGTCGTAGTTCTTGTTGGTCTCGATATCCTCCGGTGGGTACAGGGGGTCGAAGGTAGGGGAACTCACCAGGCATTTCACATCCCCGTTGGTGTAGTCATAGATCGCCACCACCCCCTTGCGCCCGTTGAGGGCGTTCAGGGCCGCGGCGTTCAGGGAGGCATCCAAGGTCAAGGTCACGTCGTGGCCCCCCAGGGCCGTGCCAGTGATGAAATTGTACCCCGTAAGCCGCCCGGAGAGCACCGTGCGCAGGGAGGTGCCAAAGCTGCGGTTGCCCACCAGGTGGAGGGTGGAGCGGCGGACGGTGCTGTCCGCCGCATAGTCCCCGGTCTCCCCGTTGTAAAGTTGGGTCCCTTTGCTGTCATAAATGGTACCGGACTCATAAAAGGCGGTGCCAAAAAAGCCCACCCAATCGCTGCCGTTGCGGATGAGTTGGACGCAGAAGTAGAGCACCCCCGCAGCCAAAGCCGCCGCCAAAATCATGGTAATGGCCGTACGCCGTTTCAGTCGTTTCAACGCCGCCGCCTCCTTTCCCTACGGTCTCTGGGGGGCCGGTCCGGTGGAGGCTCGTCCCCCCAGAGGGGACCGGAGAGCAGG
This sequence comes from uncultured Oscillospiraceae bacterium, assembly GCA_910578575.1. Lineage (GTDB taxonomy): Bacteria > Bacillota > Clostridia > Oscillospirales > Oscillospiraceae > Evtepia. The sequence continues at coordinate 4,701 of CAJTQP010000053.1, forward strand.
TCCTCCCAGGCCCCTGGGTCCCGGCGGCTGTTTAGGGAGTCCTCGATCTGCCAATCCCCCTCCCGCCGGGGGGGCGGGGCGTCGAAGGCGTCGTAGCCGTCGTACTGGTCGTACTCCCCGCCCTCGTAATACTCCTCTTCCTCGTACCCATAGCCGTCATACTCGTCGCCGTAGTAATCGTCGTCGATGGCGTACTCCTGGGCGTTGTCCACCGGGATCCAGCCCCGGATGCGCTTGGGCAGCTTGAGGGTAAAGCTGGCGTTGGGACGGGTATCCGCCGCCTTGATGTAGGCCAGCAGCGCCCAGCAGGAGATCATACTGGAACCACCCATGGACACGAAGGGCAGGGTCACCCCGGTGAGGGGCAGCACGTCCACCGCCCCCAGGATGTTCAGGGAGGCCTGGAACACCAGCATGGCCGCCGCCGCGTTGGCGGCGATGACGTAGTAACTGGACCGGGCAGTGGAGGCGCAGCGCACGGCATACACCGTGAGCACCAGCAGCACGAACACGGTACACAGGGCCAAAAGCAGGCCAAATTCCTCGCTGATGACGCCGAACACCAGGTCGGTGTTGGCAGCGCCCACGCTTTTCAAAAAGCTGTCCTCGGTGCCCTTGCCGAAGAGGCCGCCGCTGGCAATGGCGGACATGGTGCGGGTCTGTTGATAGCCCCCCGCCTCATTATAATACTCCCACACGTGCCGCCAGGCAGCGAAGCGGTTGGCGATGTAGGGCTTGAACTTCAAGATAATGCCCACACCCCCGGCGGCGGCGGTGCCCATCAGGGCCAGAAAGCCGATGTCCCCGGAGCGCAGGAAGGCAATCACCAACAGGGCCACGAAGAAGATCAGGGCGGTGCCGAAGTCACTCATCAGGGCCAGGCATCCCATGCAGAAGCCGCAGAAAAGCACGGTAAAAAGCAGGTTGCGCCGGGCGAAGAGCCGGTCCAAGGTGGCGGCCCCGATGAAGATAAAGGCAATCTTGACAAACTCCGAGGGCTGGAAACTGATGAAGCCCAGGTCGATCCAGTTCTTTGCCCCGAAGATCCGCGGGCCCACTACCACGTTGAAGATCAACAGCAGGCAGGTCAGAATAGCCACCGGCCAGCGCAGGGAGACCGTGGAACGCAGGTCCCGCAGCAACAGGCTCAGGAACATGAAGAGGACGATGCCGATGATCATGGACACGCACTGGGTCATCAGGCTCCCCGGCGCATAGGCCGCCGTGATGGAAAAGGAGATGGTACACAGGAAAAAGGCGATGGTCTCCGCCTCAAAGGCCGTGCGCTTCAGGCCCCGGTAGAGCACATACATCCCCCACATGGCGGCGCACAGCAGGGCGTAGGCCACCCCCAGCATGGCCAGTTGGGTGGCGTCCCGGCCAGGCATGCACTGCACGCACATCATCACCTGGAACAGAGTCAGAAAGCCCAGGGTCCGGGCGGGGTTCAGGGGACGCTCTGCCACCCCCCAGCGCATGGCCTGCTCCCGTTCCTCCTCCTCGCTGATGGCGTAAAACTCCAAAAAGAGGCCCCCTAGCTCCACAATATCCCCGGTGTGGATGGGGACAATATGGCGCACGGGCTTGCCGTTGAGGCGGGTGCCGTTCTTGGTTTGCAGGGGTTGTATCTTCCAGTTCCCCTGGGCGTCCCGGAGCAGGGCAATGTGGCTGCGGGAGACGGTGGGGAAGTTCAGGTCCACGTCCGCCCAGCGCCCCCGGCCCACGGTGTTCTCCCAGTGGCACAGCTCTAAGCGGGTGCCATCGTTCATCGCCAGCCAGCCCCAGATCTCCTTGCCGGGCTTTTCCCGGAACAGGGACAGCAGGCAGCGCACGATGATCAGGATGGCCACCACCACCGCCGCGATGCGCAAAATGCCGCAGGCCACCGGCAGGACCACGTTGACCACATTCAAAAACGCCTGGGAGGTGTCCACATTCTCCATGGCTCCTTGCAGTTGCTCTCCCAGTTGCGCAAATACCATTTTAATTCGGGTAATCAGTTCTTCCATCGCGCCCTCCCTTTCATGCGTGAAAAATGCAGGCATTTTTCAGTACCAGCACATTATAGCAATAAAATACACAAAAGGCAACCCGCCCCCAATTTCGTCAAAAAAACGGCAGGGATTCCTTGCAGGCAGGGACCATCCGCGCTATAATGCAAGCTGATGCAAATGACGCCACAACGAAAGGACATCCATGAAAGAATCCCCTCGCTTTGAGACCCTGCCCCTGGGGCTGCTGCTGGCCCTGGCCGGCGGGAGCCTGGACTGTTACACTTATTTGAACCGCGGCCAGGTGTTCGCCACGGCGGAAACTGGAAACCTGGTGATGATGGGGGCCCGGCTGGCCCTGGGAGATTGGGTGCAAGCGCTGCACTACCTCCCCCCTATCCTGGCCTTTGCCGCCGGGGTGCTGGCCACGGAGCTGCTGCGCTCCCTTCTCCAACGGTGGAAGCTGCCCTTGGACTGGCGCAAGTGGATCCTCCTGCTGGAGTGCGCCGTAGTGGCGGCGGTGGCCCTGCTGCCCCTGGGGCGCTGGGACCTGTTGGCCAACGGGCTGATCTCCTTCACCAGCGCCATGCAGGTGGAGAGCTTCCGGGTGATCAACGGCTGTGCCTGCGCCACCACCATGTGCACCGGGAACCTGCGGGCGGGGACGGAAAACCTCCTGCGCCGCCTGACCCGGCGGGACCAGGTGGCGGGGAAAAAGGCCGCCACCTACTATGCCCTCATCCTCTCCTTTGTGGTGGGGGCAGTGCTCAGCGGGTGCCTGTCCCCCCTGCTGGGCCAATACACCGCCGTGCTCCCCTGCCTGCTACTGCTGGCCGCGGTGGTCCTATCTTAACACAACGCCAACGATACTGTGAAGGAGTGTGCTTGTATGAAACGATTTGACGAACGCTACATCCTGCTGCGCGCCATGGTCAGCGACGACTACTACCCCAACTTCCTGGTGGAAAAGGTCGAGGAGACCATCCTCCCCGTGATCCGTATGCTGGAGGCCGGGGAAACCGACCTGGACGTGATCCAAGACAAGCTGGATGAAATGACCCTGGCCATCAACGAGCTGGAAGCAGAATTTGAGGACCACGACAGCGAGCTGGAGACCGTGGCCCGCGAGAGCATCGCCGAGACCGTGGAATATATCCTGGAGTGGTTCCAAATCGACATCGACACCGAGACCGCCATCCGGGAGCGGGACTGGTAATCGCTATATTTCCCTGGAAATCCTCCCCACAGAAAGGAGCCCTTCCATGAGAGCCTTCGCCTATCTGCAAAACGGCCAGGCCGGCTGGGTGGAAAAGGAACGTCCCCACGCCAGCGGCTTTGACGCCGTGATACAACCCCTACTGGTCTCCCCCTGTACCTCCGACGTCCACAACGTGGCCATCAACTGTCTGCAACCCCAACGCATCCTGGGCCACGAGGGCCTGGGGCGGATCGTGGAGGTGGGGGAGCTGGTGCGGGACTTCCACGTGGGGGACCTGGTGGTGGTCCCCCCGGTGACCCCGGACTGGCGCACCGTCCCCGCCCAACTGGGGGCCCACCAGCACTGTGACGGCCTCATCACCGGCCAAAAGCTCTCCAACTCTGAGGACGGCTTGCTGGCGGAATACGCCCTGATCCGAGACATCGACGCCAACGCCGCCCGTATCCCGGCGGGGGTCTCCCTAGAGGCGGCGGTGATGGCGGCGGATATGCTCAACACCGGCCTCTATGGCGCGGAGCTGGCAGAGGTCCAGCCTGGGGACTGCGTGGTGGTGATGGGCATCGGTCCCGTGGGCCTCATGGCCATTGCCGGGGCCCGTCTCCGGGGGGCAGGGCGGATCATCGCCATCGGCAGCCGCCCCAAGTGCGCGGAGCTGGCGCGATTCTACGGGGCCACGGACTTAGTGGACTATCACAATGGGGACGTCCCCCGGCAGGTGTTCGCCCTCACAGACAAGCAGGGGGCGGACTGCTGCGTATGCGCCGGCGGCGGAGACGATGCCCTCAGCCAGGCGGTGGCCATGGTCCGCTGGGGCGGCGCGGTGGGCAATGTGAACTACTTCACCAGCTACGGCGACCTGCCCCTGAACAACATCCGCTTCGGCTTCGGCATGGGCAACAAGACCATCCGGGGTGGCGAGTGCCCCGGCGGGCGGGCCCGGATGGAACGGCTGCTGCGGCTGTTGGAATACCAGCGGGTAGACCCGCTGCCCCTGATCACCCACCGCTTCACCGGCCTGGACCAGGTGGCGACCGCATTCCACCTGATGGAAACCAAGCCCCCGGAGCTGGTGAAAACCATCATCCACCTTTGAGCACAGAACATCCTGAAAGGAGCGTCCCCCCATGCACCCCACCCTCTTTTTTGACCTGGACGGCACCCTCACCGACTCCGGCCCCGGCATCATGAACTGCGCCCAACTGGCCTTGGAGGCCTACGGTATCCAGGCCCCTAGGGAGGCCCTCCGGGCCTTTGTGGGCCCGCCTCTGCGGGTGAGCTTTGCCCGCTTTGGCGTGCCGGAGGCGGAGCTGGACCAGGCCATTTCCCTGTTTCGCAGCCGCTACCAGACGGTGGGCAAGTTTGAAAACCTCCCCTACCCCGGCATCCCGGCGCTGCTGGAACAGCTCCAGGAAGCGGGCTTCCCCCTATACGTGGCCACCTCCAAACCGGAAATCACCGCCAAGGAGATCTTGGCCCACTTCCACTTGGACGGCTACTTCCTGGAAATCTGCGGCGCCACCATGGACAGCAGCCGGGAGAACAAGGCAGATGTGATCGCCTACCTGCTCCAAAAGGCCGGTGGGCCCCATGGGGTCTTGATGATCGGCGACACGGACTATGACGTGCTAGGGGCCGCCGCCCACGGCATCCCTACCATCGGCGTAAGCTGGGGCTATGGGACTGCAAACAGCATGGCGGCCGCCGGCGCCCTGGCAGTGGTGGACACGCCCCAAGCGCTATTCGCCCAGGTCTGCGCTGGGTTTTCTCGTCAAAAATAATAAATTCTTTCGCAAATCCCTTGCATTTCTCCGTCAAAAGGTATATACTACAGATAGAAGGAAATCGAAACACAACCGGTCAGGAAATGGAAGCCCGTCACGTTCCCGAAAGGAGGGGACTTGTGATGAAGATCTATTCCATCCGAGAGAGACCGGAATTCATTCCGGCCATGCTGGATAGCTTGGAGCGCCACTGGCCAGCCTGTATGCCCTGGATCGAGAAGCACATGGGGCTGGTGCTGGCCCAGGCCGGGCCCATCCCCGACGCCTACATCGCCGTGGACCACGGCAAGGTGGTTGGGGGATACACCTTGGCTATCAAACAGATCCTCTACAGTGAGGAAGAGGGCCTGTGGATCGCCACCCTGTACGTGGACCCCAAGTTCCGGGGACAGCACCTGAGCCCCATCCTCATCGACCACGCCCGGCGGCGGGGCGGTGAGCTGGGGTACGAAAAAATCTATCTGGCCTCCGAACACTGCAACTATTATGAAAAGTACGGCTTTTACACCATCGGCCCCGACGCCTGCGCCTGGGGAGAACCCACCCAGATGTTCGAGAACACCACCCTGCCGCCGTTGGAACACAAACAAATCGCATGACATGATTCGGATAGGTACTTGCCATGAAACAACACAACAGATAAAAGCTGCCGTCTCCCAAAGGAGAAACGGCAGCTTTCTTTGTTACATTTCCCGCCTGCCCTCCAAAGCCCGCATGAGGGTGGCATCATCTGCATATTCTAAATGGCCCCCTACGGGAACGCCATAGGCCAGGCGGGTGACTTTGACCCCGAAGGGCTTCAGCATCCGGGAGAGGTACATGGCTGTGGCCTCCCCCTCGGTGTCCGGGTTGGTGGCCATGATGACCTCCTGGACCTCCCCCTGGCTCACCCGCTCCAATAGGGACTTGATGTACAGATCATCCGGTCCCACCCCATTCATGGGGGAGAGCACCCCGTGGAGCACATGGTAGCGCCCCCGGTACTCCCGCGAGCGCTCGAAGGCGATCACGTCCTTGGGGTCCGCCACCACGCATACGGTACTGGCGTCCCGCTTTTCGCTGGCGCAGACGGCGCAGGGGCCGTCCCCCTCGGTGAGGTTCTGGCACACAGGACACAGGGCGATGCTCTCCTTGGCCTCCAGGATGGCATGGGCGAAGGTCTCCACCTCGCCCTCTGGCAGGGAGAGCACGAAAAAGGCCAGGCGCTGGGCAGTCTTTTTGCCAATGCCCGGCAGGCGGGCAAACTGTTCCACCAGTTTTTCCAGGGCGGGGGGAAAATACTCCATGGGTCAACTCGTTCCTTTCCAACTTGGTCTGGGGTTATTCTCCCCGCAGGGTACGGATGGCCGCCGCCGGGTCCGCCGCGCCGTAAACGGCGCTGCCCGCCACCAGCACGTCTGCCCCCGCCTGGATCACCTGGGGGGCTGTCACCGGGTCCACCCCGCCGTCCACCTCCAGGTGGCAGGCCGGGTTGTATTCGTTGATATACCGCCGGATGGCCGCGATCTTGGGCAGTTGGTCCGCCATAAACTTCTGGCCCCCGAAGCCCGGCTCCACGGTCATCACCAGGATCAGGTCCACGTCCTTCACGTAAGGCAGCACCGCCTCCGCCCCGGTGATGGGCCGCAGGACGATGCCTTTCTTCACGCCCCGGCGGTCCATGGCCTCCAAGGCGGCGCGGATGCCGGGGGGCATGTCCGCCTCCAAGTGTACCGAGAGCAAATCCGCCCCGGCATCGGCAAAGGCGTCGATGTAGCGCACCGGCTTCTCGATCATCAGGTGGACGTCTAAAAATTTGTCCGTCACCCGGCGCAGGGACTTCACCACCGGCACCCCGATGCTGATGTTGGAGACGAACATCCCGTCCATCACGTCCACGTGGAGCCAATCCGCCGTCTGGACCCGCTGGACCTCCTGGCCCAACTGGGCAAAATCTGCCGAGAGGATCGAAGGGGCAATTTTGATCATAACGCATCCGTCCTTTCTCACAAGCCGGCTGTGGCGTGCCTGCCGGGACAATCACAAACCCGCTCCCCGCCGCATAGGATACGGCAAGCGGCGGCAGGGAGCTTTCCCCGCCCAGGAGCGCCGGGAACACTGTCGGTCTCCCCTCTCTCCCCGGACGGCCCCGACGGCAACGGCCCGGACAGCCCGCCGCATCACATAGATGGAATGGGCTGTCTGTCCGCCCTGGACAGGCGGCCCATTCCAAAATTCCGCGTCAAACTGCGTTTTCTCCATTTTATCTGTCTTTTTCCTCCCTGTCAATGGCAATGAGTCCTTGACATGGCATCTCTCTATGGTAAAATAATATGGATAATATGTCCTGTTTTTCGACAAGCTAACAGGAGACAGCGTCCCGCCCACAAAAAAAGCCCCCGCGGGCTTTGTAAGGAGGTCCTTCCGTGGCCACATTCAAAAAGCGTTCCGTCCTTCCCATCTATGCCATCGCCCTGGTGTGGGTGATCTTCACCATCGTCCATCCCCTCTATAAGGTGTCCGACTATGTGACGGTCATCCTCCTCTCCGCCATCGTCTTTCTGGTGGCCAAGGGGATCTGGCCCACCCAGCGCTATGAGCTCCCCGACCCCGACGCCGATGATGCGGCAGAGGAGGAAGCGGAGACCGTAGAAGAGGAGGACGAGAAGGAGGCGGCCTTCGTCTCCACCGGCGATCCCAAGATCGACGCCCTCATCCAGGAGAAGGACCGGGCCCTGGGGGAGATCCGCCGCCTGAACCACGCCATCTCCGACCCCAAGCTCTCGGAGCAGATCAACGACTTGGAGTCCACCACGGCGAAGATCCTGGACCACGTGATCTCCTCCCCGGAGAAGCTGCCCCAAATCTGGAAATTCATGAACTACTACCTGCCCACCACCCTGAAGATCCTCAACGCCTACGACCGCATGGGGGCGGCGGGGGTGGCCGGGGAGAACATCGACGGCACCATGGAGCGCATCGAGACCATGATGGACACCATCGTCTCCTCCTTCCACAAGCAGTTGGACGCCCTGTTCCGGGATGAGGCCATGGACATCGCCTCGGACATCACCGTGATGGAAAGCCTCCTGGCCCAGGAGGGTTTGAACAGCGAGGGGCCCCTGACGGAGGAGGCCGATACGGAAGCGGAGACGTCCGTATCGGAGCCGGAGGGCGATGCCTCCCAGCCAGAGGAGGACGGCCCCCAGGCGCCAGAGCACGATTCCGACCCAGAGGAAAGCGACACCACAGAGAGATAGAGATAGAAAGGACCTGCGTTTATGGCTGACGATTTCATCCCCGAATTGACCCTGAACCCCGACTTCCCCCTGTCCACCCAAGGGACCCAGGCAGCCCAAGAGGCCCCTAAGGCCCAGGAAATCCCCATCCCGGAGGCCCCCAAGGCACCCCCGCCTCCGGAGAGCGCCCAGGCCCAGGCGGCCCCCCTGCCGGAGAGCGATTTGGATGAGTCCAAGCTCTCCGAGGCGGAGCGCAAGGCGGTGGAGGACTTTGCAAAGACCATCGACATCACCGACAGCAATGTGATCCTGCAATACGGCGCCGCCGCCCAAAAGAACGTCTCCGCCTTCTCCGAGCACACCCTCCAGCAGGTCCGCACCAAGGACCTGGGGGAGATCGGTTCCGCCCTGGCGGAGCTGGTGCGGGAACTCCAGGGCTTCGAGCCCGCCGAGGAGAAGAAGGGCTTTGCCGGCTTCTTCCACCGGAAGAAAAACCAGTTGGAGGCCATGAAGGCGGGCTACGCCAAGGTGGAGACCAATGTAGACAAAATCACCGAAAACCTGGAGCTGCACCGCATCGCTCTGATGAAGGATGTGGCCAACCTGGACCAGATGTTCCAGCTCAACGCCAAGTACCAGAAGGAGCTGACCATGTACATCCTGGCGGGGAAAAAGCGCCTGGCGCAAATCCAGGCGGAGCAGGTGGCCCCCTTGCGGGACAAGGCCGCCGCCACCGGCAGCCAGGAGGACGCCCAGGCCTACAACGACCTGGTGAGCCTGTGCAACCGCTTTGAGAAAAAAATCCACGACCTGGAGCTCACCCGGATCATCTCCCTGCAAATGGGCCCCCAGACCCGGCTGCTGCAAAACAACGACACCCTGATGATCGAAAAGATCCAGTCCAGCCTGGTGAACACCATCCCCCTGTGGAAGAGCCAGATGGTCCTGGCCCTGGGGCTGGAGCACGCCCGCCAGGCCACCGCCGCCCAGAACGCTGTCACAGAGATGACCAACACCCTGCTCAAGCAGAACGCCGATCTTCTCAAAACCGGCACGGTGGAGACTGCGCGGGAGGCGGAACGGGCCATCGTGGACTTGGACACCCTCCGCCACACCAACCAGCAGTTGGTGGACTCCTTGGATGAGGTCATGCGCATCCAGAACGAGGGCAAACAGAAGCGCCAGGAAGCGGAAGTGGAGCTGGCAAAAATCGAGGGTGAGCTGAAGCAAAAGCTGCTGGAGCTGCGCAGTTGAGCCCCCGCGAGACCCGCCCGGTACAAGCCGGGGACTCTTTGGGAGGTGCCAAATGAATTTTTTGAAAAAGACCTCTGTGGCCGTGGTGCTGACGCTGCTCATCGTGGCCCTGTGCTGCGTGTGGGGCTATACCCGCTCTGCCCCCGCCCCCGACGCCGGCGAGATCACCCACAGCGACAACCGCCGGGCAGGCGAGAGCAATCTAAACTACTATCTAGGCTGGATCGACGACGGGGCCACCCTCTTTTCCCTAGACACCCTGGACACCCTGGCCCGCGATAACCTCCAGCTGGACAATACCTACGGCAGCTTGATCGCCGTCAAAACCGTCTGGCATCTCAGCGGCATGGACATTGAGACCTATGCCCAAAACACCGCCGACCACCTGAACCTGGGCAGCCGGGACCTGCTCCTGCTCCTGGACGTCAACAGCAAGGACTGGTATGTGACCTATGGCACCGGCATCCGCTCCTATGTAGAGGGAGACGACAGCCTGGGCGAGCTCTTTGCCAAGCACCTAGGGACGGATTTCTTCGAGGAAGAGGGCAGCGGCGACCAGGCCGTCCTGGCCCTGTTTGGCAACCTGCTGGCCTGGTATGAAGAGCATGTCCCCCCCCTGGACCAGTCGGGGAACCCCATCTTCCACCTCTCCAGCAAAACCGGCGCGGCCAGCTTGGGGGGGATCCTCAGCGGGATCTTCTTCACCCTGGCGGTGAACTTCTGGTGGATCGTGCTGCTGTTCCTGGTGTTGTACGGCCTGGACAGCGTGCGCTTTAGTCGCTACTATGCCCGCACCAAGCAGGGGGAGAGCCCCAAGGCCTACCACCCCTTCCTCTTCTGGCACGCCCCCGGCTCCAAATGGTTCCAGTTCATGACCCGCCAGGCCGAGAACCAGGAGGATGATTTGGACGACGAGGACGACGACGATCCAGAGCCCACAGTCAACGCCCCCTCAGACGATGAGGAGGAGGACGACCCCCTAGGCTCCGACGGCCCCACCGCCGGGGCGGGAGGCGGCGGCTACCGCTCCGGCCCCGGTTACAGCACCGACCCCAACGAACCGGGTCCCTTTGGCCCCCGCTATAGCACCGACCCCAATGAGCCCGGCCCCTTCGGCCCCCGCTCCGCCAGCAAATAAACAAAGGCTTCCATTCCGTATCCGTTGGAATGGAAGCCTTTTTTACGCTTCTGTGTCGTCCTGCACCGCCTCCGGAGGCAGCGCCTCCTTCACCCCTACGCAGCGGTTGATCTTGGTGCCCAGGTTGTGGAACTTCTCCTCGTAGTCCGTCATGATCCCCTGGATCCCCTGGGCGTGGAGGTCCTTTGTCACCTGCTCCAGACGATACCCGGCTTTGGGGAACTGCATCAGGGAAAAGGCAAAGAGGGGAGCGTTGTCGGTTTTGAAGTGGATCTCTCCCCCCTCCTTGAGCACCGCCCGGTAACTGAGCAAAAAGTCCCGGTGGGTCAGGCGGCGCTTGGCGTGGCGGTTGGAGGGCCAGGGGTCGCAGAAGTTGATGTATAGCAAATCCACCTCGCCGGGAGCGAAAAACTCCGCCAGCTTGGCGGCGTCGGCATCCACGAAAAACACGTTGCCCAACTCCATCTCCCTGGCCCGCTCCATGGCCATCACCATGGCGTCAGGCACCCGCTCCACCGCCACAAAGAGCAGCTCCGGGTGGGCGGCAGCGGTCTGGCAGGTGAAGCGGCCCTTGCCACAGCCCAGCTCCAGACGCAGTTCCTGGGCATCGGCTTTCAAACTGCGCCAGTTCCCCCGCAGGGCGGCGGGGTCCTGGATTAGCCAGGGGGCACAGCGCTCCATTCGGGCCTGTAGGTTTTTCTTTCTTCTCATGCGCATGGTGGACATCCTCCCTTGTTCCGTCTGGCTATTTTAACACAGTTTCTTGCCTTTGTCAGCCGC
>CAJTQP010000054.1 GCA_910578575.1 uncultured Oscillospiraceae bacterium
CCTTCTTTTCCTGTTTCATACACTCCTGTTATGATTTCTCGCAACGCCCGCATCGCTCCTGGGTCTTTCATGATTTTTTCGCTATATTTGCTAAAGTAAGCGGTGAGTGTCACCCGCTCCTGTTTCTCTTCATCCCAGAGCGGAAAGGTCTTGCTGGGGACTGGCTCCCCTCCACAACTATGTACATTCCAAGACAGGACAAAAATATAGGGGCCCTGACCACCATTACCCGGCACCATTACAGTTTCTTCCCCTTGGGGATACTGTAGGGTCCATGCCATGTGTTGGGGGACTTCATATAGGGACTCTTCCGCATATCCCCACGTGATCGAGTGCTCCAGTTCCCACAACTCCTCCTCTGTGATTTCCTTTTCCACTGTCTGCGGCACGCAAGCCCCCGCCGCTACCGCGCCACCGATAAGTAAGCAGGTCAGCAGCACTGGCACTATCAGGCGTTTCTTTTTCCCAAACTTCATAATCACGCCCAACCTTTCTTTCAGGCATTGCGCACTTTCGTTGAGGTAAATGGTCCCGGCCAGCTTGGGGCAGTTCTTCTCTGTTACCACAGCGTGGAGAAGGGTATCCCCATAATCCCGCCGGGCGGGAGCATCTAGGCGGCAAAGCAGGGCTTCGTCGCAGGAGAGCTCGCCATCTCGGTTGATCTCTCTTGCCATCCACCAGACCAGGGGATTGAACCAGTGGAGGCAGAGGGTCAATTGTACCAACCATTTATAGAACATATCCCCCCGCTTACAGTGGGTCAGCTCGTGGAGCCGGGTGTAATGCAGCTCACTTTCTGACAAATCCGTATTGGGCAGCACCACCACCGGGCGGAAAAAGCCCAGCAGCAGGGGCGAGGACACCATAGGATTCCGATACAACGCCACCGGCCAGCCCACACCGGCCTTTGCTTTCGCCTGGGCCAGGGCACCCAGCAGCGCCGGGTCCTCTACCGTCTCCCAATCTCTCCGAAGATGCCCCGCAAAGCGGCGGTAGGTCACTACCCTATGGAGGAACAGAACCAACGCCACACCCAGCCACAGCAGCCAGAGCTTGTCCAGCAGCCACATTCCAACGTTTCCCCTGGGGACCTCCGGCGCGGCGGGCCCTTCCGTTGCTGCAGCCACATCCCCTGAAGTCGTTTCGCCGGGGTCGTCAAGGAGCGCAAGCTGCGCCTGGGTCGGCCACACAACCTGAGTGCTTTGCTCGTCTTGAAGTGCATCCCTCTGGACAAACGCTATCTCCGTAGGCACCGGCAAAAGCAGCCGGGCAACCACGATCAACCAGATATAATACTGCCAGGTTTTACTCACCTGGTCTTTCCATAGAACCCTGCCCAGCAGCAGCGCCAGAATCAGCACTCCACCGGAAAGGGACAGGGAAACCACTTTCAAACAAGCATTCATGGTACATCTCCTTCCTAAGCAGATTTCCTCAAACCATCCGCAAGCGCACGTTCTTTACTGCGCATACCGCAAGGATTCCAAAAGAAGCAAGCTGAAAAGATTCCTTCCATCCTGCCGCGTTTTGTCCAGCCACCGCTCCACGGTCTCCCGGTCCATCGACCATGTCAAAGCCTCAAAAACCTCCAGCTTATTGTCCGTGTATGCGCGTTGGGCAAAGCGCTCCAGCAATTCATCGTCGGCGTTCAGGCAGTTGAAAACCGTGGCGAAAGAGGTCTTATCTCCCCTGGCGTATGCCCGCTCTAGCCACTCCCTATGGGTGGTTTCATCCAACATAGGAAAGAGCGCTTCAAACTCCGTCATTTGATACCGTTCAAAATATTGTTCTGCCAGCGCCTCTGGGCCAGTATCCCCAATATAGTCCGCCACGCTCACATAGAAATCCACCGCCTGCTCGCCGGTCTCTTTTCTCTGGGTATAGATGGCGTACATCTGGTCGGATAGGGCCTGCATCGCCACCAGGTCTTGGCGCATTTTTTCACTGTCCTCGTTGAAGTAAGCCGTCAGCGTTACATTGTTCTGTTCTGTTTCGTCCCAAACGGTAAATGTCTCGCTGGGCTGCCCCTCCCCACCGCTGATATTCCATGCCAGCGTAAAAAGATACGGGCCTTGATGGTAGCCGTCTGATGTCAGGTAGGGGCCCGTTTGCTCCGGGTATCCAATCTCTACGGACTCCATATATGTCACGACCGGCTCTTGTTGCGTTTCCTCTTGAGTGGCGTGAGCCTCCCACCGTTGTTGTAGTTCCTCAGCAGCTTTCACCGCCAGACGCATTTCTCCCCGTGTCAGCGCTCCATCTTTCACTAGCTCCTGGCACTGAGTTTTTACCGCGGCGGCCATATCCTCTGAGAAAAACACAGAGGGGTCCCCTACCACAACGGATTTGTCCTTTTCCACCAGCACCAAATTGGGAAACTCCTCCATCCAGACCGGGGGGATATCCGCCTCGGTGGCTCCCTCCCCAAAAAGGTAATAGCTGTTCTGGAAATACCAGAGCTGTCCGGACTGTTGCATACTCGGTTCTGTATGGACATAGGCTCCCATCACCACCGCGCCGCAGGCCAGCAAGAGGGTCAGTAAAAGCGGAATCGTCACATATTTCTTTTTCCCAAACTTCATAATCGCACCTAGCCTTTCTTTGAGACATTGCGCACTTGTGTTGAGATAAACGGTCCCGGCAGGCTTTGAGCCGCTCTCCCCCGCCGCCACAGCGTGGAGGAGGGTATCCCCATAATCCCGCCGGGCGGGAGCATCCAGGCGGCGAAGCAGGGCTTCGTCGCAGGAGAGCTCACCATCCCGGTTGATCTCTCTTGCCATCCACCAGACCAGGGGATTGAACCAGTGGAGGCAAAGGGTCAACTGCACCAACCACTTATAGAACATATCCCCCCGTTTATAGTGGGTCAGCTCATGGAGCAGGGTGTAATATAGCTCCATTTGGGGCAAATCTGTGTTGGGCAGTACCACAATGGGACGGAAAAAGCCCAGGAGCAGCGGCGAGGACACCATAGGGTTTCGGTAGAGCTTCACCGGGCAGTTCACGCCAGCCTTTGCCTTGGCTTGGGCCAGAGTGCCCAACAGGGCCGGGTGTTTCACTGCCTCCCAACCTCTCTGAATATGCGCTGAAAAGCGACAGTAGGTCACAACTCTTTGCAGGAACAGGAGCAGCGCTACACTCAGCCACAGCAGCCAGAGCTTGTCCAAAAACCATAGCCCGATATTCCCCTTGATAACTTCCGGCACAGGGTTTTCTTCTTGTGCAGCAACCCCATCTCCTAAGCCGTCTCCCCTGGCGCTGTCATTGACTGCACCTCTAGTGGACGGCTCCACCGCCGGAGTACGCTGCAAAAGCTGGGTACTTTGACTGGTTTGGGGCACGTTCCCCCAGGCAAGGTCTATCTCCGTCGGCACCGGCAGCAACAGCCGGGCAATCACGATCAGCCAAATGTAATATTGCCAAGTCTTACTCACCCTGTCCTTCCACAGGGGTCTACTCAGCAGCAGTGCCAAAATTAACACCCCACCGGAGAGGGACAGGGAGAGCACCAGTTTCAACATCTCATTCACGGTTTTCCCTCCTCCCAGAACTGTTTTAGCTCCTCATACTCCTCCGGGGAGATCAAGTCCCTCTGGATCAAGGTGGAGACCAATCCCTTGGCGCTGCCTTCATACAATTTGTTCAACAGCGTCTGGGTCTGGGCCGCCTGGTAGTCCGCCTCGGACACCACAGCGGTGTACTCGTTCCTCCGGCCCAGCTTCTTGGTCTTGAGCAGCCCCTTTTCCACCAGGCGGGACAGCAGGGTAATGATGGTGTTCTTCTGCCACGTCCGGCCTGATTTGGCCAGTTCCTCCATGATGTGGGCATAGAGGGCAGTGCCCTCGTTGGCCCAGACGATCTTCATCAATTCCAGCTCAGAATCCGAAACCTGTGCAATCATACTTTCACACCTCCTTTGACGACATCCTGTAGTCCAACTATAAGATAACAGATTGTAGTCCATTTGTCAAGGGTTTTCTTCCCCTGATAGAACAAGGGGGCCAAAGCGCAAAAAAGAGATGGGCAAACATGTTACCCATCTCTTTTCGCGTTTAGGCATCCATTTCTCTCAGCCGTTCCACAATGGTTCGCTTGGAAACCACCTGGTAGGTCAACAAGGGAACGATCACCCCCAGGAGCAGGAACAGGGGCAGTACCACCAGGATCGGCGTCACGGTGAGATGATAGCTAAAGAACCAGAAGATATTGCTGACAGCACTGCCTGCCAGGGGCCCGATCCCCACGGTCAGCAGCAGGCATAGAAGCAGGGACAGCACGGTGTAGTACAAGCCCTCGCACACCAGCATGGTCTTGAGCTGCTTCCCCGTCATGCCCACGGACTGCAAAACGGCAAACTCCCGTTTCCGGCTCAAAATGCCCGTGAGCACCGCGTTGATGAAGTTCAGCACACCCACCAGGCCCACGATGCCGCTGAGGGCGCTGCCCATGGTGAAGAACATCCCCTGAAAGCCCTCGAACTCCGCCTCATAGGTGGCCCGGCTCTCATAGTCATAGCTGGGCTGGACGGAGTTGGTATACTCCGCCAAAAAGTCCTCCATGGCGGGGGCGGCCTCGTCGGTGGTATCGTAGATATAGGTCATGACCCCGTCGGTGCCGCTGTCCTGGATGAACCGCTCCGCCCCCAGGACGAACTGGTCCGCGCCATAATAGCGGTAGGAAATGGAGCTGGGGATATTCACCACGGCGCAGACGGTGTAATCCACATCCGTATATTCCACCGCACGGGAGCCAAAGGGCCGGTCACCCTCGTAGGCAGCGTCTACGTCCTCTATGATCTCCCCGGTATCCCGGTAGAAATATTCACGATGGGTGATATAGCGGATGGTGACAGTGTCCCCCATCTTGGCCCAGTGGGAATCCCACAGGGTGGAATTGTAGTCGTCGGTGTTATAAACTACGGCAATGGCCCGCTGGCTGGGGTCAGAGAGGGGGGATAGGTCCCCGTCCAGGACATTTAACAGGCTCAGGGGGAAGTCATCCATACCGTAGAGCTGTGCCCTATCCGCCAAAAGGCCGTCCTCGGTGCGCTCCTTATCCGCAATCAACTTGTCCAAGGTCTCCGCGTCATTCCAATTGCCCCAAACGGTCCGATACCAATCCTCGGTGACAAATTCCTCAATATCGGAGGTGACGCCGTAAATACGCCCGGACTGGGTGATGCCGCCCTGGGCGTCCACATCGGCGATAACTTCCTCCGGGACCGCATCGTCTATGCTACGGAAGCCTCCGCCGCTGGTCTGGAAATAGGCCGCGTCCCCCAGGATAAAGTCCACGCTGGCCTTGTTTTGCAGGTACTTGTCCATGTCAAAGCCGTTGGCAAAAGTATAGGTCAAGGTGGCCAGCACCAGGGCCAGGGTCAGGGAGATCACCGTCACCACAGTGCGGCTCCGGCTGCGGCCCAGGTTGGCCCAGGCCATCTTAGGCAGGGAGGCACCCTTCTTGGCGGAGCGCTTGCCGTCCTTGGTGTGCTTGCCGCGCTTCTGTCCCCCGCCCTCGGTGTAGCGCACGGCCTCCACCGGGGAGACCTTGGCCGCCATCCGGCCCGGACGGGCGCAGGAGAGGAACACGGTAATCAAAGCAAACAGCGCCGCCCCCAGAAAGATCAGGGGATTGAAGCTAACAAAGGTGTTTTTATAGCTAAGTTGCGCCATAATGACCGGCGTGAGTTTGTTGCCGATGAGGAAGCCCGCGATCAATCCCAAGGGGATGCCCACCACGCTCAACAGCAGGGCCTGCTGCCGGACGATCCGCTTCAACTGCCGCCCGGTGGTGCCGATGGTTTTCAGCAGCCCATAGAAGCGGATATCGTTGGTGACAGAAATTTGAAACACGTTGTAGATGATGAGATAGCCGGTGAAGATGATCAGCAGCAGGATCACGGCAATGGCAATCACAGTGGCCGCGTCAAAGCTGTCACTGAGCTGAGCCCCGGAGTAGCCCCAGTTCACACCGATGTCCAGGTAGTTGGGCTGGTTGTTGTCCTCGGTCTGGTAGCCGTGGTTGTCCAGGACCTGCACCACGTCCTCCCGGATGTGCAGGGCATTTTTGAACATCAGGTCCAGATTCCACTTCCCTGTGGGCGTCATTTCGTCCCCGCTGCCCAGGGCCGCCAACTCCTCCACGGCACTGCGGGGCAGGAGGATGTTGTTGGCGGTGATGGCGGTATCGTAGGTCCACCAGCCGGAGAGGGTGCCGGTGTAGGTCACCAGTTTCTTGTACGGGGTGCCTATGTCAATGTAGAAGGAGAAGCTCACCTCCGCCCCGATTTCGGGCTCGATCCCCAAAAGGGACAGAACGTGGGTGTCTGTGGCGAACTGATTGGTTCCCTCAGCGGGAAGGCTCCCCACCTCCGGGACGCAGAAGTAGTGGGGGGCCTCCTGGGGTTCCATGTAACTGACCTCCACATGGGACTTGTGGAAGGGGACATCCTCCGGCATCCCCAAAAACAGCCGGGCCCCGGACTCCACGATTAGGGGGTCGTCCCGCAGCTCCTCCACCTGCTCCCAGGTGATTTTCTTGATGGTACCATGCATATCTCCCCCGGCTTGGCGGAAGTTCTCCTGCTGGAAGGAGTAGTTCATGGAGCCGACAATGGTAAACAGGGAGGTAAACAGGACCGTGGTCAGTGCAATGGCCAAAATGGCGATGATGTTCCGGGTCCTGGCCGCCATCATGGAGCGAAAGCCCAGGCGGCGGATGCACTTGCGATTGGATACCTTCATGCCCCTCACCCCCGAACCATGATGCGCCCATCCTCAATGCGGATGATGCGGTCAGCCATCTGGGCGATCTCCTCGTTGTGGGTGATCATCACGATGGTCTGGGTGAATTTCTGGCTGGTGACTTTCAACAGTCCCATCACGTCCTGGCTGGTCTTGCTGTCCAGGTTGCCTGTGGGCTCGTCGGCCAGGATGATGGCGGGCTTGGCTGCCAGGGCACGGGCGATGGCCACCCGCTGCTGCTGTCCGCCAGAGAGGTTGTTGGGCAAGTTGCCCAGCTTGGACTGGAGCCCCAGGGTCTCGATGATCCGGTCCACATAGGCGTGGTCCGGGGCATGGCCGTCCAGCTCCATGGGCAGGACGATGTTTTCATAGACGCTGAGCACCGGCACCAGGTTGTAGTTCTGAAACACGAAGCCGATCTTCCGCCGGCGGAAAATGGTCAGGGCCTCGTCCTTTAGGCTGGAAAGCTCCTTCCCGTCCACGGTGACACTGCCGGAAGTGGGCCGGTCCAGGCCCCCCAGCATGTGCAACAAGGTGGATTTGCCAGAGCCGGAGGTGCCCACCACGGACACAAACTCCCCCTTCTCCACAGAGAGGTCCACCCCGTCCAGGGCGCGGACCTCCGCCTCCCCGGAGCCGTAAATCTTTCTCAGGTCCTTGGTCTGTAAAATACTCATTTTGAGATCCCTCCATTGCTAACGCAGTAACTTCTCTTGACAGTGCCAACTTTAGCATAGGAATCTTTCCACAATCTTTCTGAAATCTAACGGTTTTGAAAGATTTCAAAAAATTTATCTATTCCCCCCTGGGCAGGAAGAGGGAAAAGGCCGACCCCTCCCCCACCTGGCTGTCCACTTTCACATAGCCCCCCTGACCCTGGGCGATCTGCCGCACCAGGTAGAGGCCGATGCCCACCCCCTCCACGCCGTGGGCGGCGGGGGCCCGGTAGAAGCGCTGGAATATCTTGGCCTGCTCCTCCTCCGGAACGCCAGGGCCGCTGTCCCGGACCCTCACGCAGCAGAAGAGCTGATAGGCTTCTGTCTCCACAACAATGCTCCCCCCGGCGGGGGTATATTTCACGGCGTTGTCCAGCAGGTTGCACAGGGCCTCCTCCGTCCACTTGGGGTCAAACACAGCACGCTCCTCTGTAGGGATGCAGCCCAGGGTGATCTCCTTGTCCGCCGCCTTGGTGGCAAACTGGGCCACCGCATCCTCCAACACAGGGGCCAGGGGCGCAGGGCGGGGGTGTAGGGTGAGAATGCCCGTCTCCAGACGGGAGAGCTTGACCAAATCCTCTACCAGACTTTGGAGTTTCTCCGCCTGGCTTTCCAGCGCCACCGTATAGGCCCGGCTCTCCTCCGGCAAAGGCTGCTCCCCTAAGAGCTGGGCGTAGAGCAGAAGGTTCGCCACCGGGGTCTTGATCTGGTGGGACAGGTCCCCGATGAGGGTCTTGATCTTCTCCTTCTCCTCCGCAAGCTTCTCCGAGGTCACCGCCGTGGCGGACAGGTAGTGGGCCAGCTTGGTCTCCAGGGCGGAGAGGCGGCTCTCATCAAAGGACTCCTCTGGAAACTCCCCCCGGATCCCCCGCTCCAGCATGGCATCCAACGCCCCCATGGTCCGGCGCAGGCGGAGCCTGTCCCAGAGGATCACGCCCCCGGCCACCAAAATCAAAAGGGCCAACACGATCTTTCCCACCATCTTATTTCACCGCCCAGGTATAGCCCACGCCATACACCGTTTTCAGATATTTGGGCTTGGAGGGGTTGTCCTCCAGCTTGTTGCGCAGGCGCTTAATGGTCACGGAGAGGGCGTTTTCCTCCACGTACTCCGCCCCGTCGGTCCAGAGCCGGTCCACCAACGTCCCCCGGCTGAGGGTGGCCCCCCGGTTGCTCACCAGCAGGCGCAGAAGCTTTTGCTCCGTTTTGCTCAGCTCCACAGGATGGCCATCCTTTTTGAACTCCATGCGCGCAAAGTGGAAGCTGAAGCCGTCCAGCTCCACCAGGTCCTGCTCTCCCCCGGCCTGCCGGCGCAGTTGAGCATTCACCCGCGCCCGAAGCACTGCCAGGGAAAAGGGCTTTGTGATATAGTCGTCCGCCCCGGACTCCAGCCCGGTGACGATATCCGTCTCCATGTCGTTGGCGGTGAGGAGGATGATCGGGGTCAGGCGGCTACGCCTGACCTCCTGGAGCAGCTCCAGGCCGCTGCCGTCGGGCAGGTTCACGTCCAGCACCAGCAGGTCAAAAACCGAATCCTCCAGCGCCTGACGGGCCTGGACCAAGGTGGCACATAAGGTCACAGCCACGTCATTGTTTTGCAGTGCAAAGCGGATCCCCTGACCCAGAGCCATATCATCCTCCAGCAGGAGTATTTGCCGCATACGCAGCACCCCTTTCCCTGTCATTTTATCCAAAAAGAGCATAGCGCAAAAGCCTTGGCTTGTCAATATGTGGTTGCCCCAGGGCTTTCCATGCGAGAAACGATTGACAGCCCTCGACAGGAAGCCTATAATGGTAAGGCTTATAAAGGAGTGGTCGCGTATGGACGTCAAATGTAAAAAATGTCAGGGGCACTATCTGCTGCGCCAGGGGAAATACGGCCTCTTCGCCGGCTGCTCCAACTTCCCCCGCTGCCGCTCTACGATGAAACTGGCAGAGTTTTTGAAGGCATCCGGCCAGACGGAAGCCTCGTTTTTCCCCAAACCCTCCCAGGAGCTGCCCACCCGCTATGTGGCCTTTGACGTGGAGTCCCCCAACAAGGCCAACGACCGCATGAGTGCCATTGGCGTGGCGGTGGTGGAGGACGGAGGCATCGTGGAGGAGTTTTACACCACGGTGGACCCGGAGGTCCACTTTGACCCCTTCAACATCCAGCTCACCGGCCTCAGCGAGGCCGTGGTGGCGGGTTCCCCCACCTTCCCGGAACTCTGGCCCACCCTGGAGCCCCTGCTCTCCAGCGGCCTGCTCATCGCCCACAACGCCCCCTTCGACATGAGTGTCCTAGCCAAGTGCCTGCGGGACTATAACCTCCCCTGGCGGGGCATCTCCTCTTACGCCTGCACCTTCCAGATGGGCTGCCGCTGCTACCCGGAGCTCCCCGGCCACAAGCTCAGCACCTTATGTGACCACTGCCACATCTCCCTGGACCACCACCACGCCGGCAGCGACAGCCGGGGTTGCGCCCTGCTCCTGCTGGACTACCTGGCCCACGGCATTGATTTACGGGACTTCCTGCGGCAATATGACATGGTGAACATGCGCACCATCCGCGCCCACAAACCCGCCGCCAGCGTCGGGAAGGCTTGAACTATCAGAATAAAACAGAGCCCATGGACTGGGGAAGCTCCCCAACCATGGGCTCTGTTGATTTACGCCAAATATTCCTCCAGGCAGATGCCCCGCTCCATGATCTCCTTGGCCGCCTCTGTGCCCACGAAACGATAGTGCCAGGGCTCATAGCCGATGCCGGTGATGTCACCCTTGTCTGTGGGGTAGCGGAGGATGAAGCCGTATTCCCCGCAGTGGGCCATCAGCCACTGTTGGACCGGGGTGTTCTCCTGTTGTTCGTTCAGGAGCTGGTAGGACATATCCACGATATCCACCGCCATCCCGGTCTGGTGTTCGCTGGTGCCGGGCAGAGCCACCCACTGGGCCGCCTGCTGCTCCGCCTCCTCCCTTCCATAGCCTTTTGCCAGCCACTTCTGGACCTGCTGTTCAAAAAGCGCTTCCTGCCGCTCTTGGCTGCGGTAAGAGGAGCAGACCAGGGGCTCCAAGCCCGCCGCCCGCGCATCGTCCAGCATCATCTGGAGGGCAGGATAGACCCGGTCGTCCACGGAATGCCCGTTGATCAACTGCTTCAGATTGGGGACGGTAAAGTCCGCCGGGAGGGGGTTGTCCCGGTTGACTAGAAGCAGCTTCCAGCTCTCTTTGTCGATCTTCTCTCCCTCCACCCGCGTTACCACCACCGTATCCTGTCCGGCATCGTGGGCCTTTGCGGGAGCGGCAGCCAGGGCGGTGGACTTTCCCAAAAAGAAACCGCCCAAAAACAGGCTGGCCCCCAGCAGGAGCAGAGGCAGGAAGCTGCGGGACAGGCGCCGTTTTCGCCGCCTGCGGGGCCGGGGGGACACATAGGGAGCTTGCTGCCGATCAGCAAGGGTACGTTGGGGGACAGCCGCCATGAGAAACACTCCTTTTCCCCGTCTGTCCCCTCAATGGGGGCAGACGGTTGTTTGACTGTCCCCAGGATAGTCCAAGCTCCCATCAAAACCCCCGCGTTTTTGCGTCATTTTCCTACCGTTTTTGCATCAAAGCGGCATCATCTCTTTTCGATGACCTTGGTGATCGGCACCCCTTTTCGTACCACGGTCTTATGCCGCCTCGTCCCCGCATCGTCGCTTTGACTGCTGCTATCCATCGACTCTGGCAGGACACGCAAGGGTTGGATGCTAATCAGGCCCCGGCTCAGGTAGATATAGTAATAGATATCTGCGCCCTCCACCTTGATCGCGCTGCTGCCACTGTCCAGCACCACCCGCAAGTCCTCCCCGGTCAGCCCCAAATAGTCCAGGAAGCCCAGGAGGATGGTATCGCGGGTCTCCTGGCCCCAGTCTGGCAGATGGGGACCGGAGATTATCAGGGAGACCACCTTCTCCATGGCCTCGTCCAAGACCACCACCACCTGCCAGCCCGGCTCAGCGAACCAATCAAACCGCAAAAAATTGGCGATCTCATCGCTGCCCCAATCGTAGAAGGACCACCGCTCCCCCTGGATCCCCACCATCTCCTGGGGCATAAGCTGCTGGATCTGCGGCAGCTCCTCCGCCAGGGCGTTGAGGGCATCCAGCACCCGCTGCTCCATCTCGATGCTGTGGATCATCAGGCTGAAGTCGTTGGCCTTGCTGAGGTCCTGGGGCAGGACTTCCGAGGAAAAGCCCAGGGAATCGTCTTTGTCGGTCTCGGAGAATTCCCACCGGGCCAAGAGCTCGATTCGGAAGGCCAGGTCGTCTGCCGGAGAGAAGAGGGTATCCGTAGCCGTCTCGGCGTTGACCTGGTTGAAAAAACTCCGGTCCTTGGCCTGGGAGAGCTGCTGGGGCAGCACCGCCGCCCCAACCACCACCAGGATGGTCCCCAAAAGCAGCAACCATTTCTTTGCCTCCCTCATGCCTGCGCCCCTCCTCTCAGGTCAATGGTTACCGTGGTGCCCTCTCCCCAGACGCTCTCCAGGGTCAGGCTGCCCCCGTGGAGACTCACGATGCGCTGGCACAGAGCCAGCCCCAGCCCCGCGCCTCCCTGGGCCCTGGCGCGAGACTTATCCACCATGTAAAAGGGCTCCGTCACCCGCGCCAGCTCCCCAGGGGGAATCCCCTTCCCGTTGTCGGAGACCCGGATGCGGTAGCCCTCCTCTTGGACCGTGCCCTCCAGACAGACCGTGCCCCCGCCCTCCATGGCTTTCCGGGCGTTGTCCAAGAGGTTCAGGCAGACCGTCTCCATCAAGTCCGGCTCCAGGGGGACCCGGCCCGGCTGGGCCTGGACTGTCAGTCGGATGCCCTGCTCCTCCAGGGCAGGGCCCAAGGTCCTGCCCACCAGGTTCAAAAACTCCGGCATGTCGACCTCCCGCAGGGGGAAGTCCCGGCGGTCCAAAACGATGAGTTCTAACATTTTTCGGGACAGGGCCTCCAGCCGCTGTCCCTCCCGGAAGATATAGCCGGCGCTCTCCCGGACCTGCTCCGGGGTCATGGGGCGGGAGCGAAGTAAATCCCCATAGCCGATGATGGAGGTCAGAGGCGTTTTCAGCTCATGGGCAAAGCTGCCGATAAACTCCTCCTGCCGCTGGGCGGCGTCGGTAAGGGCCTGGACTTGCGCTTCGATCCGCTCTGCCATGGTGTTGAAGTCCTGGGAGAGGCGGCCCAGCTCATCGTCGCTGTCCACCCTGACCCGCTCCGCCAAAGCCCCCTCCGCCAGCCGCCGGGTGGCGGAGGAGAGGCGGCCCAGAGGGCGGAACAGCAGGTAGGACACCAGCAGCGACACCAGGGCCACACCCACCACCAGGGCCAGCATGAAGGTAAAAAAGTTTCGGTACTGCTCTGCCCGGTCCGCAAACAGGTCGCTGACGTCCCGGCAGTTCTCCAGGTATAGCGTCCCCTCTATCAGCTGCAAGGCGCTGGCGGTGTGGAGATAGGTCCGCTCCTCTACCTGCTGGAGCATCCAGCCCCGCTGCTCCTCCCCCAGTTGGGAGACCAAGGGCGCGGACTGCACCGGGAGAGTCCCCTTGCCCCCCTGACGGGTCCCCTCCCTGTCGCTGAGGCGAAAGGAGACGGTGCTGCCGCCGGTGGTTACCTCCACCTTCTCCGCCCGCCGCACCAGGTCCGCCAGAGACACCGGCATGGCACCCAGCTCCCGGTGCAGGGCGTAGCGCAGCAGGTCGTTGATCTCATAGAGGGAGGCCGCCTCCCGCTCCACGGAGTTCCTCAACTGGACGTCGATGAGATAGTAGCCCCCCACAGAGCAGGCCAGCACCGTGACGATGACCATGCTGCAAAAGAGCTTCCAATAGAGCTTCATGTCATACCTCCAGGCGGTAGCCCACCTTATACACCGCCACCAAGCGCTTTTCCAGCCCCAGTTTCTTGCGCATACGCTGGATGTGCAGGTCCACGGTGCGGCTGTCCCCCAAAAACTCCTCTCCCCAGACCCGCTCATAGATGCGGTCCCGGTACAGGGCGATATTCTTGTTCTGGACGAACAGCAACAACAGGTCATACTCCTTGGCCGTCAGGGCCACGGGGACGCCGCCCCGCTTCACCACCCGTCCCGCTGTGTCGATCTCGATATCCGGGGGCAGGAACAGCACCCGCCCGGTTTTCCCGCAGCGGCGCAGCACCGTCTCCACGCGGGCCAGCAGCTCCATGAGCTCGAAGGGCTTTACGATGTAGTCCTCCGCCCCCAGGCGCAGGCCCTTCACCCGGTCCTGGAGCGTCCCCTTGGCGGTGAGGAAGATCACCGGGGTCTCCAGGCTTTTGCAGTACTCCAAGACTTCATAGCCATCGGCCTTGGGCAGCATGATGTCCAGCAGTACCAGGTCAAAGGGGGCCGTATCCAGCAGATCTGCCGCCGCCCCGCCGTCAGCAGCCCAGGTGCAGTGATAGCCCGCACCCTCCAAAGCCGTAGAAATCAGGTTGGCAATGGGGGCCTCGTCCTCTGCGATGAGAATTTTATTCATTCTACTTCTCCCCTCTCCGGTCAGCTTCTCCTAAGTGTGCATCCTTCCGCCATCATTTTTGCATCCTTTTGCCCCTTCGACAGGAAAAAGCGGCCGGGACCCAAGGGCCGGCCGCTTGCGTGTTCTGTTATGTACCGGCTGCCTCTTCCGCCAGCTCCTCCCGCTCCTTCAGGGATGGCCGTTGGAACTCCCGCCTGCGTATGACGAAATAGGCCGTGAGCACCATCACCGAGGTGGTCACCCAGGTGAAGGGGTAGACGTTCAGCAGCACCTCAAAGCTCCGTCCCGCCCAGAGGAACACCGTGAACAACCACAGCACCCGCAGCACGCAGGAGCCAAAGACCGTCAGCAGGGCCGGCAACAGGGAGTGGTTCATCCCCCGCAGGGCACTGCCGGAGACCTCATACAGGGAGGGCAGACAGGCAAACACCTCCACATGGAGGACACGGACCAGGGCATACTGGATCACCACCTCCTCCGGGGTATAGATTCGGAGGAAGGGCCGGCGGAACATCACAAAGGCGGCGCTCATACAGAGGGTGGCCACCAGCGCCGCCGTCATGCAGATGCGAAAAATCTTTTTACACCGCTGGTAATTCCCCGCCCCGAAGTTCTGGCTGGTGAAGGTCACCGCCGCCTGGGAAAAGGCGCTGACCATGAAATAGGTGAAAAACTCAAAGTTCACCGCCGCCGCCGACCCAGCCACCGCATGGGAGCCAAAGCCATTGATGGCCGTCTGGATACACACGTTGGACAGGGAGAACACCATCCCCTGGAGCCCCGCCGGGGCCCCCACCCGAAACACCCGACGGAAATACTCCCTGTTCCAGCTCAATTTTCGCAAATCCAGGCGGAAGGTCTCCTCCTCATGGGTGAGGAAGTAGAGGATCATCCCAGCGCTGACCCCGTTGGCCAGCACCGTGGCAATGCCTACCCCCGCCACCCCCAGGTGAAACACGATCACCAGGAGCAGGTTCAGCCCCACGTTCACCACCCCCGCCAGAAGTAGGGCATAGAGGGGGCGCTTGGTGTCCCCCTTGCTGCGCAGGATGGCAGAGCCGAAGTTATAGAGCATCACGAAGGGCATCCCCAAAAAGTAGATGCGCAGATATATGGTGGCCAGAGGAAGCACATCCACAGGGGAATTGGTAATCAGCAGGATGGGCTTGGCCAAGAACTGCCCCGCCACCAGCAAAAGGACACCGCTGAGCAGTGCCACGCTGATGACGGTGTGGATCACGTCCTTGATCTCCCGCTTGCGCCCCAGGCCGATGAAGTGGCCGATGACCACATTGGCCCCCACAGACAGGCCCACAAAGAGGTTGGTCAGCAGGTTGATGGCCGCAGTGTTGCTCCCCACCGCCCCCAAGGCCTGCCGGCCAGCGAAATGGCCCACCACGGCAATGTCGGCGGAGTTGAACAGCTGTTGTAGGATACTGCTGGCCGCCAGAGGCAGCGCAAAGAGCAAGATCTTGTCCAGCAGAGAGCCGTGGAGCATATCCATCTCCCTGCGCTTCTTTCCCGGCTTCACTTCCTGCGTCATAGCCCCTATGCCTCCATATAGTCAAAACAGTTAAAAATCGGTATCGATTTTTAACTCGGTCAAAGCCCGCCAGCACATAAAATGTGCTGGGTTTTGACTATGCAGTCTGACGCAAGGCCGCTTTGCGGCCTGTGCGGCGAATCATCGCCGCACAAGTTGAAAAGAAGTATTTACTTCTTTTCAACTGCGTCAAC
>CAJTQP010000055.1 GCA_910578575.1 uncultured Oscillospiraceae bacterium
TCCATGTTGCGGACAACGTGGGCGCCGTTGGCGCGGAGACATTGGCCCGGCAGTATTATGAAGAGGGGATTCCGGGATTTCATAATATTTTCGGGCTTCTGGACGAGGGGGTGAGAAGGGAGTGGCTGGAGAGGGCCTATCGTGAGGGGGATAGGTCACTTTATGAACAGGTCCTGAACAGCTTCTACCCGGTTGATGAAACAATGGACCCCGCAGTGCTGGAAGAATTGGCCCAACGGGCCTATGCTGACAACAAGGTCGCCATCTTTGATGTTTTGGCCGGCTATATGGACCGGGAAGCCCTGGAACGATGGCAAGAACGGCTGGAGCGGGAAAACCGGGTGGTTTATCTCCCCATCGTTCGAGAATCTTTGCGGCGGGTGCAGGGGTAGAGAAAAATAAAACAGCGGTCTGGATGGGTTATGTCCAGACCGCTGTTTTCACGGCACCCTTACCTCCTGCACCAAATTTTCCCGGAAAAGCCGCTGGATGTCCTCCCGCTGCTTACTCTGTCCTAGACACCACATGAGCTTCGTCACCACGGCCTCCTGGGTCATATCGTGGACGGGGATGCCGCCGCAGTCTAAGATCCGCTGCCCCGTCTCATAAACGCTGAGGTTGCTCCCCTCATAGCGGCACTGGCTCCCCACCAGGATGGGCAGACCAGACTGGGAGGCCCGGCGGATCTCTGCCGTAAAGTCGCTTTTCAAAAAAGGCACGCCCCCCAGGCCAAAGCCCTCGATGTAAATGCCCTCATAGCCCCGCTCCTGGAGGAAGCGGAAGATATCCGGGTCCATGCCAGGGAAGAGCTTTAAGACGGCGATGCGGTCGGAGTACTGCGCCTGGAGCCGGAAGGGGCTTTTGGGCGGCGTCTCCTCCAGGCGCAGTTGCAGGCCAAAGGCGTTGACCTCCCCCACGTAAGGGTAGTTGATGCTCTCGAAGGCATTGAAGCTGACGGTGCGCACCTTGGAGGTCCGGCAGCCCAGCATGATTTTTCGGTCAAAGGCCACGAACACTCCGCCCCGCCCGCTGGCGGCCATTTGCAGGGCGCAGCGGAGGTTGTCGGCGGCGTCGGACATGGGGACACCTAAGGGCATCTGGCTCCCCGTGAGCACCACCGGAATGGGGATGTTTTGCAGCATGAAGGAGAGCATGGAGGCGGTATACGCCATGGTGTCTGTGCCGTGGATGAGTACCACACCGTCCCAGTGTGCCACATCCTCCCCAATGCGCAGGGCCAGGGTGCGCCAGTGGTCGGGGGTGATGTTGGAGCTGTCTAGGGAGCAGTGATCCTCAGGGGTGATGTCCAGGGCAGGATCAAAGCCGCCCAGCAGGGCACCGATCTCCTCGCTGGTGAGGGCGGGGGTCAGGCCGTTTTCTCCTGGGCGGGAGGAAAACGTCCCGCCAGTGTTGATTAGCAATATTTTTTTCATCATAGCTGAAGTATAGCAAAGCCGGGGAGAGATTACAACAAGAAATGATGGATTTTCCCTCATCCCATGGCAGTGGGGCTGAGCTGCCCCACATATAGTCCGGCGTTGCAGTATAGTTGGCAGAGCTCTGCCCGCTTGAGATGCCCTTTTGGGTTGAAGTTCCCGTGGCTGTCCTGGCCGCTGCACAGCTTGATTTCGTAGGCAAAGACGATATCGCTCAGATAGGCGATGGAGATGTTCCGATAGTCTGGAATGACCACGTTGCTTGCCTGAATGTCGTGGGGGAACAGGTCCCGGTAGGCGCGGGCCAGGGCGGCCACTGCCTCCTCGCGGGTGGCCGGTGCGCCATAGTCCCGGTGGGGGGAGAGATACCCTGCGTCGAGACAGCTTTGGATCGCCTTACCGGCCCAATATCCGTTTTCATCGCTGCCCACCGGCAGGCCGGAAGTCCTGGCGATGACCTGGCAGAGTTCCGCCAGAGACAGGGTCTGTTCTGGACGGAACGTCCCATCGGCATACCCCTTAATGGAGCCGGAAATGGCCATGGCGTTTACGGCTCGGTAATACCAGGTGGTAGAGGACACATCCCGGAAGATGGGGAGGGAGTCGTTGCCGATGTAAAAGGTCAAGCTGCCTTGGCTGTCAATGGGGAGTTCTGTGGGGGTGACAGTGAGGTTGTGGCCATGGATGGAAACCCCTTTGTGGGGAGCGCCCGCTAGCTTCACCGGGTAGGGGAAGTGGAAGGTGTAGGAACTGGAAAAGCTGCTTTCTAAAGTCTTCAACTCCTCCTCTGTAGCCGTGTAATCAGGATATTGGGCCAGAAGGGCTTCCAGAGCTGCCCGGTTGTCGTATTGCAAAACCAGGGTGAAGGCATTTTTGGTGGTCTTTTTGAGAACCAACTCGCCGTCAAAGAGCGCATTCAAATCGGACAGAGTATCGAAGGCTGTGGTCTGCACCTTACCGGCATACTCGGTGCCGTTGTAGGTGAAATACTGCGCATCGCTCAGGTCGACTTTGTGCTCCTGCGCAGCATGCAGGGCATCTACCTGGCAGCCGGACTGCACCGTAACGCTTCCGGAACCATCTGGGTCCAGGGTGATCTCCGTGCCGGTGTGGACGCAGGAGCAGAGGGATACCAATAGGGCGGCTATCATAAAAAAGAGAAAGATGTTTCGTTTCATAGTGATGTCTCTCCTTATAAAAGTAGGAAAACAGTGTGATCTGGGGCCACACTGTTTTCTGCTTGCATCACTATATGTCAAGGTGACTAGAAATCATACCAACTTTTTGAATGTGTCTTTGGGCCCCGAAAAAGCCGCCTTTGGCAAAGTGGGAAAAGTATGATATAATCGGAACAAGCAAACACTAGGGGGAGACCCCGCAGAATGATGGCGAGGAGAAGGAATATGAACAAACGAATCACCGCCGCCCAGGCGGCGGCACTGGTCAAGGATGATATGACCTTGACCACCACAGGTTTTAACGGCTTTGGCTGCCCGGAGGATCTGATCATGAGCCTGGCGGAGCATTATGACCAGACCAGGCACCCGTTGAACCTGTCCCTGGTAAAGTGTACCAGCCAAGGGGACGGGGAGGGCCGGGGGGTCAGCCACCTGGCGGAAAAGCCGGGGATGTTCCGGGAGCTGATTATTTCCCACATGGGGTACGACCCCGGCCTGCGCAAGATCGTGGCGGAGGAAAAGGTGACCTGTTATATGCTCCCTCTGGGGAACCTGATGCAGCTCTTCCGGGCCATTGCCGGGGGCCTGCCAGGGGCCATCTCCACCACAGGCATCGGCACCTTTGCCGACCCCCGTTTCGGCGGTGGCAAAGCCAACCAAAAGACCAAGGAAGCGGGGAAGGAAATCGTCTCCCTGGTAGAGCTTGGGGGGAAAGAATGCCTGTTTTACCCTAGCTTCCCGGTTGATATCTGTTTCATCCGGGCAACCTACGGGGATGAGGACGGGAACCTGTCCATCCGCAATGAATCCATGAATGTGGAGCAGTTTGAGGTGGCCGCGGCGACCCACAACAGTGGCGGGATCGTGGTGGCCCAAGTGGACAAGGTGGTCAAGCGGGGAACCATCCCCGCCCAGGAGGTATTCATCCATGGCTTCATGGTGGATTATATCGTGGAAGGGCGGCCGGAGTACAGCCGACAGGGCTTCGACACCGACCTGTTCCGCCCGGAGCTGGCAGGACTGGCCAATGTGCCTGGGGTGCCCTTTGAGCCATTGAAACTGAGCCCGCCCAAGGTCTGCTGCCGGCGGGCAGCCATGGAACTAAAGCCCCACAGCCTCATCAACCTGGGCATCGGGATGCCCGGCGGCATCGGCTCTGTGGCGGACGAGGAGGGGATTTCTGACCTGTTCACCCTTTCCATCGAGTGTGGCCCCCTGGGAGGCATCCCCCTGCGGGGGGTGGGCTTTGGCGCGGCGGCCAACCCGGAGGCCATGTACCGGATGGCAGATATCCTCCAGCTCTACGACGGCGGTGCCCTGGATATGGCGGTGCTGGGCTTTGCGGAGGTGGACCGGCTGGGGAACGTGAATGCCTCCAGCTTCCATGGCCGGATGGTGGGGCCCGGTGGGTTTATTGACATCACCCAGAACGTGCGCAAGCTCTGCTTTATTGGGACGTTTACTGCTGGAAAACAGCAGGTGGACCTGACGGAGGATGGGGTCCAGGTGGTCACCCAAGGCCCCCAGAAGAAATTCCGGCAGGACGTTGAGGCCATCACCTTTTCCGGCCAGGAGGCGGTGAAGAAGGGGCAGGAGGTCCTGTACATCACGGAGCGGGCGGTGTTCCGCCTGGAGAAGGCGGGGATCACCCTGGTGGAGATCGCCAGAGGTGTGGACCTCCAACGGGACATTTTGGACCAGATGGAGTTCCAGCCGGTGATCCCGCCCCAGGTTCCCTTTATGGAGGAACGGTTGTTCCGGGAGGCACCCATGGGGCTGACCCCGGAGCAGTTGGAGCAGGCCAACGCTGGACAGCGTGTCCGGCCGGTTGTGTAAGGAATGGAGAAAGGCGGCGCGGTATGCTTCAGGAGATCGAACCCAAACAGTATCATGTGGAATATTCCCTCCGCCAGCCGGAGGCGGACAGCCTGTGTTTTGTCTTCCAGGGGCGCAAGGCCTTGGAGCGGGTCCGGGACGGTAGCTTTGCCCTGCCCACCTACCGGGAGCTGCGGGCAGAGGCAAAACAGCTTTTCTATCTCTTTCGCATCGATGGGGAGGAGTACTACCTGGCAGAGCTGGAGGAGGGGAAGCAGATCCCAGGCTACGACTGGCAGGACCTGCGCAGGGACCGGGAGAAGAAGGATAAAGCCTTCCACTTTGCCGAGACCACAGCCTATCACCTGGCCCTCTGGTATCGGGATAACAAGTTCTGCGGCCGCTGCGGCGGAGAGACCCAGCCGGACCAGGACGAGCGGATGCTCCGCTGTCCCCACTGCGGAAATATGATTTACCCCAAAATTGCTCCGGCAGTGATCGTGGCGGTGACGGATGGAGACCGCCTGCTGATGACCCGCTATCAGGGGCGGGAATACAAGGGCTATGCCCTCATTGCCGGGTTCAATGAGGTGGGAGAGACCGCCGAGGACACGGTGCGCCGGGAGATTCGAGAGGAAGTGGGGCTGGAGGTAAGGGATATCCGCTACTATGGCAGCCAGCCCTGGGGGACGGACTCCAACCTTCTCCTGGGCTTTTTCGCCCGTCTGGCGGGGGATGGGACCATCCACATGGACCGTCAGGAGCTGTCCCAGGCGGGGTGGTACCGGCGGGAGGAGATTCCCGTTAAGCCCGACGAGTATAGCTTGACAAACCACATGATCCAGGCGTTCCTGCGGGGCGAGTGGACATAACAAAACAAAGCCGGTGAGCGGGACCTCACCGGCTTTGTCGTTTAACTGTCTGTTTTGCGCAAGATAAATTGATTGTTTCCGCAGGCGCAGCGGTAATCTCTGCGCGTTGGCTTGGCCTCAAAGGCCTGGACTACCTTGCCCCGTTTCCGATACCGCGCCGTCCTCCCGCAAGCCGTGCAGCATAGCTCATATTGGATGCCGGCGGGACGGTCCATCAGTTCGGGATAGCTGCTCAAGCGGTTGCCGTCGCAGCCAAAGGCCTTGGCAGTGGCTTTCCAGAGGGCGCCGTGGTCTGCCTGCTGGTGCTTGAGGATGGTATAGGCGTGGGCGTACTCGTGACGCACGGTATTGAGTAGGTGTTCCAGGGTGGAGTATTGAAGCAGGCGCTGCGCAAATACGAATTTTTCCACGGACATGGTGTTCCCTTTTTTCAGATACCGGCACTTGGCCAGCGTTGTGGTTAGCCGTTTGGAGATTTGAATGGGGATGGCACTGGTATCCAGCCCGGATATCTCGTCCAGACGATTGAATTCACGGCGGATATCGTGTTCGCTGAACATGGGAGACCTTCTTTCTGTTGCAATGAAAAAGACCGAAAACACACAAACAGGTGCTTTCGGTCTTTTGGCGGAGAAGGAGAGATTTGAACTCTCGCGACGCTCAACACGCCCTACTCCCTTAGCAGGGGCGACCGTAACCTCTGAAATATAAGGCGTTTCTAGCGATTTGCTAACTACCGTGCTAACTGTGAGTTTCATGCTGGCTGATTGTATCAGTGCTTATCTTGCCGCGCCCCATTGTATTCACAGCTTTATGGACCGACGTAGTATCTGGGTGAATGTATCTCTGGGTGGTGGAGAATTTTGTGTGGCGCATAACCTTTTGAATGACGCTTGGCGCTATGTTGCCAAGGGCGAGGGCGGTGGCGGTAGTGTGGCGGCAAGAGTAGGGAGGAAGGTCCCGGACGCCAGTACGGACCATAGCAGAATGGTATTCACTGTAGAATTTATCCTTATTCATACCTACTACGTACCCATGAGTTGAGTTGCTTCTTTCGATAAGGTCTGCAATAATGGGGGCAATCATATCGGGAAAAACGATGGGAACTGATTTTCGTTTTTTGGTTTTGATTCCGGCCTTATGAATTTCGTTCTTCTCGAAGTCAATCATATCTTTTTTCAGCCCCAAAAGCTCACCGGGCATCATGCCGGTATAAATCATGAGAAGGACAAAACCGATGAAGTGATCGCCACTTCCATAGGCATCCCAAAACCTACGTAGCTCCACTTCGGAGAAAGGTTCCTGCTCCTTTTCATCAAGGGAGGGCAAACGGATAAATTCGGAGAGATTTGTCCGGGCCTGGCCTTCGGCTACAGCTCGTTTAAAAAGATGAGAAAAAAGAGTTTTGATGTCTTTGGCGGGGTAGTATGTAGGCGCTTTTTCGTCTATGATGGTCTGTAGGTCCTGAATGGTAAGCACATCCATACTCTTCCCGGCTAGGCGCTCCATCTTCTTCCAGGCAATCTTGAACGCTGTCTGTTTAGATTTAGAGAGATCAGAGAAATCGGAGGCAAACCAGTTATTCCAGTAGTCACGTAGAGTTGGAGCTTTTTCGTTTGTCTCAACAGGGGAAGATGCGAAAGCAAGAGCCTCTTTTTTTGTTTTGAAGCCGCCCTTCCATTTTCTCCGTTGATGCAGTTTCCCATCCGGGGTGGCATAAAATTCCGATGTGTATACCGCTACCCAGGAGTTGCCGCGCTTGATGGCGCTGCCTTGACCATTCCCGCGCTTTCTTGGCTTACGGACGTCCACAGCCTGCTTTGCCCCACACCATGGGCAGAAAGGCATAGCGGAATCCATGTCTTTTTGACATTTCCTGCATTGCACTTGAAATACCTCCTATTCTGTTGTAGAATGAGAGGGCAGTTGACCTGTCACAGTTTACTGCCCTTTTGCCGTCCCCGGTGCGCCAACACTGGGGGCGGCGTTTTTGCATTTTATTTGGAACTTGTTTTATGCGCTTCCTTTCTTTCTGCTACTCAAAATAGCTTTCATCACATACCCCCAAAATGCGGCCCTGACAGCGAATGTCCTCTGTAATGGGTCGTGGGGCATAGGCTGGATTGTGTGAAATCAAAATGCCATCACCCAGTTCCTTGATCCACTGCTGACCGTCCATGAAAAAGACGCCGATTTGACCTGGGTAAATCTCTTCCTGATAATGAATAAAGAGATGGTCCCCATCGTGATAGGTGGGCTCCATAGAATCGCCGCTGATTGGTGCCACATAGGAGGTACCAGGAGGCGGTTCTTTTTTTAGGTGCAGGCTCTCTGGTGCATCATCACCTGCTTCCTGGCCCGTTCCAGCGCTCATAGGTCGGCGGTAGTATTGGGTGACATAAACCATCGTATCCTCCGCCTCCGCACCCTGGCTATCCTGCTGGGCTTTGGTCTCAAGCTCCCTACGCCGAAGCTCCTCGTCCGCTACAAGGCGGACCATCCGCTGGCCGTGCGGGTCTAGGGAATCGTAGTCTTTAGCAAGTTTCGTAGCCTCATCGGTCACGGATAGAGCAGCTTTATTTTCCATGCTATCCAAACCTTTTTCAAGCAAGGAAAGAATGGCTTGGGATTGATTTTTTATTTTGTTACTAAACCTATATTCATCTAAAATTTTTAATTTTTCTTCACTGATAGTAAAAGTTACTCTTGGCTTTTCGGTCGGCATATTGAGCACCTCCTTAGAAAAAGGATATCATAAGTTCATCACCAGCTCAAGAGAAAGTTCATAAAAAAATCACCAAATTTGAATATGAACTTTTGTAATGAAGTTCGGAACTTTGCGCTTGACTTGTCATAGGTTCTGCACTATAATGAGAAAAACAGATAAGTTCTGAACCTTGCGAAGGAGGTGAAACAAATGACCGATATGAGACGTGTCACGGTATCCTTGCCAGATTCGATAGATAAGCGAATCCTGGCATTGCGAAAAGATGATAGATTCATCAGATGTTCGTATTCTGAAATCGTTAGACAAGTCCTAGAATGTGGGTTTGATTGTGTGAGTGATACTCAGTCGTGCTCAGCAGGACTGACCAGAACGACTCGCCAGGATTCGTCTAATAGTGCGTGAAGGGGGTGAAAGAGTGGAGAAGGTTAACCTCACTGTGAAGGTGGATGGGTATCCAGAGGCTTTAGAAATCCTGGAGAAGCTGGAGGATAAATTGCAAGAAGCCAGAACGCTGGCAAACGAACTGACTTCTTGCCTGGAAAAGCTACAGATTCAGGTCTAATTTGAAGTCGATTTCTGTGCCACAAAGGGGACAAGAGGTTAGACCGGGGACGAGTCTGATTTTCTCTTTGCACTTTGGACATTCAACCTCATAGGACAATTTTTCGGCCTCTTTTTTGACTGCATCGTTTAGAGCTTTCTCAAGAGAATTGGTAGAACTCATTCAGTTCACCCCCTTTCCCCACCTAAATTCTACCACAAGGCGGGGGGAGGCACAAGGTGTTCCTGCTATGAGCCGATTCATCGGCTTGCGGAAAAGGGGTTGGAGATAGTGGAGGGGGATGTGGGACCTGAGAAATTCCCTCTCTCCGAGACGCAGGATAGCGCATAAAGAAACCGCCCCTAGCGGGAGCGGTAAGGGGGGAGGTGATAGGGATGCTCGCAGTTGTATTCTTTGTAACTACTGTAATCTGTGGGATAGGGTGGCTTACCTACTGGGTTGGCGCTGCTGCCTTGGCAAAATATCTGATGGACAAAGGCTACAAGCCTCCATCTGATGAAGAGATGAAGGCTTGCACTATGTACGTTTGGAAGAAAATATTCCACTTGAAGTGAAACGGGCTCAGGCTAGGCCAAAGTGAGATTTAATCAAGGTTGTTACTACATTGGCGGCAACCATTGTTAGTCCTTGGAGGGAACTGGTGCCAATCTTTTTTGCTATATCCTTGGTACCTTCCCAAACCTTTGATGTCCGAACATTGGCAAGAAATTCGTGCCCACGAAAATGTAGCGACCCTACTTTCACGCTGTCAAAAAAGTACTGCACATCGCAAAGAAAGCCGGCTTCATCGCACTTTTTTACGTGATACAGTATTTCTTCTGGAGAATACTCAGCCAGATACGGAAAATCAGATGGAGCAGTTTTTTCAAACGATAAAAAGGATTGATAGGAAGAATTTTCTTCGATGGTGAGCAGAATAGCCCGGACACAATCAGGATTTAATGTCATTACCTCACCCCTTTCTCCACCAAAATTTTACCACAAGGTGGGGAGAGGGGCAAGGGGCCTAAGACGGAACACAAGTAAACCGTACCTGAAAAACAGGGGCATAGGGAGGTGCATTCCATGGCAACTGTTACTTTGGAACAAATCGAATCTCTTGAACGGGAAATGCTGAGACCCAAGGATGTGGCTCCCTTCTTGGGTGTTACGCCCTACTATATCAACATTCTGGCGCGAGATGCGCCAGAGAAGGTTCCGTTCCCGTTTTTCATGAGTGGGAATCGGGTCAAGATACCGCGGCGGCTCTTTGTGGCGGCTTTTCAAGGCAATTCGGGTGGAGAATTTCCGGTTGGGACGCCCGTTGGAGTAGACCATTGAACGTTTTTAGGGAGGCAAAGGAGAGCGACCCCGGCGAAAAGAAGCACCCTGAGGCTAGTCAAAGCCCCAAGACAGCCCACCTGATGATGGCAAGCCGGTTACTTGCCGAAACGCCCCACTGGGGCGTCGTGGGAAACCCCTGACAAGATGAGCGCACCCGTGTTATAGCCTCCTGTGAAGGATGGATGCCATGCCCGACGGACAGGAAATCGCTTGTTCGGTGCTTTGAGGGGAATCCCACTTTCCCCCAAAAATCGAAGGAAGGAGGCAGGCAATGAACCCGGAAACCCAGAAGTCCATTTTGCAAATGGCCCGCGGTGCCATCCTGGAGCGGACGGACTATGAGATGTCCCGTGTGTTGGATAACATCCTGGATGTCAACACGCATCCCACCAAGAAACGCAAGGTGACGATCACCGTGGAGCTGCAGCCGGATGACGAACGGCGGACCATCGCTGTGAGCGTCACGGCCAAGTCAACCCTGGCGCCCACCAACCCTGTGGTGACATCCCTGTATGTGGCTGACCAGGACAGCATCGTAGAAATGGTGCCCCAGGTCCCCGGACAGATGGGGATGGACGAAACGGAGCAGGAGGCACCGCCCCTGCTGAAGCTCATCAAGTAAAGGAGAGAAAACCATGTTGAAAGAATTTGTCCAGCATATCCAGGAGACCGCGAAGCCCCAGATTGTGGAGATCGGCGGCGTGACCTACATTGTGAACCAGGGCGGAAACATTAAGGAGGTTTTTCCGCGGGCTGTGCTTCCGGACACTCTGCCGCTGAACAGCCTGGATGCCTTGGTGAAGCTGGTCAAGACTGAGTTTGTCCACCGGATTCTTGGGGATAAGACAGTTTTGTACATCACCGTCCCGGATCACCTGACAGTCCGGTGCTTCGGCCATCCGGACTATGACCAGAGGGCGGTGCGGCCAGTCTACTATGAGGCCAACGCTACCGATGTTCCCGGCTGGGATGAGCGTGTGCAGCTCCCCTTCGAGGAGATGCAGATCGCCCTTCGCACCCGTTTCCAGGAGACAGCGGATACACCCTATATCCAAAAACTCCTCACCGAAATTTCTACCGGCGCGAAGATCACCTTCAATGATAACGGTGTGGCGACCACCGTCGTGACCAAGAAGGGCATTGACCTCCAAAACAACGAGACCATCAGGCCCATTATCACCCTGCGGCCCTACCGTACCTTCCAGGAGATTGACCAGCCGGAGAGCGTTTTCCTGATCCGCATCAACGAACGGGGCATCAGCTTCATCGAAGCCGACGGCGGGATGTGGAAGCTCAAGGCCAGGGAGACGATCAAGGCTTTCTTGGAGGACAAGCTGGCGAATGAAATCAACGCTGGCGCTGTGGTTGTGGCGCTCTAAGCACAGAAAAATGCCCCTCAGAGTTAGCGGCTCCGAGGGGCAGAGAAGGACGAACCAAGT
Source organism: uncultured Oscillospiraceae bacterium (assembly GCA_910578575.1). Lineage (GTDB taxonomy): Bacteria > Bacillota > Clostridia > Oscillospirales > Oscillospiraceae > Evtepia. The sequence goes on from CAJTQP010000055.1 coordinate 11,354, forward strand.
CAAAAGGATATGTCCTACCCGTATATTTTACACAAGAGTGGGGCGGAAATCAAGGAGGAAATCACTGTGAAACAGATAACTTTGGAGCAGGTCCGCAAGGGCGAACGCTTTGTTTTGAACGGCGTGGCCTTTATCAAGTTGGATGAGGACCGCGAGGCATCCTTTGTGGTTTCGGAGGATGTGGTGCTCAAGGGAATTGCTTTCGACACCCAAGAGCGGGAGGATCGGAACAATTACATGTACAGCGGAATCCAGGAAGGTCTTGACGAATGGGCCTCTGAGCATGAGGAAATTTACGAGGCGGCACTGGAACGGCCCATCGATCTGCTGTCTATGGACGGGATGACCGACTATGGGAAGCCAGAGGTTTCGGTACGAATGCTCACGGTGGATGAGTATCGAAAGTACCGGGCCCTTATCCCCCTGACCGATGAGGTGTATTGGCTGGCGACGGCGTATTCCACGCCATCCTCTCCGTACTCCGACGCGAATTACGCCTATTGCGTGAATTCTTCGGGGGCGCTCGACAACAGCAACGTGCACAACCCTACCTTCGCGGCGCGCCCCGCTTTTTATCTTAAATCTTCTATCTTTGTATCGGTTGATGACGACGAAAAGGGTGGCCTGGAAACCTACGATATGACAGAGTTGCTGCAAGAGATCGCGCGGCGGGTAGGGGAGAAATGAAATATACCTACTATACCCCATACGATGTTCCAAGCGTCGTGCAGGGGCATAGGCCATGGAGTGGGCTTCCCCCGGCGAACCAGAAGGACAAGCCCAGAGAAAAGGAATATTCCAAAGGTGATAAACCGGAGGAAATAGAGGACTGCTTGTGGTGTTGGCTCCCGGAGTGCAAGAACTGCCTGGCCGGGAAGAAACGGGCCGCACGCCCTTCAGGTCAGATCCCCGCGCAGTTCCAAGCTGATGTTTTGGGCGGTATGAAGGTAACGCAACTGGCCCGGAAATATAAGGTCGGAAAAGCCACTATATCCCGATGGAAGCGGCAGCTTGGACTGTCCAGGGAACAGGCGGACGGGGCATCCCTTCCCTCAAAACCTTAGAAATGAAAGGAGAAACCTCAATGGAAAAAGAAACGAGGAATAAGGCGCAAAACATTTGCCCCTTACTGTCTATGGGTGGGCACGAGACGAAATGCCTGAAAGGCCGCTGCGCCTGGTGGGATAAGACGGCCAAGAGCGAAGCCAACCCGGCCAGGCTCTGCGCGGTGTTTTTGGGAGCGCAGGCTATGGCTACCAGCCATGGGGAAGTGCTTCCGGGCTTTGTGGAAGAGCACTCAGACGATGCCTTTGATCGCTGTAGTGATGCCTAAACGTCAGCTTTTGCGTACCCACTACCTTGACCGGGAGAGTTGGCTTGCCGGGAGAGGGAAGGGGATTGGCGCGTCGGAGGCCGCCGCGATTCTGGGTGTGTCACCCTGGATGAACAGCATGAAATTATGGCGGCTGAAAACAGGCCTGGAAGAGCGGCAGGACTTATCCCGCAATACTGCGGTGCAGCAGGGGAACCGCCTGGAAGGTGCCCTGAGAGGTATGTATCAGGCTTTGTACCCAGAGTACCAGGTAGAGTACCACCCCTTTGACACCTTGGCTCAACAGGACAAGCCCTGGCTGTTTGCGACCTTGGATGGAGAGCTGATCCGCCAGGACAAGGAGCGGGGCATCTTGGAAATCAAGACGGCCACACCCAACAGCGCTGCTGTCTGGGAGAAATGGCGTGATGCCGTTCCGGAGCATTATTACATCCAAATCCTTCATCAACTCTTGGCGACGGGATATCGCTTCGCCGTCCTCTTCGCGGCCCTTTTTGACCGAAACGGAGGGGTCAGTTTGCGGACCTATGCTTTTGAGCGGGAAGAGTGCCAGGAGGACATGGCCTATTTGGCGGAGAAAGAGCTGGAATTTTGGAAGCATGTGGAGGCGGGGACCCTGCCTCCGATGGTGCTGACGCTTTGAAAAAGGAGAGACACAATGTATAAAATTTTGATTATTGACGAGAAGTCGGGCAAGGTTGTCCTTGACACCAAGACAAAGAGCGTCCTGCTCAGCGCCCTGGATGAAACCGGCGAGGGAGTGAAGAGCTTTTCCGCGAATGATGCCAAGGTTCAGGAGGTTGCTATGGTCCTGGCTGGTGCGAACGCTACCGTTAAAAGCGTTATGAGAGACCATCCCCACCTCCACGAATTGACCAGGTTCTTTTCGATGATCCAGAGTACCGAGGAGGTTATGAAGGGCCATGGCTGAAATCAAATTCGAGCTAAAAACTGATCTGGCCCCGATCCAGGGAACGGTGCTGGAAGCTAACTTTGAAGAGTGTAAGGCGGCACTCCAAGAGCGGATGGAGCCCTATGCTACCCTGGTGGTGACAGAGGACGGGATCAAAAGCGCCAAGGGAGACTTGGCGGAAATCCGCAAGATCAGAGGGAACATCGACGATGCTCGAAAGACGGTCAAGAAGATTTATTCTGCTCCCTTGGCGGAGTTTGAGGGGAAGTGCAAGGAACTCACCGGCCTGTGCGATGCGGCCATTGACAACCTGGATGGGCAGGTCAAGGCATTCCAGGCCCAAAAGCAGCAGGAGAAAATTGCACATATTCGCGCTTACTTCAACAGTCGTGTAGGCGAAATGGTTACGTTTCTGCGCTGGGAGGACGTATTCAACGAGCGGTGGAAAAATGGCACTTACAAGATTGAGACGGCCACAGAAGAAATCGACGCAGCGCTGGAAAAGTGCAAGGCGGATGTGGGAAGCCTTTTGTCCCTGTACAGCCCATACGAGGGGGCACTGTTTGATCACTATCGCCAGACCCATGACCTTGGCGCCTGTCTCCAAAAGGCGCAGGAGCTCCAGGAGATGGAGGAACGCGCCCAGCGGGAGCGCAAGGCGCGAGAGGCGGCGAAGCAGAGAGCGGCCACCCCCGCAGCCCCCCAGACGGCCCGCCGCGTTGCGAAAAGCTATCAACCTGACAGCGAGGGGACAAGTCCACCGCTGGCAGAGCCCAAGGTCTACGTGATTGATTTTCGTGTCTACATTACGGAGAACTACTTGGATGAGCTGAAACAGTTTTTCCAGGAACGAGGAATCCGCTACGAAAAAGTCCCGGATCGGGCGTGAGAGAAAGGAGGGGAGTCTATGGGAATCAGCGTAAATGACTTACCGCCCTGGGCCCAGGCGCAAATCGCCCGGAAGGTGCTGGAGGAAAACCGGCACCGGAAGGACGGGGAGAGCCGAGGGGAAACCTTGCAGGAAAAGGCCAAGCTGCCCGCAGCCCAGGGACAAGCTCCCCTCCCACTCCGCTATGTTATCCGGGGGGAACCCAGGACCAAGAAGAACCACCAGGAGATTGCCGGGAGCGGGAAGCGTTGCCCCACTTGCGGGAAGTTTGAACGGCAGTGGGTCCGGCAGGGCAGGGCGCACCAGGCGTATCGAAACCTGGCATTGCCGCAGCTCGTTCCATGCCCCCGGAGGCCCGTTGACCAGCCGGTCCATATCAAATGCCTTTTCTATATGGCCACTCGCCGGCGGGTGGATGGTCTGAACCTGGAGGAGGCGGTGGATGATTTGCTGGTGGAGGCGGGTATCCTGGCCGATGACAACAGCCGGATCGTGATCTCTCATGATGGGAGCCGGGTTCTTTATGACAAGGATGATCCCAGGACGGAGATCACCATATCGGCAGCAATCGAATAGGAGGATGTGTATGTATCGCAACGTGCAACGTCTCATGGACGACCTGGATCAAGACCTTTTTGTGCGGCAGCTCCCCGCTTGGAAGGCGGAGAGAAAGCTGCGCGAGAGCAGGAGACCCCAGGCTGAGGTGATCAGATTTTCTTCCCCCGCTCCATCGGGACCCTATGAAGAGGGCGAGCGCTGGGAAGAAGAGGGCGAGATGGAAGTTGCGCCCATGGTGCAGAGAGTGGTTTTGGCCGCTTTATTCGTGGGGCTGGCGATTTTCCTTCTTGCCCTAGGAACATGACATTCTGCGCCGGTCCGCGCCCGGAGGGGCGGCCCAGTGTGGAGCCAGGAGCCCCTGTTTACAGGGTGTGCCGGGATTGCGGCAGGTGCTGGAACGTCTCCTGCAAAGAGTCATGGGGCAAAGTTTACCTTTGCCGTCCCTGTGAAGTGCGGCGGGAGATCAAGACTGGGAAACGGAGAAGGAATAGAGACTGGAGCTGAGAGGAATGGATCTATCACTCTATCATCAAATGGCCAGCGCTGTTGCCCCGTGGTTTTCTCCTGATACGGGGCCACCAGA
>CAJTQP010000056.1 GCA_910578575.1 uncultured Oscillospiraceae bacterium
CAATGGGACCGGCAGGGCCGGTTGCCCCTGTAGCACCTGTTGCGCCGGTAGCACCAGCAGGGCCAGTGGGGCCCATGGGGCCGGCAGCACCCATGGCACCGGTGGCGCCAGCAGGCCCGGTGGGACCCATAGCGCCCGTTGCGCCGGTGGCACCCGTGGGCCCGGTGGGGCCAGCAGCACCCGTGGCACCAGTGGCACCAGCAGGGCCGGTGGGGCCCATAGCGCCCGTTGCGCCGGTGGCACCCGTAGGTCCGGTGGGGCCCATGGCACCTGTGGCACCGGTAGCACCGGCAGGCCCGGTGGGACCCATGGCGCCCGTTGCGCCGGTGGCACCTACAGGCCCGGTGGGACCCACAGCCCCTGTGGCACCGGTAGCCCCGGTGGCGCCGGTCATGCCCATCGGCCCCGTGGGACCCATGGGGCCAGGTGCGCCGGTGGCTCCTGTGGCGCCCGTGGCACCGGTGGAAGCCGTCTCCCCTGCGCCACCGCAACGGAAAAAGCGCTGCCTCCCACGCCCTAAGGGGCATGAGAGGCAGCGCCTTTGCATGTGTCATTTCAAGCGGCAAATCAGACCAGCGGCTGCTCGTTGATGATGAGCTTGAATTGCAGCCCTAAGGTCTCCGCCGCCCGGCGGCAGAGGATCATCCGGTTGAGGAAGATCTCAAAGTAGTCCATGACAGAGCCATAGCGGGTGTCGATGTGAAGCTTGAGCTTGATGAGGGTCTTGCTCTCGTTGATCTTCATCTCCGCCTTGGTGACGGAGTAATTCACCCGGTCGTGGATGTCGAAGCTGGATACGTCCTCATTGCGCACCCGGCTGCGGCGGACGTCTGATTTGTCTGCCAGGATCAAGGCCGCCGCCAAAGGGCTCACCGGGGTACCGGTGCCCTCGTCATGGTTGCCGATGGCGGTGACGATCTCCGCAATTTCCGCGGGGTCCATATGTAAGTGGTCCAGCAGACGAAACGCCATCACCGCTCCGCTTTGGGAGTGGTCGATGCGGTTGACCAGATTGCCTATGTCGTGGAGGTAAGCGGCGATCTGCACCAGCTCCACCTGGCGGGGTTCATAGCCCAGGGTCTCTAAAATATACTTGCTGTTGGCGGCCACCAGGCCCACATGGGCAAGGCTATGCTCTGTGAAGCCCAGGGCCCGCAAGGATTCGTCTGCCTTCTGTATGTACGTGCGAATACTGGCGTCTTGTTGGATGCTTTCAAATGTTACCAATAAAATCCTCCTTTTTTCGTGGCCACGAAGGGAGTGGTCTCTCCGGGCCTTCGTTCCTATCCAGGCTTTGGCTCTGGGGGCACTGGCTATTCTGCACCCCCTCCCGAACAATGCTTATACTACCATGGGTTTGTAACGAAATGTTCCATATTCTGTTAACAATTTGTAAATGCTTCCCTAGCGCCGCAGCAACTCCACCCCGCCTCCCTCGTGGACCAGGATGCCCTCCAAGCGGGCAAACAGCAGGGGGCGACTGAGCTCCGCCACCCCCAAAGCCGCCGCCGTCTCCCGGTACAGGACGTCCTCCCGGAGGGTATGCTTGGTGCAGGCGGTCTTGGATTTGCGGCGGTAGGTGGAACAGTGGTAGTACACCGTCCCCCTGGCCCGCCGCCGGGTCATGGCCTTGCCGCAGTCGGCGCAGCGCAGCAGCCCCGCGAAGAGGTGGGGTTCCTCTCCCCCTGGGGCGCAGCGGACCCCCTGCCCCAGGGCCTGGGCCCGTTGGAAGTCCTCCGGGGAGACCAGGGGAGTATGGGTCCCCTCCACCCGGTACCAATCCTCCGGGGGCACAGACACCGTCTGGTGGACCTTATAGCTCACCACCCGCTGCCGCCCCTGGACCAGAGTGCCCCCATAGACGGGGTTTTTCAAAAGACGGGCTACGGTGGTGGGGGTCCATAGGCCGTCGTTGGCGGGGCCGGGGCGGGCGTAATGGGAGCCCTGCCGGGCCTTATAAGCGGTGGGGTTGGGGATCTGGGCGGCGTTCAAGGCGGCGGCAATGGCCCCCTTGCTCTCCCCCTGGAGGCAGCGGCGGAAAATGTCCCGCACCACCGCCGCCGCCACCGGGTCGGGGACCAGGGCGTTCTTATCCGCCGGGTCTTTGGCGTAGCCATAGGGGGCGAAGGAGCCGATGAACTCCCCCCGGCGGCGCTTCATGTCCAGGGTCCGGCGCACGTCGGCGGAGGTCTTGGCGGCGTAGCGGTCGTTCAAGATCCCGTTGATGGGGATCTCCAGACCCAGCTGCACCGCCTCCGGGTCCAGGTAGCTGTCCACCTTCGGGCTGCCCAGGGCGATGAAGCGGGTGCGGCAGCGGGGGAAGAACTCCTCCAAAAAGTACCCCTGGTCGGCGTAGTTGCGAAAGGCGCGGGAGAGGGTCTTGCACAGCACGCAGTTCACCGCCCCCCGCTTCACCTGGGCGATGAGGCGCTGGAAGCTCTCCCGGCTGTCGTCCGTCCCAGAGCTCCCGTCGTCTACATACTCATTCTCTAGGACCCACGCTCCCTGAAACTCATGCTCCAAAAAATCCATGAGAATCTTCCGCTGGTTCTGGACGCTCAAGCTCTCCTTATGTCCATCGTCCTTGGATAAGCGGATATACAGACCCACCCGCCACAGCTCCTGCTCCCTGCCCACAGGCTTCCCCTCCCCTCCTGGGTTTCCTTATCCTTACGCCGGGGAAGGGGCGGTTATGAATCTTGCGCTGCGGTGTGACATCAAAACGGGGACGCCGCCATCCTGCGGCATCCCCATTCCCTTACTGTTTTTCCTTCGGCTCCGGCTCTCGCTCGTCCAGTCTGTGCAGCGCCCCCACCGTGGGCTCCGCCCAGGAGTAGTTGCTCATATACTCCCCCCGGAAGGCGTTCACCGCCGTCATATCTCCCGCCAGGAAGCGGTAGTAATCGCAATCCACCCGCTCCGGGTCAATGGCGATCAGGTCCCGGCGCTTGATGATGATGGACTTCTCCTCCAACTGCCGCAGGGTGGTGCGCAGGTCGGTGATGAGACTGCGCAGCTGGCTGCGGACGCTGCCGGTGTCCGGCCGCCCCTCCCAGAGCACGGAGATCAACTCCCCCATGGTGCTCCCCGCCCCCCGGCGGTCGATGAGGTAGGCAAAGAGCTCCTTGGTGCGGCTGCGGCTGAAGTGGATGGGCTTGCCGTCGCAAAACACCTCAAAGTTCCCAAAGGTCTGTACCCTGAGCCGGTGGGTCCGGTCCTGGGAGGGCGGACGGCGGAGGTTGTCCAGCTCCTCCTCCACCGCCTTCACGCTTACCGGCTTCATGATATAGCCGCTGGCGTGGAGCTGGAAGGCCTCGGCCATGTATTGGGAAAAGCCTGTGACGAAGATGATGTTCCCGTCGGGGCTCAATTCCTTGATGCGCTGAGCCAGGGCGATGCCGCTGATGCCTGGCATCTCGATATCCAGGAAGGCGGCGTCGAAGGGGGCGCGGGTGTCCTCCAGCCACTCCAGCAGGGCGCGGGAGCTGCCAAAGGGCAGCACCTCCGCCTGGGGCCGGGCCTGGTGGATGCGGTCCACCAGCATATCCAGCATGAGCTGCTCGTCATCTACCGCCAAAACGCGCATGGTCGTTCCTCCTTCCCCGCTTCCACTCCTTGGGGATACACACCTCCACACGGGTGCCCACCCCCGGCTGGCTGTGTACCGTCAGGCTCCCCCCGCACTGGGCCTCCAGGCGGCTGCGGACGTTCTCGATGCCCAAATGGCTGCCCTCCTGGGGGGCTGCGGGGTCAAAACCCACCCCGTCGTCCTCAATGAACACCAGGTAGGCCCACTGGGTCTGGCAGGTGCGGATGCTGACGGTACCCCCCTCCTCCCGCTTGGTGACCCCGTGGCGCACGGCATTCTCCACCAGGGGCTGGAGCCCCAGGGCGGGGACGAAGAAGTCCTCCGTCTCAATGTCGTAGACCGTATGGAGTTTTTCCCCAAAGCGGATGGCCTCCAGGCTGAGATAGCAGCGGATGTGCTCCAGCTCACGGGCAGCAGGGATGGTGGTGACGCTTTGCAGGCTGTCCATGTTCCCCCGGAGGAAGCGGGAGAGCTGTTCCGTGGCCTCCTGGGCCTTCTTGGGGTCCGTCTCGCACAGCCATTCAATACTGCCTAAGATATTATAGAGAAAGTGGGGCTGGATTTGGCTGAGGAGCAGGGCGATCTTTTTCTCCGCCAGCACCCGGTCCTGTTCCTTCAAGCGGTACTCCCGGTAAAACACCACCCCCAGCAGGGCCAGGGCCAGAAGCAGGAGCAGCACGCCAATTCCCACAGGGGTCATGGTCTTCCCCCCTATTGCAGCCAGGCGGAGTTGGTGTCCGTCAGCAGGTTGTCGATGCCGTAAAGGTAGAGGATGCGGTCCACCGGGTGTTCCGCCAAAAATGCCGACAGGGCAGAGCGGTAGTAACGCAGGTCCACCAGGTAGATGGTCTGGTAGTGCTCTGCCAGGAAGGGGGCCAGGCAGTGGCCGTAGGAGTCCCGAATCAGAAGTAAGCTCCCCCCCTGGGCCTGGGGGTTCTGGATGGTCACCAGGCTGTGGTTGCCGTCCAGGAACACCGGGTACTTGTCCAGGCCCTCCAAGTTCTCCCGGTAGAAGAGGCGGTCCTCCGTCGTTTGCTCCGCCCCGTCGTCAAACTGCACCGTCACCGGGAAGTCCCGGCACCACAGCTCCACATTGTCCGGGGGGGTGAACCAGAGGCCGCTGCCCGACCAGGTGGTGCCGTAAAAGCCCCCGTGGACCTCCATGGTGTACTCCGTCTGGGGCGTCACCGGCTGACCCAGGGCCTGCTGGTAGGCCTGGTAGATGAGGTAGTTGCCAAAAGCGGTGAGGTGATGGTCCGTGCGGTAACACACCTGCCGCTGGGCCGCCGCCGCCTTCAAGCTCTCCCGCAGGTCCAGCAGGCGGATATGCTGCAAGCTCTCCTGGGCCTGGGCGAACAGCGCGTCGTCCTCATAGCGGCCATGGAAGGCGGGAAGCACCGGCTCCATAAGGTAGCCTGTGGAGGGGACGATCACCAGGTCCGCCGGTAGGCCCGTGGACTGGGCGAACGCGTCAAAGCGGGTGAGGTTGCTTTGATAGATCTCCCCCTTCCCCTGCTTAGGGGCGTTGATGAGATAGTCCTCCCGGCACAGATAGATATCCTGGGCGGCGTTGCGCCCGGTGGCCAGGTTCCAGCAGGCGTTGATGCCCACGAAGAGGTCCCGGCCGGGGATCTGATCCGCGGTGTACTTCTCCAACTTCTCCTGGGTCTTTCCCTCCATGATCTCTCCAAAATTCAGCTCTGGAAGCTTCTCCAGGTATCGTTTTTCATTTTCGGAGTACTCCCTGGTGGGCAAAAACAGCAACCCTAAGGCCATCACCGCCAGAAATAGCACGAATACCAGGCCCGGCAGGGCTTTCCACAAGGTTTTCATAGTTTCCCCCTTCCTATTGATGTCAAGCTCCTCCCAGCCACTCTATCCTGTGCTGTAAAGGAAAAATACTGTTCAGCAAAATTCGGTCTGTTTCGGCTCCTTTTTCCCTTAAAAGCGGAAGTATAAAAAAGGATTGTAGCTGTCGCTGACCAGGCTGGCAGTGCACAGCAGCAGCGCCGCCAGACACAGCACTGCCTCCACCAGGGGCATGGCCTTTCGGTGCTGGAGCCGCTCCCAGATGCCTTTGGCCAGGGGCGTAGAGGCCAGGACCCCCAGGATAGCCATCCCTATCCAGGGGCCCACGATGGTCATAGTCCCCATGGTCCCGGCCTCCAGGGAGAACATCACCCCCAGGTAGTCCAGGGCGGTGGACAGGTCCGGGGAGGCGAAGAACACCCAGCCGATGACGACGATCACCATGGTGTAAAGGTGCTGGACCAGCGCCGGGGCTCTTCTCAAAAACTTCCCCAACAGCAGCTTTTCCAACAGCAGCAGCACGCCGTAGTAGAAGCCCCAGAAGAGGAAGTTCCACCCGGCTCCGTGCCAGAACCCCGTCAGGGCCCACACCACCAGGATGTTGAAGCACTGGCGCAGCTTCCCGCAGCGGTTGCCCCCCAGGGGGATGTACACATAGTCCCGGAACCAGGTGGACAGAGAGATGTGCCACCGCCGCCAGAACTCCGTGACGCTTTTGGAGATGTAGGGATAGTTGAAGTTGATACAGAACTCAAAGCCTAGCATCCGCCCCAGGCCACGGGCCATGTCGGAGTAACCGGCAAAGTCGAAATAAATTTGCAGGGTGTAGGCGCAGGCCCCCCACCAGGCCCCAATGGCCCCCGCCGCCACAGGATCGGCGGAGATGGCGTCCCAGACCATGCCGAACTGGTTGGCCAGCAGTACCTTCTTGGCCATACCCACCACAAAGAGCCGGGCCCCGGAGCTGAACAGGGTGGGGGTCTCCTTCCGGGAGCCCAGCTGTTCGTTCACGTCCCGATAGCGGACGATGGGGCCGGCGATGAGTTGGGGGAAGAGGGAGATGTAGCAGGCGAAGTTGATGAAATTCCCCGACGGCTCGCAGTCCTTCCAGTACACGTCGATGAGGTAGGACACCGCCTGGAAGGTGTAGAAGGAGATGCCGATGGGCAGGGAGATGTTCACCTCCGGCAACCCCGACAGGGCGGGAATCTGCCGTAAGGTCCCCACAAACAGCCCCGCGTACTTGAACACCCCCAACGCTGCCAGGTTCAGGATGATCCCCACCACCAGCACCCCCCGGCGGCCTCTCCGGCTCCTGCTGCGGCCCATGCACACCCCGGCGAAAAAGTTCACCAGGATGGAGCCCAGCATGATGAGGATATACACCGGCTCCCCATAGGCGTAAAACACCAAATTGGCCAGCAGCAGGAAACCGTTGCGCAGGCGGAAGGGTAAGAGGTGGCTCAACAGCAGCACCACCGTCAAAAATAGAAACAGGAAGGGTAAACTTGAAAAAACCATGGTCCATTCTCCCAAAACTGCCGGGCAGTCAGAATGATTGCCCGGCAGTCAAAAGGTCATATTTTGTTGCGGTCTCAGGAGACGGCAGCGGCAAAGTCCTCTGTCATATCCTTGCAGTTCTCGGTGAAGAACATACCCACGTAAGTATCATAGGCCACCACACCGCAGGACTTTGCCAACGCCTCACTGGCCGGGTCGTAAGAGGCTGCCTGCTGGGCGATGTCGGCCAGGTGGTTGGTCAGGATACTCTGGATCTCCTGGGCAGCGGCAGCGTCCGTAGCCTGGATCATCACCACTTCATGGGGAAACGCCCCGTCCTTGGTGGCGTTGAAGGCGGCGCAAGCCGCCACGGTAGCGGTGTCGATGCCATAGACCGTACCCAGGCCAGCGGTATCCACGTCCACATAGTCCGTGTAGTCAAAATCGCTGAGGAACTGGCTCTTGATGGCTTCCAGGTCCACCGGATCGTCCGCGCTCTGGGCGGGGTCCGTCTGGGTGGTCTGGTCCGAGGGGTCTGTGCCCTGCCCCTCCTCCGGGTCCTTGTCGCCGCAGGCGCACAGGACCAAGCTCAGAGCCAACAGGAGCGCTGCAAGAGAAATCAACCGTTTCACTACTCATTACTTCCTTCCCAAAAATTCTCCGGGCCGTGCCCTTTGGGCGGGCCTGTTTTTTTAATCTTACCAAATGTCCACAGGCTCTGTCAACACCCTTGGGGCGATATTTGGAGAATCGGGCAGAAATCTCTCATCTGCCCAGCAGGGCCTCCGGTACGTGGGTCTTCAGGTAGTTCACCCAAATTTCCGCCCCGGCGTAGGTGAAGTGCATCCCCATCTTGCCATAATCGCTGCAATAGTCCTTTTTGAGGCAGCCATTCTCGTCCCGGAACACCTCGGCCACATTGAGGTAGTACCAGCGGTGCTCTTCGCACAGCTCCTGCATCCGTTGATTGTAGGCGTTGATGGTGTCGTTGTTCAGCTTGTCGGAATAGCTGGTGCTGGAGTCCGCCATGGGGGTCACCGACTGAATAATGATCTGGGCCTTGGGGTTGCGCTGGGTGATGTTGGTGAGCACCGTCACCATATCCCCGGTGGCCCGGTCCACCCCGTAGGCGATGTTGTCCATGCCCAGCATGACATACACCACATTCGCGCCGCAGGCGGCCACGCTCTCCTCAATGGCGGGCTTCTGTCCAGAGCCCTTGGGGTACTCCGGCAGGATCATGCCGCTGAGAATATTGGTGGCACTCATACTTCCAGCGCAGAGGAATTTGGCATTCCCCAGGGCCCCGTTGGCCTTGCAATAGCTCTCCAGGGTCAGGGAGACGGAGTCCCCGATGAACACCGCCCGGTCGAAGAAGCTCACATCCACCGCCGCGCTCTCCGGCACCAGGACGGTGAAGGGGATGTCCACATAGTTCTCATAGAGGCTGTCATAGGCCCCCGACGACAGGTTCACCGTCTCCGTCCCCTTGTGGGTCTTCTCCTGGGCCACCTTCATCAGGCGGCACAAAACGGTGATGCACTCCTGGCGGGTCATGTTGTCCTCCGGGTAGAAGTAGCCGTTCTCATAGCCGTTGACCAGCCCAGAAATCTGGCAGGCGGTGACGCTGCTGCGGGCGTAGTTCTGGATATACAGGGAGTCCACAAACTGGTCCGGCTCCTTGATCTTGGGCAGGGCCAGATTCTTCAAAGCGGCGAAGCGGGCCAGGATGGTACACACCTGCTCCCGCGTCAGCAGCTCGCCGGGGCCGAACTTCCCCTCTCCAATGCCGCTGACCAGTCCCTTCTCCTTGGCCCAGAGCACCGCGTCATAATATTCATCCTCCGGGGACACGTCGGAGAACACAGGGCTGTCCTGCTCCTCCTGTTTCTTGTCCTTCTTTTTCTTCTTTTCCGGAAAGATGGCTTGGTCCATATTATATAGGTAGAGAACCAGGTTGCCGCGGGTTTCGTTCTCCGTGGGGTTCAGACTCTCCCAGTTGGGCAGGACCCCCGCCCGGTTCAGCGCTTCAATGTTGGCATAGCTCCACAGGTCCTGGGTCACATCGGAATAGGGGTTCTCCCAGGGCCGGTTTTTCTCTATCTTTTGGCGGATCAATGAGGCCGCAGAAAACAAGACAACGAACACCAAAAACCAGCAGAGCGTCTGCTTCATCCACTTCCCTTTCAACCCAATCACCTTCCAGTCCCCAAGCTGTCGATCCCCATTCCCAAACCATGGGATAAGTTTGATTATTATACTGAATTTTCTGCACCAATAGTGCACCAAAATCCCCAGTTTTCCCCCTCTTTTCGTCCCGATTCCCAGACTTCAGAGAAATGTCAGAAATCCGTGGAATTTGCCCCCGGTCCCGGTCCCGGTGGCGCAGAGTTTCCTGCCGCCGTAGCCCCCGTGGGGCCCATAGGACCGGTGGGACCTACGGGACCGGGTGCGCCTGCGGGGCCCTGGGGACCTTGGGGACCCATGGGGCCGGTGGGCCCTACCGGGCCCCAGTCGGACACCCGCAGGAACTCGTCAGAATAGCCGGGGATCCCCCTGGGGTTATCCACCAGCACCTGGTAGAGCTGCCCCTGGTAGGTCACCAGTTGTCCGGCGTAGTAGGTGCCACCCTCCACAAAGGGCACCGGCACAGGCCGGGGCGGCGGACAAGGGGTAGGCGGACAGGGGGGCGGACACACCGGCCGGCAGCCGGGCGGACAGGCCGGCGGGCAGGGATTGCAGCAGGGACGCTGGGAACCGAAGTCACCACATTGGTAACGCTTCATAGTACTTCCTTTCTCCGCATCAGCGGTTCTGTTTCGTTGGAGGGCACTCTTGCCCTCGTTCTACTGTATGCGCCTGCCGCCCCCTTCGCGCCTGTTTCGACCCCAATCAGAAAAAAAGATGGCGCACAGCGGGAAAACGTGGTACACTATACCCCAGAACTGTATTTGCCCCCTGGGCGGGGCAAGGCAACGGCAGAGAGGAGGAGGTCCATGGACCCGCGCACACGCCCCATCGGCGTATTCGATTCCGGCCTGGGAGGCATCAGCGTCCTGCGGGCCTGCACCGCCCTGCTCCCCCAGGAGGATTTCCTCTTTTTCGGGGACTCCGCCAACGCCCCCTATGGGGAAAAATCCCTGGCCCAGGTCCAAGCTCTGACCATGGCGGGGGTCCGGCGGCTGCTGGAGCAGGGGGTCAAGGCAGTGGTGGTGGCCTGCAACACCGCCACCAGCGCGGCCATCACCCTTCTGCGGGAGACCTACCCCCAACTCCCCATCATCGGCATCGAACCGGCGGTGAAGCCCGCCGCCCAGGGCCGGAGCAACTCCTTTGTGGTGGTCATGGCCACCCCCCTGACCATCCATGAGGACAAATACCAAAAGCTGGCCTCTACCTTTCAGGGACAAGCCAACGTCATCTCTCTGCCCTGCCGGGGGCTGGCGGAGCTGGTGGAGCAGGGCCAGTGGTCCGGTCCAGTGCTGGACGCCTACCTCCAAGAGCTGCTCCTGCCCCTGCGCCATTGCAGCGTGGACTATATCGTCCTGGGCTGCACCCACTACCCCTTCATCCGCCGGGCCATCCAGACCAACTTTGGCCGGCCTGTGGAGATCATCGACGGCAGCGACGGCACCGCCCGGCAGCTGAAGCGGCAGCTGGAAAACGCCGGACTGCTGCGCCCGCCGGGGGAGAAGGGCCGGGTCACCTTCCAGAACAGCCGCCCGGACCGGCTGCCCATGAGCATGGCCCTGTTTGAAATGGAGGTCTGAGCAATCCCCTGGGAAAATCGACCAACCACCGCCTTTTCCAAGTATTAAGGAGGGATTCCCTTGCCACAGAAAGTCATCAGCCCCCAGCGCTCCCTGGCCATTGAACTCATCCTGTTCCTGGCCTATTCCTTCTTTAGCGCCTCCTGGATGGTAGGCTCCATCATCACCCCGGACATGACCGCAGAGTTTGGCCTCGCCCACCTCCCCTCGTCGGTGAACAACGCCATCTCCGCGGCAAAGATCGTGGGCAACTTCGTTGCCGCCTGGATCCTGGTGAAACTGGGGCCGAAGAAAACCGTTTTTTTCTCCTGCCTGCTCATTACCGCCGTGGTGGTGGGGTCCCTGGCCCCCAACCTGTCCGTCTTTGTCATCACCCGCTTCCTGCTGGGCTTTGGCGGGGCGGTGTTAATGATCTGTATGACCCCCTATGTGGTCTATTGCTTTGAGACAAAGCGCCAGTCCCTGTTCATCGGCATCAACAACGCCGGGCCCAACACCGGCAACCTCATCGCCCTGCTGAGCATCACCGCCGTCCGGGGCTGGTTGGGCTCCTGGCGGCAAGTGATCCTCTTTTACGGCATCTTCAGTGCCGTGCTGCTGATCCTATGGATGGCGGTGGGGGAGGACTCCCCCCTGGCTGAGCCCGCCAAGGAGGACGCCCCCAAGGGTGCCGTGACCTACCGCTACCGGGACGGCTTAAAGGAACCCTTCCTCTACCAGTTCCTCTTCACCATGACCGGGCGGCTGGTGATGTACACCGTGATGCTCTACCTCTTCCCCTTAAACCCGGACTTTACGGTGGATGCCCAATTCATCTCCCTGATGATCGCCTTGACCGGCATCCCCGGTACCGTCATTGGCATCATCCTGGCCCGGAAGCTCAAGCGGCAGATCCAGCTCTTCCGCTTCTCCGGCATCGCCCAGTCCCTGTTGTTCTTCATCATGATCCTCTGTGACAATGCCGTGTTGGCCACGGTGTGTGCCATCTTGCTGGGTTTTGTGATTTTCATCTCCACCCCCTCCCTCTTCACCCTGCCCACCCGGCTCCCTGGCGCCACCCCCCAGAAGGTGGCCGTGGTGCTCACCCTCTATTGGACGGGGGCCTACTCCCTGCAAATGGTCATCTATGCCGTCATCGTCCGCATGGTCAACCATTACGGCTGGTACATCGGGATGCTGGTCACCGCCATCTACTCCCTCACCTTCCTGGTGGGCACCTTCCTCCTACCGGACTTCGACCGGCCCCAGGGTAAGGAACCTGTCCCCACCACAGACAGCCCCGACGACCCGTCAAACTAAACCCTTGTACCCAAACGCCCACCCTTCCACAGCGTGCAAGGGTGGGCGTTGCCTTATGTTCCCCCGATGCAACCACTGGTTGACAGTCCTGCCCACTTCTGTTGGTGGACTGCAACCCGCCCGCCGCGCTATGATTCCGGTAGAGAAAGGAGGCGCAAGCATGGACTTGGCACAACGGCTGCAAACCTTGCGCAAACACGCCAACTACTCCCAGGAACAGTTGGCGGAGCTGCTGGGTATTTCCCGCCAGGCGGTCTCCAAGTGGGAGAGCGGGCAGGGGAAACCGGAGGCGGACAACCTCGTCAAGCTGGCGGAGCTCTATCAGGTGAGCACGGACTATATCCTCCTGGGGAAAGACGCCCCCGCCGGGCCGGAACCCCAGAGGCACCACTGGCTCCGCCGGGTGGCCGCGCTGCTCCTGCTCCTGTTCTCCTATCCCCTCTCCCTGCTCCTGTCCACCCTTTTGCAGGTGGCGGAGGCGCTCCTGGCCCGCGCCCTCTGGAATGACGGACGGCCAGGGGAACTCATGGAGGCCTGCCTCACCCGCTTTTACCCCCTGGTCTCCCAGTCCGAGGCCCAGCGCTTCCTCTTCGTCGCCCTCTGCTTACTGGCGGTACTGCTGTTCTTTGGGGATGGATTGCCCAGACGAGGCGGAAAACAGGAGGACAAAGGGTAAAGGAATTTTCATTTCGTGCTTGCATACACTAGAGAAGCGTGGTATAATAACCTCGTGAAGAAGGCTATCAATTCACCATGTGTTCACAAAAAGGCGCCCCCGGAAAGACTGCTACTCTTTCCGGGGGCATTTTTTCTGGGACGTGCTTACTGGACCCCTTATTTCTTCTTGCGCCGGTCAAGCCACTTGCAGATATAATGGCAAACTATACCTGCTGCGACCGACACAAGAAAGGCTATCAGTATCGCCATGTGTTCACCCCCTCCTGTGGCCGGTGTGGGGTGGGCCAGCAAGTTTAGTATACCAGGCTTCGACAGGGTTCGCAACAAAAACCGGTATGATCTCCCAAAAGGCGGTCCCATCCAGTGTGATCTGGGTGGGACCGCTTTTTCCTTTCCCTGCTTCATCCGACCAAACTCACGTTCCTTTTTTGTAAATTTTCTCTTGACAAGCTGCACTCACCCGTCTATAATGTACTTAGTCAATAAGTACATTACATCTCAAAGGAGGGCCTATGTGGAGATCATCATAAGCAGCAACACCAGCAAGCCTATCTACGAACAGATCACCTCCCAGATGAAGGCCATGATCATGAGCGGCAAGCTCCAGGCGGGGGACCCCATCCCCTCCATGCGCGCTCTGGCCAAGTCCATCCACGTCAGCGTCATCACCGTCCAAAAGGCCTATGAGGACTTGCAACGGGACGGCTTCATCGAGACCACCGTGGGCCGGGGGAGCTTCGTAGCGGCGCAGAATAAGGATTTTTACCAGGAAGAGCAGCAACGCTTGGCAGAGGAGCATCTGGAGGCCGCAGCGGACATCGCCCGCACCAGCGGCATCACCCTAGAAAAGCTCATCGAGCTGCTAACCATGTTTTACCAAGAGGAGGAGTAACAATGGAAGCGAGCTTACAAGTAGAAAATTTGACCAAACAATACCCCGGCTTTCTGCTGGACCACGTGAGCTTCTCCCTGCCCAAGGGGGCCATCATGGGCCTCATCGGGGAAAACGGCGCGGGAAAGAGTACCACCATCAACGCCATCCTGGACCTCATCCACAAAGACGAGGGGACGGTCAGCTTCTGGGGCCAGGAGCTCTCCGCCTCCCCCGCCCTCAAGGAGGACATCGGCGTGGTGTTCGACGGCATCAACTTCTATGAGACCCTCACCCCCGCCCAGGTGGGCCGGATCTCCGCCGAGGCTTATCGCCAGTGGGACAACAGCCTGTATCAGAACTACCTCTCCCGCTTCCAGCTCCCCCTGAGCAAACCCATCAAGAGCTTTTCCAAGGGGATGAAAACCAAGCTGTGCATTGCCGTGGCCCTCTCCCACCAGCCCAAGCTGCTGATCCTGGACGAGGCCACCAGCGGCCTGGACCCGGTGATTCGGGACGATGTTCTGGAGGTATTCCTGGACTTTGTCCAGGATGAGAGCCACTCCATCCTCATGTCCTCCCACATCTCCACCGACCTGGAGAAAGTGGCCGATTACATCACCTTCATCCATCAGGGCCAGGTCCTCTTTTGCAAGAGCAAGGACGAGCTGCGGTATCAGTACGGCATCGTCCGCTGCGGGGCCGAGCAGTTCGCCGCCATCGCCCCGGAGGATGTGCTGGCCTGGCGGCGGGAGGCATATCAATACAGCGTCCTGGTGGCAGACAAGGAAGCCGCCCGGCGCAGGTATAAGCAGGCGGTGGTGGACGACGCCACCATCGACGACATCCTATTGCTGTATGTGAAGGGAGCGCAGACGAAATGAAAAGCCTCGTTATGAAAGACCTCTACAATGTGGGCCACAACATGAAATCCACCCTGGTGGTAATCTTCTTCATGGGCGTGTTTATCACCTTCACCTCCGACGGAGATACCAGCTTCTACAGCATCTTTTGCGCGGTCATGTTTTCCATGATGGTAATCACCAGCTTTTCCTACGACACCCTCTCCAACTGGGAGCATTACGCCATGATCCTCCCCGTCACCCGGCGGGATGTGGTCCGGGGGAAGTTTGCCGTTCTCCTTCTCCTCAGCCTGACCGGCGCTGTACTGGGGCTTCTGGTGGGTCTGCTCTCCGCCGCCATTGTCCCCAACGCCACCCTGGACTTGGGGGAACAGGCCTTTTATATGCTTCCCAGCTTCACCGTCTCCATCTTTATGGGTAGCACCTCCATCCCCCTGATCTTCAAGTTCGGCGCGGAGAAGGCACGGCTGATGCTCATGGCCACCTTCGTCCTTCCGGCTCTGCTGCTCATCGCTGTGCTCAAGCTCATGGAGCAGGCCGGGGTCCATCTGACGGACCAGATGGTGGTCACCTTCTTCACCGCCGCCCCCGTGCTGGTGCTGGTGTGGGCCTATGTCATGTACCGGATCAGCTGCGGTATTTTTCAGAAGAAAGAGCTTTGAGCCTGTTTTCTGCCAAACACAGCGCCCGGCCTTTCCCTTGCGGAGAGGCCGGGCGTTTTTATTGGTAGGGATTCTCAAAATCGGG
>CAJTQP010000057.1 GCA_910578575.1 uncultured Oscillospiraceae bacterium
TACACAACGGGATTCCATCCCGCGCCTATCAAGCATTATAGCATATCTCTAGCCTATTTTTCAAGTCCGTATATACGGCCATACGGTAGCGCAGACCCATCGCAAATACACAACGGGGTAGGTGCTGGGGTAGGATTCTTGTTCGATGTTGAAGAGCACTGTGTAGGACATAAGATATTATGCCTGCATGGTGTTTTCTTGCTTTCTCCGACGTCGAGATGGGGCGGGGGAAGGCGCCTCCCCTGCCCCCGGCGGAGGGGGCATACAAGGTGAAAAGAGGATGTGGACCGTCAGTCTCCACATCCTCTTTTTTTATTCTCAAAGGAGCAGTTCCCGGTACCCTTCCGCCTCCCGCACCTGCCCCACGGCAGACAGGGAGACCTGGTCCCAATCAAACAATTCCTCCGCCATGGCCAGGATATCTTCCCTGGTCACGGCGTCGTAGGCGGCGATGAGCTGTTCGGCGGAGAGGATCTCCCCGTTGAACAGCAGGGAGCGCCCGGAATGGCTCATCCGGGACTGGGTGGACTCCATGCCCATGACCACGTTGGCCTTAGTCTGTTCCCGGACCCGCGAGAGCTCCTCCTCCGTGGGGCCCTTTTCCTTGAACTCCCGGACCACCTGGCAGATGGTTCGCAGGGCCTTCTCCTCGGTGTCGGCGTTGAGGGCGGTATAGATGCAGAAACAGCCCGTCTCCCGGTGGCTGGCCCCGTAGGAGTAGACGGAATAGCACAGCCCCTGCTGCTCCCGGACGGTCTGGAACAGCCGGGAGGACACCCCGCCCCCTAGGATGGTGGAGAGCAGCTGCAAGGTGAAGCGCTTGGGGGAGCCGTAGCCCAGCCCAGGGAAGGCCATGAGCAGGTGGTTCTGCTCAATGGGCTTTTTGGTGGCCACGAAGGCGGGGCGGTACAGGGCCGTCTCCTCCTCCTTCACCGCCCCCGGCTGGAGGGCGGAAAAGCGCTGGCGCAGCTGGTCCAGGGCCTCCTGGCTAAAACTCCCCGCCAGGGAGACCACGGTGTTCTCCGCCCGGTAGCAGCGCTGGTGGAAGTCCCGCAGGAAGTCCCCGGTCATGGTGGCCAGGGTCTCCTTCCGGCCCAAAATGGGGCGGGACAGGGCACTGGGGGCGTACACCGCCTGGAAGAGCTTCTCCCCGCACAGGTCGTCGGGGGTATCCTCATACATGTCGATCTCCTCCAGGATCACCCCCCGCTCGGTCTCCACCGCCTCCTGGGCGAAGGCGGAGTGGTAGACCATATCGTAGAGGATATCCAGGGCCTGGATCAGGTGGTCGTCCAGGACGCGGGCGTAAAAGCAGGTGGACTCCTTGGTGGTATAGGCGTTGATCTGGCCCCCGATGGCGTCGGTCTCCCGCGCGATATCCGCGGCGGAGCGGCGCTGGGTGCCCTTGAAGAGCATGTGTTCTATGAAGTGGGCCGCGCCGGACTCCTGGGCCGTCTCCAGCCGGGACCCGCCTTTCACCCAGATACCCAGGGAGGCGGAGCGGACAGTGGGGATGGCCTCGGTGATGAGACGCACGCCGTTGGGAAGGGTTTCGATGTTTACCATAGTCAGCTCCTTCGCTTCTTTTCAATGGTGGTCCCCAGGGCCTTTTCGGAGATGGCGTCCAACAAAATGGCGTGCTCCATGCGCCCGTTGAGGATGGTCACCGCCCCCACCCCGTGTTCCACGGCGTGGATGCAGTTCAGGGTCTTGGGCCGCATGCCCCCGGCGATGAGGCCGCTGTCCATGAGCTCCTTGGCCCGGCTGGGGTCGATCTTGTCGATGCGGGTGGAGGGGTTCTGGCTGTCGGTGAGGATGCCGTCGGTGTCGGTGAGGAAGATGAGCTTGTCCGCCTTCAGGGCCTCGGCCACGGCGCGGGCAGCGTCGTCGGCGTTGCAGTTGAAGGCCTTCCCCGGTTCCGTGGCGCTGCCGGCAATGGGGGACACCACCGGCAAAAAGCCCCCCTCCAAGAGGGTCAGCAACAGCCGGGGGTCCACCTGGGTGATGGTGCCCACCAGCCCCAGATTGTCGTCCTTGGACCGGGCGCTGAGGAGCCCCCCGTCCCGGCCGGACACCCCGCAGGCCCGGCTGCCCACCCGGCTCAGGGCCGCCACCACGGACTTGTTCACCCGTGCCGACAGGGCCAGCTCCGCGGTGTCCAGCACCGCCTGGTCGGTGTAGCGGTATCCCTGTTCAAAGCGGCTCTCCACCCCCAGCTTGTCCAGCAGGGCGGAGATCTCCTTGCCGCCTCCGTGGACCAGGATCACCCGGACCCCCACGGATTGCAGGGCGGCCACGTCCTCCAAAATGGTGTCGGTGCTCTCGGCGTCCAGGGCGGAGCCGCCATATTTGATGACCACCGTGCGGCCCTCCCAGCGGCGCAGCCGGGGGAGCACGTCCAGCAGGGAGCGGACCTTGCTCATGCCGTCCATGCCGTGCTGCACGTCGTACTCGTGGAGGGCCTCCTTGGCATATTCTACATCAGAGGGGCAGTCGATATACTCCGTGCCCCGCTTCTGCCGGGTCTCCGCCCCCTTGCCGGTGAGGAGGATGACGGTCTCCTCCCGGCTGCCCATCACCGCTTGGCGGATGGCCTCCCCTCGATCGGGGACGATGCTGTAGTCCGCGTGGTGCTGGGCCTCTACATATTGGGCGATATCCTTGCAGATATCCTCCACCGGCTCCTCCCCGGCGTCCTCCTCGGTGAGGATCACCAGGTCAGAGTATTTGCCGGAAATCTCCCCCAAATCCCGGCGGCGGTCAAAGGCCTTCTTGCCGGGGCAGCCGAACACGGTGACGATCCGCCGCCCTGGGTACTCCGCCTGGACGGACTGGAACAGGGTCTCAAAGGAGAGCTTGTTGTGGGCGTAGTCCACCAGCACGCAGACCTTGTCGTCGGCGTTGGCATAGACCTCCATGCGCCCCGGCACGCGGGCCTTCATCAGCCCGGCAAAGGCGTACTGCTCCGGGATGGACAGGGCCTCGCACACCGCCAGGGCCGCCAGGGCATTCTGCACGTTGAACAGCCCCGGCATGGTCAGCCGGAATTCCCGGTTATACCGGGGGGTTTTCACCCGGAAGAGGATGTCCCCCCCCTGCTTGCGCACCTGGGAGCCAAACACCGTGGCGGAGGGGTCCTTTTCGGAAAAGGTAATCATCCGGGGGCAGCTTCGCCTGGCGGCCTCCAGCACCCGGTCCGCCCGGTCGCTGTCCAGGTTCACGCAAGCGGCGGCGGACTGGGCAAAGATGCGCAGTTTGGAGGAGAAATAGTCCTCAAAGTCCGGGTGTTCGATGGGGGAGATGTGGTCGGGGCTGATGTTCAAAAACACCGCCGCGGCAAAGTCCACATTCCGCACCCGGTCGTATTTCAGAGCCTGGCTGGAGACCTCCATGGTCAGATAGCGCAGCTCCTCCCCCACGGCGTTGGCGAAGTGCCGCTCCAGGTCCAGGGGCTCCGGGGTGGTCAGGTGGGACTCAAAGTGCTCCACCCCGTCATAGGTGTCGATGGAGGAGATGATGCCGCTGGCCGGGGCCTTTTGGGCGGCCAGGTACTCGTCAAAGATATATTTCAGATAGTAGGTGGTGGAGGACTTCCCCTTGGTGCCGGTGATGCCCACCACCCCCAGCTTCCCGGAGGGGTGGTTGTAATAGAAGTCCGCCAGCAGGGCCATGGCCAGCCGCACGTCCCCCACCTGGATGCAGGGCAGGTCCACCTGCGGATAGGGCTCCTCTGCCAGGTAGGCAAAGGCCCCCTTCTCCTGGGCGGCGCGGAGGTAGTCCAGCTTAAAGTGGGCGCCCTTGCAGATGAACAGGGTGCCGGGGACCACCTCCCGTGAGTCGCAGCTCACCAGGGCCACCTCCCGCGTCAGGGGGGCGCTGGCGGCGGTGCGCAGCAGGTTTTGTTTCTGTAATAGCTGGATGTACTCACCCAGGGGATAGAGGCTTAGCTTCATGGTGAAATCCTTTCTTCCGCCTCAGGGGGCCAGGGTCTTCCCGCAGCCCAGGATGGCCTGCTGGGCCAAGACCTCCATGGCGTCGATGTAATAGGGGGGCAGTTGGGCCTGCTCCCGGTAGACGGACAGCTCCGTACAGCCCAAAATGGCGCAGCCGCAGCCGGCCTGGTGCAAAAAGCGGTCCAGGGCGGCGAATTTCGCCCCGTCCCCCGGTCTCCCGCTTTTGATGTCGTCGTAAATCAGGGACATCACCGTCCGTTGCAGCTCCGGTGGCGGGGTGACCGCAACGCAGCCCACCGCCTCCAGGGCCTTTTGGTATAGTCCCGTCTGGATGGTGCCGTCGGTGGCCAATACCCCCACCCGCTGGGCCCCGGTCTCCTGCACCGCCACCGCCGTCTCCCGGATCATGTGGAGGATGGGCACCTTCGTCTCCTGCTGGAGCCGGGGGACGAAGTAGTGGGAGGTATTGCAGGGGATGGCGATGAGGGTACAGCCCGCCCCCTCCAGGAGCTTGATGCCCCGGAGCAGGGCGTCATACACCGGCCCCTCCTGGCCGCTCAAAATCCCGGCGGTGCGGTCGGGGATGGCGGCGTCGCTCCACAGCAGCAGGCGCAGATGGTCCTGGTCCCGCTGGGCGGCGGTGCGAGCGATGATGCGCTGGTAAAAGGTATTGCTGGCCTGGGGGCCCATGCCGCCCAGGATGCCCAGGATATGGTTGCTTTGTGTCATGGGTGACCTCCCCTCTGGCGGTGTGGCGGCGGGTAAACGGTGGCCGTCCGGTAAATCGCGGGTGGGTGGTAAATCGCGGGCCGGCGAGGGCGCCGGCCCCTACATCCAACGTGGGCACACGCAAGACAGACATATTCACACGGCAGGCCCGACCACGCAGATTGTGAACCTATGGGTGGTGAGGACACCCGCGCGTCTTTGTAGGGGCCGCCGCCCTCGGCGGCCCGCCCGATTGTCTCTCCCACGTTGCGTTGTTGGGATGTGATTGTCTTTCCCACGTTGCATTGGGGCGTGGGTGCCTCCTCACAACATGGCGGTAAACCCACGTTTGGTGCCCGGAGGCAATCCTCACCCGGCTGCGCCGCCCTTTCAAAAGGAGCCTTTTTTGCGCCTGCCTGGTAGGGTATCGGGTTAATTCTTCGGCTGATAATACTGCTTGAACTTCACATGATGCCCCAACAAGTTCTTTGTCATCCGCAAACGCCGGGGCAGGGCCTTGTCGGCGGCGTAGAACAGGGGCGTACTCTCCCGCCCCTCCGCCATACGCTTTCGCATCTCGTCGTGGTACTCCGAGACAATGTAGCGGAAGGCCACCTTCCTTGGCACCACCCGCCACAGGCTGGGGTTGGTGGCCAGGGTGAAGGGCAGGTCCTTCCCCTCCACCCGGTCCTCCACCAGGAGCCTAGCAATGTTATACCCCGCCCCGGTGACATAGTAGTTGCTGCGGCCCTGGCGGCAGTTGATCTCAAAGGCCTTGAACTTCCCGTCCCGCTGGTCATACTTGATGTCGAAGTTGGAAAAACCTGTGTAGTGGATACTCTCCAAAAAGTCCTTGAACTTCCTGCACAAGGCTTCATTCTCCTCAGTGAGGATCACCGCGTGGTTGCCGATGCCGTGGGGGGTGTGCTCCTCCAGGAGCACATGGCCCAGGCACATGAGCTTGACCTTCCCGTTGCGGTCGGAGTAGCAGGTGAGCACCCGCATAAAGCTGTCGTCTCCGGGGACGAAGTCCTGAATAATCATGGCGTCGGGATACCCGGCGGCGTAGACCTTGTCCAGCACCGCCTCCAAGCTGGCCCGGTCGGGGCAGGTGAACACCTTCTCGTTGCCGGGGAAGGGATGGGCCCAGTAGGCCACCCCATTGGCGGGCTTGCAGATAAAGGGCGGCTGGAAGGGCAGGGTGAAGTCGTGGCCCATCTCCCGGCGGTAGACGAAGGTACCGGGGTGGTCGATGCCGTACTGGTCGCACAGCTGGTAGAACTGGGCCTTGTCGGTGAGGCGGCGGATCTCCTCCCCGCTGACCGTGGCCACGATGCAGTTGTCCGGCAGGCTGTCCTTGTTCTCCGCCGCCAGCTTCACATAGCTGTCCCCGCAGCCGATGACCAGGATGGTCTTGCCGGGGCACTCCCCCACCACCGTGGCCACGTTTTGCCGAAAGCTCTCCGTTTCCTCGTTGGTGGGGCAGGTGCGGTAGTCGATGATGTCCGAGCCGTAGGCGGGGCCGGAGGGGTAGTAGCCATAAGCGATGGACTTCACCCCGTAGGCCTCGTGAAAGGCGCGGGCCACACTATATACGTTGATATCCCCGCCGAAGAGCAGGGGTTGGAAGCTGACCATAAAGCAGCCCTCCTCAGTGTTTCTATCTTGATGTGGTTCTATACATGCCTGCCCAAAGGGGTGGCCGTGAAAAAACCGTGGGCCGCCGAGGGCGGCGGCCCCTACAAAGACAGGTTTGTTCTCCCACCGCCCCTTGGTTCACAATGGACGTGGTTGGGCGGTTTCCCTGCCACCTGGCGGGGGGTATGGGGGACCGTAGGGGCCGGCGCCCTCGCCGGCCCGCGTTCTGCCTGCCAGGTTTATCCGCGAACCCTGCCCACCTGATACACACCGCTGATCTGGTTGAGCTTGTTCATGATGGTGGTGATCTCGCTCTGGGTGCGCACCTCCACCACCACCCGGATCTTGGCATAGCCGTCGGGCAGGGCGGCGGCGGAGAAGTTCAGGGCGTTGATCTTCCCGGCGGCCAGCACGGCGGCAGCGTCCATCACCAGGCCGGAGCGGTCCTTGGCGATGAGCTCCACGGCGGTCTTGTAGGTGTTCTGGCTCTCGGCATCCCAGCCCACGCTGACCCAGCGCTCCTTTTCCGCCGCCCGGTTCATGCCCATCTGGGCGTTGGGGCAGTCCCGGCGGTGGACGGAGACCCCGTAGCCGCGGGTGATGAAGCCCACGATGTCGTCCCCCGGCACCGGGGTACAGCACTTGGCGAACTTCACCACGCACTCGGTCATGTCCGACACCACCACCCCGGAGACGGCGTGCTTGTGGCCTCCGCCGCTCTTGGCCACCCCGGCGGCATCGCGCACCGCCAGCTCGGCAAACTTCTTCTGCTGCTCCTCCTGCTGGGCGGCCCGCTCCGCGGCCAGGCGCTCGGCCTGCTGGCGGTCCTGGTGGACCAGCTCCTCACGGGTGCGGTTGGCGCACTTCTGGGCGGAAGCCCCGCCATAGCCGATGGCGGCGTACATCTCCTCCAGGCTGTTGAAGCGTACCTTTTCCAGGATGTGAGGGAGCATGTGGTCCGAGGTGATGGCAGCGATGGAGAAACCCAGGTGTTTCAGCTCGTTTTCAAACATGGACCGGCCTGCGGCCACGTTCTCCTCCCGCTTCTCCCGCTTGAACCACTGGCGGATCTTGGAGCGGGCCTGGGTGCTCTTGGCCAGGTTCATCCAGTCCCGGCTGGGCCCCTTGGCGTTTTTGGAGGTGATGACCTCCACGATCTCCCCGGATTTCAGCTGGTAGTCAAAGCCCACGATGCGCCCGTTGACCTTGGCCCCGGTCATGGAGTTGCCCACGGCGGAGTGGATGGCGTAGGCGAAGTCGATGGGGGTGGCCCCGGCGGGGAGGTTGATGACGTCGGCGTTGGGGGTAAAGACGAACACCTCGTCGGCAAAGAGGTCCACTTTCAAATTGCGGATATACTCCTCGGCGCCGGTGTCCTGCTGGGTCTCGATGAGGCGGCGGATCCAGGCGAAGGTCTCCTCGGTGCCCAGCTCCTTACCCTTGAGGCCCTGTTTATACTTCCAGTGGGCGGCCACGCCATACTCCGCCATGTGGTGCATCTCCCAGGTGCGGATCTGCACCTCGAAGGGGATGCCCTCGCTGCCGATGACGGTAGTGTGGAGGGACTGGTAGCCATTGGGCTTGGGGGTGCCGATATAGTCCTTGAACCGCCCCGGCACCACCTTATACATATCGTGGATGCAGCCCAGGACGCTGTAGCAGGAGGCGATGTCGTCCACGATCACCCGGAAGGCGTAGAGGTCAAAAATCTCGCTGAGCTTCTTGTTCTGGGCATAGGTTTTCCGATAGATGGAATAGACGTGCTTCACCCGGCCATAGACGGTGCAGTGGATGCCCTCCTTGGCCAGGCGCTCCTGAATGGCGGCCTGGATGCGCTCCATGAAGGCGGCGTTGGTCGCCGCCTGGCTTTGCAGCTCCTGGTCGATATCCTGGTAGGCGATGGGGTCCAGGTATTTCAGGGACAGGTCCTCCATCTCCCATTTCATCCGCTGCATCCCCAGGCGGTGGGCGATGGGGGCGTAGATCTCCAAGGTCTCCAGGGACTTCTCCCGCTGTTTCCGCTCGGACTGGAACTCCAGGGTCCGGGTGTTGTGGACCCGGTCACAGATCTTGATGAGCACCACCCGCACGTCCTTGGCCATGGCCATGAGCATTTTCCGCAGGTTTTCCATCTGCTTCTCTTCCGTGGAGGTATACTTCACCCGCGTCAGCTTGGTGACCCCCTCCACCAGATCCGCCACTGTGGGGGAGAAGAGGTGGGCCACGTCCTCATGGGTGGCGTCGGTGTCCTCGATGGTGTCGTGGAGCAGGGCGGCCATGATGGAGTCCGCGTCCAGCCCCAGCTCCGCCACCAGGTGGGCCACCTCCAGGGGGTGGGTGATATAGGGGGAGCCGTCCTTGCGCAGCTGCCCCTCGTGGTGGTCGCGGGCGTATTCGTAGGCGGCCCGGACACGGGCCTTGTCCTCCGGCGTGGTGGATTTCATTTTTTCTTCTAGTTCTTCAAACCGCTGTTCCAAAGGCTCACGCATAGTCAAGGCCCCTTTCTGTTTGTATTGTGCCCCGGCCAAGGGTCAGGCAGTCTGCCAAAAAAGTAGTTCGTCCTATCGAAAAGAAACGGAAACCCGCGGGCCGGCGAGGGCGCCGGCCCCTACCAGGACGCGCAGATGGGTTCACCGCCCCTTGGTTCACAATGGACGCAGTTGGGTGCTTCTCTGTGAACCCCACTTGTCTTGTGGGCACCTACGCCGGATGTAGGGGCCGCCGCCCCGGGCGGCCCGTAGGGGTTTGCCCACTTCTTTGACACGCTGCCCGGCCAAAGGCCGGGATAGGTCGATTCTTTTCCGCTCCTGTCAGGAAAACACCCGACTCTCCTGGGGCCGGGCCCCCCGCTCCCGCTCTGGGGTCTCCCCCCAGGCGATACCCTGGAGCTTGCGGATGATGGGGGCCTGGAACAGGTCCACCTTCCCCTTTCCCCGGCGCTGGCGCAGGCGGATGTACAGGCTGCCGTCCCGCTGGTCCTCCTGCTTCAGCAGCCCCAGCTCCTCCATCACGTCCAGACAGATCCGGGTGCGCAGGGCGGATTC
Organism: uncultured Oscillospiraceae bacterium; assembly: GCA_910578575.1. Taxonomy (GTDB): domain Bacteria; phylum Bacillota; class Clostridia; order Oscillospirales; family Oscillospiraceae; genus Evtepia. Next base: position 9,344 of record CAJTQP010000057.1, read on the forward strand.
TGGCAAATCCGCCTCCTGGGCCACCTGCCGGGCCAAGCGGGCGGGGGTGGCGATGACCTCCCCGTTGCGGTGGTAGAGGAAGCGCCACACCCCGGCGAACTCCTCCCGCCGGGGGATCATCCGCCGGGCCTGGGCGGGGGTGAGCCCCTCCCCCTGGCGAAAGCGCTGGTAGAGCTGCCCCTCCTGGGCCTGGGCCGCCGTCACCGTGGGGCGCAGGTCCACCAGGTGGAGCTGCACCGAGCGGGAGCCCCGGTACTCGTTGATCTGGGGGTAAAAGGCCACGTCGGCCCGGTCCCCCACCATGAGCCCCGCCTGCTCCCTGGTGACGGAGAAGAAGATCATGTCCATGGTCTTGCCGTCCCGTGTGGCCCGCATCTTCAAATGCCGGCCGCCCCCCACGTCGGACAGGCAGGTGACGGTGACCCCCATCAGGGCGAACACCGGCCGGGGGTTCCCCGCCCCGCAGGGCTCCAGCAGCTCCAGCTGCTCCACCGCCTCCAGGGTGAGCACCCCGGCGCTGTCCAGCTCCCCGTCGATCTGTAGGGTGGAGACCATCTTCTCCCCCCCGGTATCCGCCCGGACCAATTCCTCCATCCGCGCCCGGAAGGCGGGCACATTCTCCTCCTTGATGGTGAAGCCCGCAGCCAGGGCGTGGCCGCCGTAGCCCTCCAGCAAATCCGCGCACTGCTCTAAGGCGCAGAAGAGGTTCACGCCCCCGTAGGAGCGGCAGGAGCCCTTGCCCTTGCCGTCCTCCTGGAGACAGATCATCAGCACCGGGCAGGCGAAGCGCTCGCTGAGCCTTGAGGCCACAATGCCCACCACCCCCTGGTGCCAGCGGTGGTCCGCCAACACCAGACAGTCATAGGTCTTGCTCTCGTCCAGCTGCTCCAGGCACTGGGAAAAGATCTCCTGCTCCACCGCCTGGCGGTGGCGGTTGAGCTCGCACAGCTCCACCGCCAGGGCCGCGGCCTGGGCGCTGTCCTCGGTGAGCACCAGCTCCGCCGCCGTGGTGGCCTGGCCCATGCGCCCGGCGGCGTTGATCCGGGGGGAGAGGCAGAAGCCGATGGCGGTAGCGTTCAGGGGGCGGTTCAGGGTCCCCGCCTCCTGCATCAGGGCCCGAAGCCCCCGGCGGCGGGTCTTTTTCAGGTGCCGCAGGCCTACCCGGACGATGGTGCGGTTCTCCCCCACCAGGTCCATCACGTCGGCCACGGTGCCCACGGCGGCCAGGTCGGCGTATTCCATAAACAGATTGTGGGCCCGGCTGGCGCCGCCCAGGGCCATCACCAGCTTCAGGGCCACCCCCACCCCCGCCAGGTTCTTGAAGGGGTAGGGGCAATCCTTCCGGTGGGGGTCCACCACCGCCACGGCGGGGGGCAGGACCTCCTTGCACTCATGGTGGTCGGTGACGATCAGGTCCATGCCCAGTTGGGCGGCGTAGGCGGTCTCCTCCACGGCGGTGATGCCGCAGTCTACAGTGACCACCAGCCGGACCCCCTCCTGGGCCAATTTCTCCACCGCCCCCTGGTTCACGCCATAGCCCTCCTCCAGGCGGTTGGGGATGTAATAGATCACATCCCCCCCCTGGCTGCGCAGGTAGTGGGTGAGCAGGGTGGTGGCGGTGATGCCGTCCACGTCGTAGTCGCCGTACACAGCGATGCGCTCCCCATTGCGCAGGGCGCGGGAGATGCGGGCCACAGCCAAGTCCATATCCTTCATCAGAAAGGGGTCCTGGAGCTGGCTCTCGGCGCAGGACAGCAGCGTCCGGGCCTCCTGGGCGCAGGTGACCCCACGGGCGCACAAAGCCGCCGCCACCAGGGCGGGGACGCCCTCCTGGCGCAAGCTCTCATAGCTGCCTTCCGGCCTGCCTGTAATGTTCCAGCGCTGATACTTCATGACTTGCCTTCCTCTGATTCGCACTAAAAGATTAAAGTTTTCGTCCACCTTTTTCAGCCGAAGCGCGGAGCCGTCGTGAGCAGCGGGCTAAGACCCGGAACGCAGGCGAAGCCCAAGGAGGGGCCGCAGGCCCCGGATGGGTTCGCCGGAGTCGGAGGGGCTTAGAACCGCGTCGCGAACAGGCGCAGCGTGACAACAAAGGTGGCAGGGAGTCCAGAGGCAGAGCCTCTGGGCAGGTTTGGGCGGCAGCCCAACTTACACTACTCCCCACAAAAATCTATACAGCATTACATGTTATCACAAAACCGCCCCTATCACAAGGGATAGCGGCGGTTTTTTTCTGGTTTTTTCTGCCTATGTCCAGACCAGGCTCATTCCCCGGCCCGCGCCCCGTAGTAATCCCCCCGGAGCAGGGCGTTGTTCCGATTGATGAGCCGGGCGATCTCCGCCCGGCGGGCGGGGTTGCCGTCGTCATCGCTGCTGCTGTCCCAATAGGTCTCCCCATCGTACCAGCTGCCGTCCTCGAAGAACACATAGCCCCCCTGGTCCCCAAAGGCGTCGTGGCCCGCCAGGAAAGCCCCCTGGGTGTCCAGGCCGAAGAGGTTGGCCAGGGTGGGCAGGATGTCGACGCTTCCGGTGACCTTTTCCACATCCATGGGCTCCTGATCCTGGGAATAGATGAAAAACTCCGTGTGACGGATGAGGTTCATGTTGTCCACGCCCTTCATCTCCATGATGAGGGCATCGTCCTGGAGGTAGTAGTTATAGTGGTCGGTGTAAAACACCACCACGGTGTCCTCCAAATGGCCGCTCTCCTCCAGCTTGGTCATCAACTCCCCCACAAAGAGGTCCGTCTCCATGGCCCCGGCCACGGCGTTGGGGAAGAAGCCCGTGTGGTTCTTGGCGATATCCTTGGCCTCTGGGTGGGCCAGATACACGGGGGTGTCGGGGCCGTAGTTGCCATGGGGGGAGAAGGTGATGACGGTGGAGAAGAAGGGCGCCTCCCCCACCATCTCCTCAAAGCCGTTGATGAGGTAGCGGTCCATGTCCGTCTCCTCCATGCCCATGTCCGTCCCGCCGGTATAGCTCTCATAGCCCAGGTTGGGGTGGATGGTCCCCCGGCTATAGGTATCCGCGGTGCCGTTGTGGAAGGAGCGGGCGGTATAGCCCAGGTCCCCAAAGAGCTTGGGCAGGGCGTAGGGGAAACTGTCCCGCTCATAGACGTAGGTGGGGATGCCTCCGGTGGCCGGGAGCAGGGAGGTGTGGACCTGGAACTCGGTGTTAAAGGTCCCGGCGGCGATGAAGGAGGGGGTATAGTGGTTGTTGAAGCGGATGGACTGCTCCTTCACCTTGGCCAGGTTTGGCATATAGTCCGGGTCCAGCATCCAGGTATCCAGGGCCTCCAGCTGCACCAGGATCAGGTTCTTCCCGGCAAAGCGGCCGGTGAACTGGTTGGGCTGCTTTGCCGCCTCATAGTCGCGGATGTACCCTTCGATCTGTTCCCGCTCCCCCTGGGTCACCCCGCCGCCAGGGAAGAACAGCAGCCAGAAGTCCCGCACGGAGTATTGATACACCCCGCTGAGGAGGACGCAGTTGGTGGTGTCGGTGAAGTTCTGATAGGTCAGGGCGGGGAGGGTCTCCTCCTCGGTGCGCCAGGTCACCTCGTCCACCATGGGGTAGTAGTGGTGGTCGGTGAAGCTCACCAGCCCCACCCCCACCAGGAAGGCGGCCAGGCCGCCGATCACCGTCTCCCGCCGCAGCTTGGGGGGCACCACCTGGAGCAGGCGGCCGGAGGTCATCATCAGCAGTACCGTCACCGTGGCCCCCAGCACCACCCGCCCATCCAGGTGGATGTAGGAGGCGTCAAAGAACTCGGCGGTGCCGGCGTACTTCAACACAGAGAAGGAGAAGAAGCGGCCAAACATGTTCATAAAGCCGCTGTGGGTGACACAGATGCTCACAAAGGTCACCAGAGGCACGCAGCGCACGAACCACTTGGGCCACCCAGGCAGGGCGAACACCAGGCCCGCGAAGATCAGCGTCCAGCCCAGGGTAAAGAGGCCGGCGGGCAGATAGCCCAGCCCCACCATCCCCGCGTCCCGGTAGCTCCCCCGGACGGCGAAGTCCAGGACCAGATAGGCCAGGAAAAAGGGGATGATGTACAGGTAGGGCAGGGGGCCGGGGACGTCCCGGCTGTAGAGCTTGGCCTTGGCGAAACAGTGGCCAAAGGAGAGGCCCTGTTCTTTTCCCTCTGGTTTTTGGGCTTTTTGTGTCATAAATCGTTCCTTCTCTATGATGTCTCGCGGGGGTCGGTTGGGGGTACATCCCCTCCAGCGCCGTGGGCGGCGTGGTTCAAAAACGTGGGCGGAGACCTTCGGGCGGGCCGCCGTGGGCGGCGGCCCCTACAAGGACGCGCCCGTGTCCTCACCCCCCATAGGTTCACAATGGACGTGGGAAAACGTCTCCCTGTGAACCCCACCCGGCATGGGGGCACCCACGTTGGATGTAGGGGCCGGCGCCCTCGCCGGCCCGCGGTTGACCGGCTACCTGGCATGGTTGACCGGCCACCTGGCAGGGAGCGGCGCGAATCAATACGCCAGCTTCTGACGCAGGTAGTCCTTCAATTCGGCGATGGGAATGCGCACCTGGTCCATGGTATCCCGGTCCCGGATGGTGACGCAGTGGTCGGCCTCTTCCGTGTCGCTGCCCACGGTCTGGAAGTCCACGGTGATGCAGAAGGGGGTGCCGATCTCGTCCTGGCGGCGGTAGCGCTTGCCGATGGACCCGGCGTCGTCGTAGTCCACCATGAACTCCTTGGAAAGCTCCGCTTGCAGCTCCTGGGCCTTCTCCCCCAGTTTTTTGCTCAGGGGCAGCACGGCGCACTTAAAGGGGGCCAGGGCGGGGTGGAGATGGAGGACGGTGCGGACATCGTCCTTGCCGTTCTTATCCTGGCCCACCACTTCCTCGTCGTAGGCGTCGATGAGGAAGGCCAGGGTCACCCGGTCCGCCCCCAGGGAGGGCTCGATGACGAAGGGGATGTAGTGCTCCCCGCTCTCCTGGTCGAAATAGGTCTGATCCTTGCCGGAGGTGGTCTGGTGGGCGGTGAGGTCATAGCTGGTGCGGCTGGCCACGCCCCACAGCTCCCCCCAGTCGGTGAAGGGGAAGGCGTATTCAAAGTCGGTGGTGGCGTTGGAGTAGTGGGACAGCTCCGCGGGCTCATGATCCCGCAGGCGCAGGTTCTTCTCCTGCATCCCCAGCTCATCTAACCACTTCTTGCAAAAGTCCTTCCAGTAGCTGAACCACTCCAGCTCCGTGCCGGGCTTGCAGAAGAACTCCAGCTCCATCTGCTCGAACTCACGGGTGCGGAAGGTGAAGTTGCCGGGGGTGATCTCATTGCGGAAGCTCTTGCCGATCTGGCACACGCCAAAGGGCAGCTTCTTGCGGGTGGTGCGCTGGACGTTCTGGAAGTTGACAAAGATCCCCTGGGCGGTCTCCGGGCGCAGGTACACGGTGTTCTTGGCGTCCTCGGTGACCCCCTGGAAGGTCTTGAACATCAGGTTGAACTGGCGGATGTCCGTCCAGTTGTGCTTGCCGCAGGAGGGGCAGCAGATATCGTGCTCGTCA
>CAJTQP010000058.1 GCA_910578575.1 uncultured Oscillospiraceae bacterium
AAAAGAAGAAGTTAAATACCATCCCCAATAAAAAGCCCAAGAACAGCTCCAGCATCATGCGCACAGCCATGGAGAGCACACTGTTGGGAATCTCCATCGCCTGGGGTTGGGTGAACGAGAACAGATACACTGTCAGGACCATCGCCATCCCCACGCGGATGTTCGCCGGAACATTGTTTCGGCCTAGGATGGGGTTGAAGAGGATAAATCCGCTCATGCGGGCGCTGATGAATAGAAACAGCGTCAATGCCGCCCAATCAATCATGGATGCTCCTCTCGCGTTAGCTGCTGATTAGTTGGAAAATGCTGCGGGTATAGTCCTGCAACGTACCCATCATCCAGCTTCCGCCCACCAGGAGCACTGTAACCACCACGATCAGCTTCAGGATGAAGGAGATGGTCTGCTCATGGATTTGGGTGACAGCCTGAAAAATGGCCACCACCACACCCACCAGCATACTCAGCAGCAGCATCGGTGCGCCCAGCTTGATACACACGCCTACGGCGTCTCGCATGGTTTCAGATACCATCGTCGGGTCCATGGCTCACCCTCCTTTCCTCCTGAAAAATCTAGTTCACGCTTTGAATCAGCGTGGAGAACAACAGCTGCCAGCCGTTGAGTGAAACGAACAGCAGGAGCTTAAACGGGGTGGAGATCATGGCCGGCGGCAACATAATCATACCCATGGACATCAGCGTGGAGGAAACCACCACGTCAATGAGCAGGAAGGGGATGTACAGCAGAAAGCCAATATAAAAGGCCTCCTGGAGTTCTTGGGTCATGAAAGCGGGGACAATGAGCCGCAAAGGCAAGGCCTTCGCCTGCTCTTGGGTGTCCGGCGCATCCACATGGGCCAGCTCACAGAACATCGTCAGGGTATTCCATTCTGTGTTGGCCAACATAAAGTCCTTCAAGGGGTCTGCGGCGCGGTCGATAAACTCCTCCGCCCCGATCTCCTGGTTGGTGTAAGGGTCCCAGGCCTCCGTTTGGATCCGGTTCATCACCGGATTCATGGTAATCAAGGTCAGGAACAGTGCAATTCCGATCAAGACTACGTTGGGAGGCGTCTGCTGGGTGCCCAAGGCACTGCGCATGAAGGACAGGGAGATGATATAGCGGGTGAAGGATGTCATGATCACCAGCATAGAGGGCAAGAGTGCGATCATTGTGGTCAATGCCAGCACTTCCAATGTCTGCACGCTGTCCCCATTGATCCTGATTAGACCATCTAACATCCTTCGTTCACCTCGGTTTCTTTTGCTGGAGTACGGTGCGCAGGGAATCCCGGAAACTGGGGGGCGGCGGTTGGTCCGTGGGGGGCTGATACAACGCCTCCGCCTCCTCCTGGCTCAGTTCCGCCAGAAGGGAGACCCCCGACGAAGCAACGCCCAACAGGAAGTATCGCTCCCCTGCCTGGATCAACTCCGCCGCCTGTTCTTTCCCCAGGGACAGCCGGGCAAGCACCTTGAATTGCCCGGTCCCGCCGGACATTCCCCGGACCAGACTGCCCCGGCCTACGATATGCCGCGTGAAGAGGTACGCCAACACGATGATGGCCACCACACACAGCAACATCCAAAGCAGGGACAGCAGGCTCTGCATCCCTGGCATAAAATCAGGGTGCGCCCAGGATGGAGGTCACCGTTTTCAACACACGGTCAGGCTTAAAGGGCTTGACGATGAAGTCCTTCGCGCCGGAGCGCACAGCGTCCATGACCATGCTCTCCTGGCCCATGGCGGAGCACATCACCACGTTGGCGTTGCCGTCCTTGCCACGAATGGCCTTCAGCGCTTCCAGGCCATCCATGTTGGGCATGGTGATATCCATAATCACCAGGTCAGGGCCGATCTCGCTGAATTTCTCCACGGCGTCGGCGCCGTCCACTGCCTCGAAGAGCTCAGTGTAGCCGTTCTTGCTCAGAGTGTCCATGATCATCTTGCGCATGAAAGCAGCGTCGTCTACTAACAAAATTTTCTTAGACATGGTAGTTCCATCCTTTTTCAAGTTATGTTGTATGCTTCGCCTTTCGGGTCTTGCGGTTTTACAAAGTTAGGGTTCCTTCGCCTTGCTGGCCAACATCTCAATGCCCGGTGTCTGCACGATCTCCGTGATCCGCACACCGAAGTTGTCCTCAATGACCACCACTTCGCCGCGGGCAATGATCTTTCCGTTGACAAACAGGTCCACCTGGTCCCCTGCCAGCTTATCCAGCACCACCAGGGAGCCCTTGGCAAATTCCAGGATATCCTGCACCTTCCGCCGGGCACGGCCGATTTCCACCGTGACCTGCAAGGGCACCTCCATGATGAGCTCTAGGTTCTGGGCCTGCTCCTTCCCCAACTGCTCCATAGCATCCAAGGGCCCCATAGGCAGGGGCTGGGTGCTGATGACCTTGGGTTCAGGCGGCGCTTTTTGCGGCTCCGCCTGGGGCGGATAGGGGTAGGGATATGGGGGATAATACATAGGCGGATAACCCATGTAGCCCTGGGCATTCCCATCCATTCCCGGCTGGGGGGGATAGGGCGGCGGGGGCATCTGCCCTGCCTGGGGCTGACCCGTCTGCGCCGCAGCGGCGGGAGCCTGTTGGGGCGGCGGGGGCGGGGCTTGATCCACACCTCCAGCCAGCATCCGTTCGATCTCCTCCTGGCTCATCTTCCGGTTGCTATCCCCTTCTGGTTCCGGCGGGGGTGGCGGCGCCTGATCCACGACACCACCGGCCAACATCCGTTCGATCTCCTCTTGGCTCATCTTCCGGTTGCTGTCCCCTTCCGGTTCCGGTGGGGGCGGCGGCGCTTGGTCCGCACCACCGGCTAGCATCCGTTCGATCTCCTCCTGGCTCATCTTCCGGTTGCTGTCGCCGCTGTCTGCCGGCTCCGGCGCGGGGGCAGGAGCAGCAGGGGCAGGGGCAGGGGCAGGCGCGGCGGCAGGCGCATCGTCGTCCAACTCCAAGCCGAAGCTGGACAGCAAGTCCTTGGCCAGAGACACGGACATCACATTCATGAAGCCGCTCTCCAGGGCCGCATCCTCAATACTCAGGGCAAATTTCACCACCACAACGGTGTCTGCATCCTGGGGCATGTGCTCCGCCTTAAAGGCGTCCATATCCTCCAGCTCGAAGGGTTCCGGGGTGGAAATATTCACCGGATACCCCAAGAAATCAGACAGCGCTGTGGACGCTGCGCCCATCATCTGGTTCATCAGCTCACATACACAGCTAATGGTCAGCTCGTTGAGCTCAAACTCATCATCCGAGCTCTCAGTGCCCATGAGGATATCCACGATAACTTTGATGTCGCTGATCTTCAACAGCATAATATTACTGCCGTCCAGACCTTCAACATACCTGATCTCCACGCCCATGGCCGGTTCCATCTTACCCAGGCTGAACTCCGACTTCTTGACCACAGAAACCTCCGGTGTGGTAATATCCACCCGACGGTCCAACATATTGGAAACCGCTGTAGCCGAGGAGCCCAGGCTGATATTCATCATTTCGCCCAAAGCATCTAACGCCATCGGACTGAACAATTCCTTCTCCATCCTTTATTCGCTCCTTTGTTCAGGCCAATAGCATACTTCGTCTATCTTGATGGCCATGTTTTTCTTGTGCGTCCCGATACGCCCGGTAAACCATTGGTAGCCGCCGATTTCCAAAAACACTGGCGCGTCCTTGGACCGGCCCAGATCCACCACGTCGCCCACGTTCAGGTGGTAGATATCGCTTAGGGACAGTTGCGTGTCCCCCAATTGGGCGACGATTTCCAGGCTGGAATCACGCAATTTGTCAAAGATCTCTTCGGAGTTATCCTCGCTGGCCACCTTGCGGCCCATGCTCTCCCGGTTCACTTCCCCGAATATGCTGGTTAAGACGCTTCCCGGCAACACCACGCTCATGCGTCCGTCGCCGTTGCTGAAGGTGATCTTCATGTCCACCAGCACCACGGTCTCGTCCAGGTTCAGCAGTTGCACCAGGGTTGGGTTGACCTCTGTGCGGCTATACTCGAAGGTAAGCGGGATGTAATTCTCCCAGCTCACCCCCATCATATTCACCACATCCTTCACCAGCAGCTCATAGAGCTGTAGTTCCAGGTCCGTGTAGCTATAGCCGGTGGGAACCGACCGCTCTTCCTCGCCCTCGGCACCCATCATCCGGTCCATCATACCTAGCATGGTGGAGGTGGAGAGATAGACCATCACCGGGTCTTGGGTCAGGATATCCTCCCCGTCCTCCGCCCGCGGGTGGATGGTCACGTCTGCCAGGGCAAGGACGTCTCCCTCCGTCAGGGCGTTGTTGAACTCGTAGAACTTCTGTTCTTCGATGGTCTCCACTTCAATTTCGCAGTTGGTGCGAAGTTGGGCGTTGAGCCGGGAGCCGATGACCCGCGTATAATTATCAAAAATGCCGTTGAGCATCTTTAACCGGTCTTTGGTAAACTTACGCGGCGTCGTAAAGTCATACTTCCGGTATTTCTTCTCCGGCTGCATCTCTTCCGACTTGTCCCCGCTGTCGCCACCGCTCAGCATGGAGTTTAATAGTGCGTCAATCTGACTTTGTGACAGAACTTCAGCCATCGAATCACCTCACCCGCTCTGACGAATTTTTCCCGCTGCAACCATCAGCTGTTGCTTTGGTCGATATAGGTCTGCACAGACTCACCCAGTTGCTCACTTTGCAGGTTACGTCCGCTGATAATCATTTCCACCCGGCGGTTATTCGCGCGGGTTTCCGACGTGGCGTTGCTGTCCACAGGCCGCCACTGGCCAAAGCCTTCGCTCACCAGACGGGAGGGATGGAGTTGGCTATACTGCTGGAGGAAGATAACCACCTCTGTGGCCCGCTGGCTGGATAGCGTGCGGTCCACACGGGGGTCATTGGGAGAATCCGCCGTTCCCTGGGCCGTGTGGCCCTGGACTCGGATTTCCTCCACCGCGTCGGCTACATTATTGAGTATGTCGCACACGCGAAGGAGCACCTGCTGGGCGTCCTCCCGCAAGACGGCGCTGTCGCCGTTGAAAAAGGCTGTCTCGTTAAATTTAAGGTATATCTTACCGTCGTCCTTCTCCACCGAAAGGGTGTTTTCCATCCCCTCCTCCTGGGAATACTGTTGGAGGGAGGCGTAGAGGGACTCGATCATCTCGTCGATTTCTTCCTGGGTCTCGCTGTCCACTGGCGGCACCCTAGTCTCGCCGCCTTGATCTTCCAAATCCGCACTGGGGCCCTTGTTTCCCTCGACCTCCTGAATGGTCTTTTGCGCATCTGGGTTGAAGCTCAGGACCAGAGCCTTCCACTTATCCTCCGTGATGGTGGACATGGAGTAGAGCAACACGAAGAAGCACAGCAGCAGCGTCACCATGTCGCCATACGTATCCATCCAGTTGGCGCCGCCGCCTGAACTCTTTTTCTTTTTCACGCTGTTCTCAGCTCCTTATCAGGGTTGCGCGGGGGCGGAAGCATTAGGCCTCCTCGCCGCCCTTGTCGTCGCCCTTGCCTTTTTTCTTGCCTTTGCCGCCTTCTCCGCCTTCTTCGCGTTCCTTCTGTCCCATGTAGGTCAGCAGTTTTTCTCGGAGGAACTTGGGGTTCTCACCGGACTGGATGGACATGATGCCCTCCACGATAATCTGCTTACACAGGACCTCTTCGCTGTCGCGGATGCGCAGGTTGTTGGCAATGGGGGAGAAGAAGATGTGGGCCAGGATACAGCCGTACATGGTGGTAATCAACGCAGTACCCATGGCAACGCCCATGGTATCGGCGCCGTCCTCCAGGTTCATACTCTTCAGCATGTTGATCAAGCCCACCAGGGTACCGACCATACCGAAGGCCGGTGCAACAGAGGATGCTCTGTCATACATGGCTGCGGCATCCTCATGCCGGGCGGAGGTACACTCGATGTCATTCTCCAGGATGGCCCGGACCTTATCCGGGTCGTTGGCGTCCACGATGAGCATAATGGCCTGCTTAAAGAAGGGATCATTCTGCTCGTTGGCCTTTTCCTCCAAGGACAGCAGGCCGTTTTTCCGGGCCGTCTGGGCCAGCTCCACCAGTTGATCGATGTAATACAGAGGGTCAAACTTCTTGGTGTTGAGCATGACCTTAAAGTGCTTGGGGATATCCTTCAGCATACTGGCCGGGAAACTGGCTGCCACCACGAAGAAGGTACAACCGATGACGATGAAGATACTGGCCACGTCGAAGAAGTTCATCAGGTTCCCCGGCGTGATACTGACGGGCGGGGATGCACCCAGGGTAACGTTAACGATGATACCCAAGACCGTAACGGCTAAGGCGCCAACAACGCCAATGATATAGGTTAAATTCATACTGTTCTCTACCTCCAGCCGGGCGGGCAAGACCCGGAGGTTTTTTCTACCTCGCTGCTTTCTCTATCAGCGCCTATCTACCACGGAGACTTCGCGCTGGATATCCATGACTTTGGCGTTATATTTGGTGATCTTGTCGATGATCTCATCCACGCTTTCCCGAACCAGGTAAAAGTCGTGGTTCATCATGACGATCTTGCATTCCGGGATCATTTCGATGTATTCGATTTGGGTATGGTTGACCAAAAATTTCTCATGGTTGCGCTTCGTCAGGACGATCATGACGCAAGCCTCCTTTTCCCTATCATATAGGATTCACAGGGGTTGGCCCGGAGGAGGGTGTCCTCCGGGTCAACCCAAGGTCAGGTAAAATCAGCGTTTCATGTTGACCAGTTCCTCCAGCATGGAGTCGGTCACGGTGATGATGCGGGTGTTGGCCTGGTAGCCACGCTGGGTCACGATCATGTTGGCGATCTCCTGGGCCAGGTCAGCCTTGGAGCTCTCCAAGCCGTTACCCTTAATGGTAGTGGGTGTAAAATTGATGTTCAAGCCGTCAATATTGGGAAGGTCTGTAGCATCTGGATTATTAAACTGACGCAACGAACCGTTCACTTGGGTGAGTCCCAATGTTTCAGCCACACCACCCGCAGTGGTAATCGTCAAATCTCCTGAACCAGGTCCAGCTTTATAGTTGGAACCACCAATCTGTGTCACACCGTTGGGGTTAATTACTGAACCGATAGCTAAGCAACCAATTGTCACAATTTGTTTGGTGGCATTACTTGTGCCAGTAATCAAACCTGTTTTCTCATCGAAAGTGATACCTGTCATAGTATCCCTTAGCAGAGATTCATCTCCATCTTGAAGTCTTCCGCCAAGAGGCTTACCATTTTCATCAAGTCCCCCTTCCGAAGGGTAAACGATTTGTTTGGATTTTTCAACCCTTACATCCTCAGGCACATCAGCCCCATCCGCAGGCGGAGGAACTTCCTCACCAGTCTCCTTATCAAAGTACTTCGTTACGGTTTCATATCTTGGAATCCGAATGGGCACTAGCTGATCGCTAAAAATGGGATCACCTACTTTTTTGCCTTCAAACTTAGGATCTATCGTTTGACCTTCACCAGGATTAAGATCATCTTCCGTAACCACACCTGTGCACAGAAAACCATAAACCACATTGCCATCATCAGTACTCAAATAGCCATCAGCCTTGAAGTCAAATGCGCCAAGACGTGTCAAAGTCAAAGAAGTCAAACGGTTGACATCCTCAGCGCTGCCATCAAAGTTATTAGCAATTGTCTTATCTCCGATAAGGAAAAACCCATCACCATCTAGCATCAAATCGGTACTCTTACCAGTGACTTTATATGTGCCTGTACTCATGTCGATATCGACAGAACCCAGGTTAGAACCATAACCGATCTGAGAGGGGTTACGGCCACCGACAGTCTCGGTACCATCAGAACCACCAGAGTTGGTGCTATAAATAGAAGTCTTAAATACAGAACGTGCGGACTTATAGCTTTCGGTATTCACGTTGGCGATGTTGTGACCGATCACGTTCAGGTTTTGCATGTGAGTTCTCAGGCCTGCAATGGCCGCGTACATAGAGCCAGTCATTCTTAATATAACTCCTTTCGGTTTTGGCGCCGCCTGGCCGGGGTCAGTCGCACCCCGGCCAAGAGCCTCCGAAATCCGGTCCTGCTCTCTGCTATGATATTACAGGAAAACGGCGCCGTCAATATTCGTGAAGATATTTTCTTTCATTTCCTCCTGGGTGATGGCGGTGATCACCTTGGCAGTGGGCACGTTGATGATGAATGCCTTCTCGGTATCCATGGCCAAAATGTTCTTGGCACCCTTGGCCTGGGCCCGGCTCACACTGCCTGCGAGCTGATCCATCAGGTCCGGTGTGACCTGGATGCCCCGCTCCTGCGCCCTGGAGATGGCGTGCTTAGAAAAGGCGACGCCAGCTGGCTGGGTTTTCTTCAGCTCCTGCTGGAGCATTGCGCCGAAGGCGCTTCCCCCGCCGCGTTGCTGCACCTGAGGCTGGGGCGCGGCTGTGCGCGCTTGCAGTCCCGATACGCGCTGGATCATCTCAAGTTCACCTCGCCTTACTTACCCCACTGCTGCGGGAGGCTGGACGGAATCGTCCGCTTTGTCTTCACTCTCGTTGCTGCCGGTCTCGTCAGGATTCGTCGTGGGACGATCATCGGGGACCTCTGGATTGCTGTTATCTGGCTCCTTGCCTTCCTCCGGGGCATCCGTACCGCCGGGCTTTTCTGTGTTGGTGCTGTTGTCTGTGTCGGTTTTGTCGTCGGTGTCCACTTTATCGTCCGTGTCCACCTTGTCATCGGTGTCGGGCTTGTTGTCCGTGTTGGTGTCACCGGGCTTGGTGGTGGGGGGCAGGGGCTTCGCGTTGCCGCTGCTCTCAGTGAAGTCCAAGACAGTGGCGCCTTCCACCTCCGGCAAACGTCCTACGGCCATGATCTGGCTGAGGTAATAGGTCTTGCCGTCGCTGCCGAAAATCACCGGGTTGCCGCCGGAGAAGCCGGTCCCACGCACGGTAATGATCCGCTCTTCCAGCTTGCCGTTGTCGTTGATGCCGATGGTAACGTCCTTCCCCACCAGGGAGTTGGAATAGGACATGACGCTGGCATCAGTCATGTTGGTCAGGGCAGTGACCATTTGCATCTGGACCATCTGGTTGAGCATCTCGCCGGTGTCGGCGGTGTCGTCAATGGTCTGATTTTGCAGCTCCACCATCATCAAAGTGAGGAAGTCCTGCATACTCAGGTCATAGCCGCTCTTCTTGGTCTCTTTTTTGTCATTGGTAATATTGCCGGTACCGCCTACGATGCCGCTGATATCACCCATATAGCTGCTCATTCTGCACTGCACTCCTTTCTGTTTAAGTCTCCGGGATCAGTCCCAAGCGAAGCTGCTGGGCGAAGTCCTGGGTGGCAGCCTGCTCCCGCTGGTCATTGCGGCGCTGGCGGCGCTCCTCCTGCTCCTCCCGGTTGCTGCCATTGTGGCCGTCGTAGGGATTCTCCTGGTTCTGTCCCTGCTGGCTCTCTTCCTGCCGCGGGACCTCCACCTGGACGGTCTGTTGGGTACGGTTGGAGAGCATCATCTGCAAGTTGTTCAGGTGCCGCTCCAGCAGACCTCTGGTCTCACTGCTGTGGGCGCTGAGGGCAATGCGCAGGGTGCCGTCGCTGGTCTGGGTCACGTCCACAGTGACGTTGCCCAAATACTCTGGGGTCAGCTGAATGCGCACATGGCTCTCACCCTTGTTCAGGGCCTGGGCCAGCTGGGTGTCGATCTGCTTGGCCACGTCGGGCTCCTCCGTCTGGTAGGTCTCGCCCACCTTTACGGGGACGGTCTCCACCTCCCGGAACACCCGCTGGGGGGCCTGCTCCACGTCCACCACTTCAACTTCGGTGCTGGTGTCGGCCTTCTTCCCTTCCACCTGGGCGTTCTGCCCAAGCTGTGACTTGGTCTCCACAGGCTTTTCCGTCTGGACGATCTCCTGGGTCACCACCACTTCTCCTTGCTGGGTCTGGGCCTTTGCCTCACCCTGGAGCTGTTCCCCCATGGCTTGGCCGGGGTTCTCCTGGGTCATCACGTTCTGCTGGGTCTGGACCACCACTTCCTCTGTCATCAGCGGGTTTTGGGTCAGCAGCGTCTGCTCCTCCTCCACCAGCACAGGGGTCTCCACTTGGATCACTTGAACCATGGCGGGGTCCACCACCACCAGACCGGACTGCATCATCCGCTTGGCTGTGGTCTGGGCGTCCTCCTGGACGGGGCCGTCCTTCTTCTCCGTGTTGCCATTCTTGTTCTCCACGGGCGCCTTGTCCTTAGGCTTGCTGGTGGTGTTAGAACTCTCCGGCTTGGTGGCCTGGTTCGTCTTTTGGTCCAGCAGCTTCTGGAATTCGTCGTTCCCGTCGCCCTTGCCCACGTTCTTCGTCAAGTCGCTCTGGCCTGCCGCGGTGGACAGCATGGTCAACAAGGCATTGTTCATCTGTTCCATCTTCCTTGCACCTCCTTTCGGAAAGAAATAATCTATTTCCAAACGGCGTATACACACCGGTTCGGACGGTCATAAGGTCACGCGCTGGCGCTGGCGCCGCTGCGGCTACGGGCAGAGCTGACAAACTCGTCGATAAGGTTTTCCTCCGCCTTCTGTACGGATTTGTTGTAGAGGTCCAGCTTTTTCTCCTTGAGCTTATCCAGGGAGGCGGTGTCCTTCTTGGCCTCCACCACTTCCTGGCGTTTGGCCTCCTCCTCCTTGCGCAGCGCCTCCAGGCGCTCCGTCTCCTGCTGGATCACATCCTCCATGTGGCGCAATCCACTCTGATAGATGGTGGCATCCAAAATGGTCATGCCCTCGATCTTCCGCTGGCTATACTCGGCATTGTATGCCCGGTATTTGCTCCAGAGTCCCTCCAGGTAGTCCTCCTGCTCCCGTACCTTCACCAGGATGGTAGCGTGCTCCCCTTTCAGAGCGTCCAGGACTTGTTCCTTATAAGAGAGCACCGTGTCTAAGGAGAATTTGAACTTCTTCATCTAAACTTCCACCTCATATCCTTAAGCCAAGATCCGGGCCATCTCCGACACACACTGGTCGTAGGAGAAGGCTTCGTTGACATCTTGCGTCAGGAAATTGTTGACTGCGTCGATTTTCGACATGGCAAAGTCCAGCTTCTTGTTGCTGCCGGCCTTATACGCCCCAATGGCGATAAGATCGGCATTCTTCTCATAGATACTCATGATATCCCGGAGCCGTGAGGCAAGCTGCTTATGCTCCGGGGAGACCAACTCCACCATCAGACGGGAGATACTGGCGCCCACGTCAATGGCGGGGTAGTGGTTGCTGTTGGCTAAGGCGCGAGAGAGCACGATGTGCCCGTCCAGGATACCACGGACAGTATCGGCAATGGGCTCGTTGGTGTCGTCGCCCTCCACCAGCACCGTATAGACGCCGGTGATAGACCCCCGGCTGAAATTGCCGCTGCGCTCCAGGAGCTTGGGCATTTCCGCATACATAGAGGGGGTATAGCCTCTGGACACCGGGGGCTCCCCGATGGCCAAGCCGATTTCCCGCTGGGCCATGGCAAAACGGGTAAGGGAGTCCATCATCAACAACACGTCGTAGCCCTGATCCCGGAAGTACTCCGCGATCCCCGTAGCCACGCTGGGACATTTCATCCGCAGCATGGCGGGCTGGTCTGAGGTGGCCACCACCAGGATGGAGCGCTTCATGCCCTCCTCTCCCAGGTCCTTCTGGACGAACTCCAGCACCTCTCGGCCACGTTCTCCCACCAGGGCGATGACGTTGATATCCGCCGTAACGTTTTTGGCGATCATCCCCATAAGGGTACTTTTCCCCACACCGGACCCAGCGAAAATCCCGATACGCTGTCCCTTGCCGATGGTGATGAGCCCGTCAATGGCCTTCACCCCGAACTGGATGCGCTCCCGGATGGGGGGGCGCTGAAGGGGGTTTATGTAACCGCCGCCCACGCAGTAGGAGGTCCCCCCCTCAAAGGGGCCTTTCCCGTCGATGGGCTGCCCCAGGGCGTTGATGATCCGGCCCCGGAGGAACTCCCCCACCTGCAAGGTGAGCTGCCCACCGGTGTTGCGAACGAAGTTCCCGGAGGAGATGCCGTTCATATCGGAATAGGGCATAAGGAGGATGTGGTCATTTTTGAAGCCCACCACCTCAGCCGTCACCTGGCCACCGGAGTCGCCGTTGTAAATGCGGCAGATGTCACCCACCGCCGCCCGTCCGCCGGAGGCCTCAATGGACATACCCACGATATTTTCAATTTTCCCCGTGAGGCTATAGGGTTCTGCTTTATAGACCTGACGGGTCATTTGTTGAAATGCTGTTGGCATGGCTGCTCCCCCGGCTCTTTCCCGGTTCTCGATTCCCCTCGAAACAGAGGGTTCGTTGTTATTATATGAGGTTCATCCCCGATGCGGTATTCGCCGTATCAGAAAGGATGGTGCGCAGGTTTCCCAACTGGGTGGCCGCGCTGGCGTCCACGATCTCGTCGGGCATTTCGATGATGCAGGTGCCCGACTCATCCTCCGCCATGGGGATGATCCGCACCCGGTCCGACAAGGCCGTGAGGGATGCGGACAGGGTGGCCGGCATCTGGGTGAGACGCTTGGCGTCGCACTCGGCAATGTAAATGTGTACCCACTCTTTCCGCTTGCGCTTGTCGATGGCGGTTTGGATCATGCGGCTGATGACGTCTGCGCTGCTCTTCAAGCTCACGCACACCACCTTTTCCGCCACCGCCAGCGCCAAGTCCCGCAGGTCGGCCACGCTCTGGTCCATTTGGTTGTCCAAAAGCGCACCGGCCTTTTCTAAAAAGCGATGTACTTCCTCCTCCAGCACGGCAGCCTGTTTCTCCCGCTGCTGGTTGGCTTCGGTCATGGCCTGGGCCATGCCCTGGACGTAGCCCTCTTGATATCCACTTTCCTTTGCCTGGGCAAAAACGGCATCAGCTTCCTTAGCCGCGTCCTGGCGGGCCTGTTCCAAGAGCTGCTCCGCCTCCCGGCGGGCGTCAGCCATAATCAGGTCAGCCTGCACTTGGGCGTAGCTGATGGGGGTCTCTTCCTCCGTCTCCTCCTCAGGTTCTGGCGCTTGCTCCGGCGGTTCCTCCTCCCCGATGGGGGCGAAGTCCTCCTCCGTCTCAGGCAGCGTCTCCTCCTCCGCTTCCGGGGCTTCCTCCATCACCAGCTCGTCAACATCGGGCAACTGATAGAGCTCCGCCTTGGTGCGGCTGAACGCTTTGAATATGTTAGGCAATGATATCGTCCTTTCCGCCCTTCATAATGATGATCTCGTTCTTCTCTTCCAAATCGCGGATCACATCCACAATACGCTGCTGGGCGTCCTCCACGTCCTTCATGCGGACATTGGTGGTGATTTCCAGGTCGTCCTGGATGTTCTGGGCCATACGGCTGGACATATTGCTGAACAACTTCTGGGCCACCTCTTCGTTGGTCGCCTTGAGGGCCAGCACCAGGTCTCTGGGATCGCAGTCCCGGACGAAGCGCTGGACGCTGCGGTCGTCCATGGTGACGATATCCTCGAAGACGAACATACGTTTGCGGATCTCGTCGGCCAGGTCCTGGTCGTAGGCAGACAGCCCGTCGAAAATATTCTTCTCGCTGGTGCGGTCCAAATTGTTCATCACATCGGCCACATAGTCGATGCCGCCCACCTTCACGTTGGCGCTGGTCATGATATTGGAGAACTTCTTGCGCATCTCGGCCTCCACAATCTTGACAGCCACAGGGGATACGCTGTCGATCTTGGCCATGCTCTCCACCACCTGGATCTGGCGTTTCTCGTCCAACTGGGACACCACGCCCGCCGCCTTGTCTGGCTCCACATAGGACAGAACCAGGGCGATGGTCTGGGGGCGCTCCCCTTGCAGGGCGGAGAACAGGGACTTGTCGTCCGCCTTCTCCATGAAGGAGAAGCTGCGGTTGCGCAGGGACTTGGTCACCTTGCCCAACAGCTCCTCGGCTGTCTGGGCGCCATAGGCCTTTTCCAGCACGGTGCGGGCGTATTCCAAGCCGCCCTCTGTCACCGCCCGGTTGGTGCGGCAGAGCTGGTAAAACTCGTTGAGGATCTCTTCCGTCTGGTCGGAGTCCAGGAAACCCAGTTTGGCCACCTCAATGGTGAGCTGCTCCACGTCCTCCGGCTCCATGTGTTTATAGAGGGTGGATGCCCGCTCTGCCCCCAGGGCGATCACCACGGTGGCCGCCCGCTGGGCACCGGTGAGCTCCTGGCGCTCCCTACCGTCCTTTTTCCCTTTGGGATTGGTCGTTGCCTTCATTTCCTTGACTGCGGAGGCGGATGCCGCCGCGTTGGTCTCAGCAGTTGCCACTGCGGTTTCAGGCATTTTCCTCATCCCCCTTTAGCCAGCCTCTCAGCAGCAGAGCTGCCACTTCTGCGTTCTCATCCACAAAGTCGCGGATACTCTGGCGCAGCTCCATACTGCGTTCGGTATGCAGTTCCATAACGTCTGCGCCTTGCGGCTCGCCTTCCTCCGGCATGGCCGCTGCGATAAACTCTTCCACTGCCTGGAGCTCGGCTTCCTCTTTTGCACGCTTTTTCCGGTGCAGCAGGAGGATAACCACCAGGAGCACCACGAAGAGTACGATACCACCAATAAAGGCATACAATGCCCAAGCCGGCAAGCCCCATCTTTCGAAAAGACCCTGGATCGGGCTCTCTTCCTCCTGTTCTTCCCAGAAGGGGAAGCTCATTACGGAAACCTTGGTGCCTAGGTATTGGTCCGCGTTCATAGTTTCCGTCACCACCGGGGTAATGCCCGCGGCAGTTGCCACATGGCGGCGGA
>CAJTQP010000059.1 GCA_910578575.1 uncultured Oscillospiraceae bacterium
GGGCACCCTGGGCAGCTTCTCCGGCATGGGTGGCGCCAGCGACGTCTCCAGCTGGGCCAACCAGGCCATGCGCTGGGCTGTTGGCTCTGGCATCATCAACGGCGATGCCAACAACAACCTCAACCCCGGTAGCACTGCTACTCGCGGTGAGGTTTCCCAGATGCTGATGAACTTCGTAAAACTCATCACGAAGTAAAAGCACCCCATTAGCAAAACACAAAGCCGAATACTGCAAAGGCAGGACAGCCGGGGATTCCCTGGCTGTCCTGCCACGTTTCATGATGGTGATTTAATTGGAAAGCTGCTCCTGGGCTCGCACCAGTGCGGCGTACTCACCGTCCAAGGCCATCAACTCCTGGTGGCTCCCCTGCTCCAGAATGCCCTCCTGGTCGATCACCGCGATGCGGTTGGCATTGCGGATGGTGGAGAGGCGGTGGGCGATGATGATGGAGGTCCGGCCCTGGCATAGCCGGTCGAAGGAGGCCTGGATCTTGGCCTCGGTGACGCTGTCCAGGGCGCTGGTGGCCTCGTCCAGGATCACGATGGGGGGATTTTTCAAAAAGACACGGGCAATGCTGATGCGCTGCTTCTGTCCGCCGGAGAGCATCACCCCCCGCTCCCCCACGTAGGATCGATAGCCGTCGGGCATGGCCAGGATATCCTCATGGATTTCCGCCTGCTTCGCCGCCCAGACCACCTCTGCGTCGGAGGCCTCCGGGCGGCCGTAACGGATGTTTTCCAAAATACTGTCGGCAAAGAGGAATACCTCCTGCTGGACAATGCCGATCTGCCGCCGGAGGGAGCTTTGGGTCACATGGCGGATGTCCTGGCCGTCGATTCGGATGCTGCCGGAGGAGACCTCATAGAAGCGGGGAATCAACTGGCACAGGGTGGTTTTTCCCCCACCGGAGGGGCCTGCAAAGGCGAACTTTTCCCCGGCGTGAATGGTCAAGTTGATATCCCGGAGGACCTCCGCCTTGTCGTTGTAGTGGAAGGAGACCGCGTCAAACTGGATATCTCCCCGCACCTCCCCCAGCTCCTGGGCGTCGGGTAGGTCCTGGATCTCAGGGTCCAAGCGCATCAGCTCCAGGAAGCGAGAAAACCCTGCGGAACCCTGCATGAACTGTTCCACGAAATTTACCAACTTTTTCACCGGGGTGGTGAAGGTGGTCACATAGAGGGTGAAGGCCACCAGATCTGCATAGTCCACAGTCCCCCTCATAATGAAATACCCGCCGGCCCCGATCACCAACACCGGCATGATGGAGGTGCTGAACTCCATCCCCCCTTGAAAGGTGGCCATGGTTTTATAATAGGTGCTCTTGGCTTGGACGAAGCGCCCATTCATAGCACCAAACTTTGCCTTCTCCGTCTCCTCGTTCTGGAACGCCTTAGCGGTGCGCATTCCAGAGATGCCGGACTCGATGGTGGCGTTGATCTCCGCAGTCTGGGCCTTGAGCTTCATGTTGGCCCGGCGCATCTTCCGCCGCTGATAGATGGTGAAGAGCACGAACACAGGGACGATGCTGAAAGAGATCAGCGCCAGGCGCCACTGGATGGTACACATGACGCAAAAGGCGCCAATGAGAGTGACGGCGGAAATGAAAAGGTCCTCCGGCCCATGGTGGGCCAGCTCGGTGATTTCAAAAAGGTCGTTGGTCACGCGGGACATGAGGACACCGGTGCGGTTTTTGTCAAAGAAGCTAAAGCTGAGCCCCTCCATGTGGGCGTAGAGGTCCCGCCGCAGGTCAGCCTCCACCCGCACACCAAAGACGTGCCCCCAATAGGAGACTACATAATATAATAGTCCCTTCCCCACATAAGCAATGCAGAAGATTGCCACCACGGTAAAAAATGCCCGGTATTGCTGGGCAGGGATCATGGTATTCAAGGCGGAGCGGGAGAGATAGGGAAAACTCAGGTCAATGAGGCAGATGATGAGTGCACAGCACATGTCCAGGAGGAACAAGTGTTTGTGGGGGGCGTAGTAGGAGAGAAAAATTTTGAGGGGATGGGTCTTTTTATAATCAATCACTCGTTTCATGGCAGCACCTCCCAAAAAGATTATCCGGTATTATACGCTAGAGTCCCCCGCCTGGCAATGGACAGCCTGGCAAAGTTTTTGAAAATTTATCGCTTTTTTCTTGACGATTTCTATAATACGTTGTATGATTTGAATTGTACGAATTCTAACATCTTTGGGAGGTGCGCCATGGCTGTGCAGAATCAAGAGCGCAATTATCACATCATTCAGATCATGTGTGTCATGAACCAGCTCCACCGGCTGACCATCCATCAGCAGGAAGAAAAGCTGCCCCCAGGTTTTACCATCTCCCAACTGGCCACCATAGGCTTCCTCTTCTATCAAGAGGACCAGGAGGTCTACCAGCGAGACTTGGAAAGTTTCTTCAAACTCCGCCGCTCCACGGTGAGCAGTCTCCTCAACACCTTGGAGAAAAAGGAGCTCCTGCGCCGGGTTCCCGTCCCCCACGACGCCAGATTAAAACGGTTGGTATTGACGCCAAAGGGGCGGGATGTGGGCACCCAAGTTCAGAAACAATTTTTGTTCCTAAACCGTCTCCTCATCCAGGGCTTGACCCCAGAAGAGCAAGAGACCTTTGCACGTATCCTTGATAAGGTCGAGCAAAATTTGAACGCAAAAGCATAGCGCAAGCCCAGGAGGTACACCAGCATGAAAAAAAGAACATTGATTCTCACCGCCCTTTTGAGCCTTTCCCTGCTGCTTTCCAGCTGCGGAGAGGAGCCCGTGGAGGAAGAGGAAACCCCGTCCATTGCCGTGGAGATTCAAAAGGTGGAAAAAGGTTCCATTTCCGCCCAGAACAGTGTGTCAGGCCAGGTAGCCGCCGGAGACCAGTCCACAATCATCGTGCCTCTGTCCGTCCGCTGCACCAAGGTCTATGTGGAGGAGGGGGACGCTGTGGCCGCAGGTCAGACCATCTGCACCCTGGACATGACCTCCACCCGCGCAAACTATGACACCGTCTCCATGAGTTTGGCCTCCGCCCAGCAGAGCTATGCAGATCAGTCCGCGCTTCTGGAGCAGCAGGTAGCCCAGGCGGAAAAGAACGTAGCGGACACCCAGGCCCTGTTTGAAATCGGCGCTGCCTCCCAGATGGAGGTGGACAACGCCCAGCTTCAACTGGACAACGCCAAGGCCAGCATGAGAAGCGCCCTGAGCCAGCTGGAAGTGAGCATGAAAAACTACCAGTCCTCTCTCCTGCAAATCCAGGATTCCCTGTCCAATGTGGATTGGAGCGGCCGGGTCAAATCGCCCATTTCTGGAACCATCATCTCCCTTTCCGTTGTGGACAACGGCTTCGTCTCCGCCGCCTCCCCTGTGGCAGTGGTGCAGTCGGCCAGCAACATGGAAGTCAATGTGGCAGTGTCTGAGTCTTTGGTCTCCAAGTTGTCGGTGGGCGGCAAGGTAGATGTGTCCATCAACGCTGCCGGGAAGCATTTCCAGGGTACGGTGAAATCCATCGACCGCGCCGCCAATATGCAGACCCGGCTCTACGGTGTCACCATCCAAATCCCGGCGGCTTACGGCACTGGCGTTTTGGCGGGGATGTTCGCTGACGTGGTGTTCTATACCGATACCCAAAACGATGCCGTGGTCATCCCCACCGAGGCCATCCAGACGGGAATGGACGGGCAGTATGTCTACACCCTAGACAGTGAAAACCTGGCCCATCGTGTGTTGGTGGAGACTGGCCTGGTGGGTGACGGGGTGACGGAAGTGACCTCCGGCCTCTATGGCGGGGAAACCCTGGTGACAGTGGGACAGTTCTACCTTTCTGAGGGCGCCACCGCCCGTGTCGTGGGCCCTGGAGGTGAATCATGAAACTCTCTGCCTTTTGTATCAAGCATAAAGTGACCACCATCCTGGCCTTCCTGATGATTGCCATTTTCGGCGCGGTGTTCTATTCCAATTTGAAGCTAGCGCTGATGCCCAATATGGAATATCCCGCCGCCTACGTTATGTGTACTTACGCCGGGGCCACCCCGGAGGACATTGAGGAATTGGTCACCCGTCCCCTGGAATCCAGCATCGCCACCCTGGCCGGTGTGGACACCATGCAGTCCACCTCCTCCGAAAACGTGGGGATGGTGCTGATTACCTACGAAGAGGGCACCGACGTGGACCAGGCAGCCATTAAGCTCCGGGAAAAGTTTGACCTGCTCAGTCTGCCGGAGAGCTGTAGTGACCCTGTCATTTTGAACTTCAATGTCAATGATATGATGCCCGTGGCTGTGATCGCCTTAAGCGGCGAAGACTTGAGCCGGCTCCAGACCATTGCCGACGACAAGGTCTCCCCTGCCCTGGAACGCCTCCAGGGCGTGGCATCTGTGGACGTGGTGGGCGGTATCCAGCAGCAGATCACTGTGGAGACCAACACCACGGCTATGACGGGCTATGGCCTCAGCATCAGCGACATCTCCAACTACCTCTCTGCGGCCAATCTCATCTATCCCGGTGGGGATATGCAGAATGGGACCCATACCCTTACCGTCAGTACCGACGGGAAGTACAAGACTGTGGAGGATGTGGCCAACACCATCCTCTTCCTGCCCACCGGAGGGACTGTGCGCTTGGGCGAAATCGCCACAGTCTATTTGGAATCCTCTCTAGAGGGCAGCGCCGCCAAGGTGGGCGAGGAGAGCTGCGTGGTCCTCACCGTGAACAAGACCTCTGGCACCAATGAAGTGGACGTTGCCAACCGGATCCTGGATGCGTTGGAGGAGGTTCAAGAGGAAAACCCTTCTCTGAACTGCAATGTGGTCTATGAGGCCAGCGAATACATCCTGCAAGTGGTCAACAACGCCATTCAGAATATCGCTCTGGGCGTGTTGCTCTCTGCCGTTGTGGTGTATCTCTTCCTGCGGCGGCCGGGAGCTACCGTGACCATCTCCCTCTCCATGCCCTTCTGTGTGCTCACCGTGCTCCTGCTGATGAACATTTTTGACATTTCCATGAATATGATGAGCCTGGGCGGAATCGCCATGTGTATCGGCATGGTGGTGGACAACTCTATCGTGGTGTTAGAGAATATCTACCGCTATGCCAGCGATGGACACAACCGTTTCGATAGCTGCGTTCTGGGGTCCGGAGAGGTCATCAACTCCATCACTGCCTCCAGCTTGACCACCATCGCGGTGTTTCTGCCCATCGGCCTTAGCGGTGGCATGACGGGGATGATGTTCAAGGACTTCTCCTTAACTGTGGTGTTCCTGATCCTGTCCTCTCTGTTTATCGCCATGACGCTGGTTCCCCTGATGTGCTATTTCCTCCTGGACGAAAATGCCATCCGCCTGCAAAAGCTGAGAAGCGCAAAAAAAACCTCCCGTTGGAAAACCCTGGAGGCTAAGTTTCTGGCGCGGTATAAAAACCTGGTGTCCTATTTCCTCCACCACCGGCGCAGAGGCTTCCTGGTGTCTGCCATCCTTGTGGTGGTCTTCGTGGCCAGCTGCTTTGGCACCAATATGGTCCTGCTCCCCACCATGGACCAGGGGGAGGTCAGCATTTCTGTCTCCATGCCCACAGGCTCTGAACTGGAGGATACCATGGCCTACGGGGACCGGGTGATGAATATCGTCCGGGACAACTGTCCGGAGCTGGACAATATTTATATGACGGTCGGCGGCACCATGGGCGGTTCCACGGAATCCGCTTCCATCACGGCCCACTTGGTGGGCCGAAGCCAGCGGGACCGCTCCAGCGCGGAGGTGGCAAAGTCCTTGGAGGCAAAGATGCAGGATATCGCCGGTTGTGAGATCACCGTCAGCGACAACAGTATGACCGCCATGATAGCCGGCGGCAGTGATATCCAGGTGGATATTTCCGGCGCGGACTACGACACCCTCACCCACGTCACCACAGAGCTGACGGAGCAGATCGAGGCCCTGTCCGACGCGGACAATGTGGCCAGTTCTCTGGAAACTACCATCCCTGCAGTGAGCGTGTCCGTCAACCACGCCGCCGCGGCGCAATACAACTTGACGGCTGCCACCATTGGTTCCGCAGTGCGCGCGGAGCTCACAGGTGTGACCGCTACCAATGTGACCATAGACGGCAACGAGCTGGAAGTGGTGGTCCAGGGCAGCGGTGCCAGCGCCGCCAGCTTGGATGCCCTGCGCTCCATGCCCCTGGCCACGCCCGCCGGGGGGACGATTCCCCTGTCCTCTGTGGCGGACGTTTCCGTAAAGCTGAGTCCCCAATCCATCGCCCGTGTGGACCAAACACGACAGGTGAATATCACCGCCGACTCTCTCAGCGGCAGCAGTGTGACCCTCCATGAGCAGATACAGGAAGTTTTGGCTGCATACGACATGCCCGAAGGCTACCGGGCAGAAATCAGCGGCAGTTATTCCGAGATGATGGAGAGCTTCCGCACCCTGCTTCTGGCGATGCTGGTGGCCACTTGCTTGGTGTATTTCATCCTGGCCGTTCAGTTTGAATCCTTCCTGATGCCGGTGATGGTGATGCTGATCCTACCCCTGGCCCTCACCGGAGCCCTCTTCGGCCTGCCCATCACGGGCACCGATATCTCCATGGTGGTCCTGCTGGCCTTGGTCATGC
The DNA here is from genome assembly GCA_910578575.1 of uncultured Oscillospiraceae bacterium. GTDB lineage: Bacteria > Bacillota > Clostridia > Oscillospirales > Oscillospiraceae > Evtepia. The sequence goes on from CAJTQP010000059.1 coordinate 6,599, forward strand.
TGGTGGGCACAGTGGTCAACTCCTCCATCGTCCTGGTGGACTATATCAACATCCGCCGGGGCCGGGGACAGGAGAAAAACGAAGCCATCATGGATGCCTGTCCCCTACGTATCCGCCCCATCCTGATGACCTCCCTCACCACCACCCTGGCCTTGATCCCCATGGCGGTAGGCGCGGGAGAGGGCAACGAGATGTTACAGCCCATGGGGATCGTGATGATCAGCGGTATGCTTATCTCCACCGTAGTCACCCTGGTCTTCACCCCGGTGTATTACTCCCTGCTGGACAGCCTCTCCGTCCGTTTGGGCCGTCCCTTCCAGGCAAGGATCGACCGGAAACGGATACGTGTGATGGAAGAGTTGGCGGAAGAGGAAGCCAAGACGGGCGTGTCCTCCTAAAATATATCTGAAACCCTCCCTGTGTTACCTTAGGCGTACACAGGGAGGGTTTTTGTCGTCCTGTTTTTTCAAAAATCAGTTGCTAGGATTTTTCATACCTCAGGATTTCTTGTTGATAAAACGCGATTTTTTCCTCCAATTTCTCCCTATGCCCCTCCAGCTCTCGAATTTGTTCATCCAACGCCTCCCGGTGCCCCATCAATAATTCCATCCGCTGGGATAGGGTCTCGTCCCCTTCCCTGCGCAGAGCGGCATAGCGTTTGATCTCCCGGATAGGCATTCCCGTGGCCTTTAGGCGCAGGATAAATTCCACCCATGGAATATCCTGGTCAGAATACCGGCGGCGGTTGGCGGCATTTCGCGTCGGAGAGAGAAGCTGTTCTTTTTCATAATAGCGCAGGGTATGGATACCCAATCCTGTGTGCTTTGAAAATTCACCGATGGAATAGTCCATAAAATTTTTCCTCCAGGTGCTTGACATAGAGTGCACTCTATATTGTACGTTTAGTATAACACGAAAAAGGAGGAGATTCCATGAAAACATACACCGTGATTACCGGTGCCAGCTCCGGCATTGGCTATGAAGCGGCTAAGGCCTTTGCCCGGCGGGGGAAAAACCTGATCCTCACAGCCCGACGGGAACACAAGCTGGAAGCGTTAAAGGACGAGCTGTTACGATTGCACCCAACCTTAGAGATCATCGTTAAAACTACCGATTTATCCCGCCCCCAAAATGCGCACCAATTTTATGAAAATTTACAGGGCTATCCCTTGGAAACTTGGATAAATAATGCAGGTTTCGGAGATTATCACAGCGTAGCAAGCTTGGATTTGGTAAAAATAGAAGAAATGCTTTGCCTGAACGTCGAAGCCCTGACCATCCTCTCCGCTCTTTTTGTGCGGGACCATCAGAACGTGCCGGGAACACAGCTCATCAACATCTCCTCCTGCGGGGGGTACCAGCTTGTCCCCACGGCGGTAAGCTATTGTGCCAGCAAATTCTATGTCAGCGCATTTACAGAGGGATTGGCGCGGGAGCTACAAGCACAAGGAAGCCCACTTCGAGCCAAAATTCTGGCTCCGGCGGCCACGGAAACGGAGTTTGGAAAACGGGCCAGTGGAGAAAATGTATATGTATATGACCAACACTTTACAACCTACCACAGCAGCCAACAGATGGCAGAATTTTTATTGGCCCTTTACGACAGCGATATGACCGTGGGTATCGTAGACCGTAACAGCTTTCACTTTTCTCTCTGCGGTCCCCTGCTCCCCTATGCACAGGAAAGTGTTTCCCCTTGACAGATTAAAAATCCCCCTCTCCCCTATCCAGAAAAAACGAGGTTAGAAACATTCTAACCTCGTTTTTTTCCTCTGCGCTTTGACCATATTTCTTGGGAAATGCTCAATAGAAGGTGGCCACATCATCCTCCGGCGCGACACCGGGTTCCACAGACTGTACGTTGAGCATAGGCCCTTTCTTGTTATAGACCCGATTGTGTTTTACGGTGACTTTCGCGGTCAACTGAATCCACTGGCCGTCTTGGAGATTCTTCACATCGTAGCCAGTACACAGCAGCCCTGCAAAGGTGATATCTTCAATGCAACAGGTCATCACTCGCCGGCCAAAGATGAAGCTGCCGGCAGGGAGCTTATCCCGGAGCATGACAAAGCCGCCAATCTCCAAGGTCTTTCCCTTGTATTTGTCCGGCTCCTCGGAGATATCCTGGTACCATATCGCATAATTCTCCGGGGTAATCTGGATCACGGGGGCGTTGATATCGTAGGGGAGTTCATCGGGGGTGTCGTCGTAGTACACCTCTCCGCTTAAGTCCTCATAGGCGATATTGGTGCGGCGGCTCACCGCCCGGATGATTTTATGGATCTCCACCTTGTCGATCTTCTCATCCGCCCGGTTGAGGACCACCATTTCGCAGCTTTTCAGTTTGTCCACCACCAACCCACGCATGTTGGCGTTGTAGGTCAGAAAGGTGCGGGCATCGGCAAAGAGGAACTCCTGGTAGACAATCCATGCTTCCGGCATGTTTTGATACAGGGCGTCCAACATCCACATGCCATTGAACTCCACTACCACCCGCTCTACGGCGTGTTTCTTTTGCAGCCGCTCCAAATTCTGGGGGGTGAGCTCCGCTTGGTCCTCGATCAGCTCAATGAATACATTGTGTCCGGAGAAAGTGGAGGGATCATACTCCTCCTCCCCTTCCTCGCACAGGAGAAGAAGGGTGCTCTCGCCGTTGTTAAAACGCACATCCTCCAGGGTCTCTTGAATAAATTTCGTCTTACCTGCATCCAGAAAACCGGTAAACAGATAGACAGGGATCTCTTGTGTCATACTTTGCTCCTCTTAGTCTAGGAAGAACAGTTCTTCCAACTCATGCTCGTCCAGCTCCGAGCCGATCACGCATAGACGGCCGGTGACGCCAGCGGCACCCCGGCGGACCTCCTGCTCCCCCGGTACATAATCGAAGTGGAGCCAGGTGCCGTCGGTACAGGGGACAACACCCTTGGCCCGGAGGACGATCCCGTACTGGACCGCGTTGCCCAGGGCGTTGAGGGCGTTTTTGATCTCCTCCTCGCTATACTTACGCGGCGTCTCTGCACCCCAACTGGTAAAGACCTCGTCGGCATCGTGGTCGTGGCCGCAGGAGCAGTCATGGTCGTGATGATGATGGTGCTCATGATCGTGGTCATGGTGGTGTTCATGCCCTTCATGCTCATGATGATGGTCGTGTTCCCCATGATGGTGCTCATGATGGTGTTCGTGCTCCTCATGGCCGTGTTCATGGTGATGGTCATGGCCTTCGTGGTCATGGTCATGGTGGTGATGGTGGCCATGCTCCTCATCGTGGGCAGCCTGCTGTTCTGCCAGCCGGGCCAGCTCCTCTTTGAGGGTGTCCTTGTTCTCCATGGTCTCCAGGATGGTCTTGCCCTCCAGCTCTTCCCAGGGGGTGGTGATGATGGGGGCGTTGGCGTTGTGCTCCCGGAGGAGTTTCACCGTGTCCATAAGCTTTTTCTCGCTCATGCCGCCGGTGCGGCTGAGGACGATGGCGGCGGCGTGCTCGATCTGGTTGTTGAAAAACTCCCCAAAGTTTTTCATATAAATTTTGCACTTGGTCGCGTCCGCCACAGTGACAAAGGCGTTGAGCTGGATGTCATGACTGTCCACCCGCTGAACGGCCCCGATGACGTCAGAGAGCTTCCCCACGCCAGAGGGCTCAATGAGGATGCGGTCCGGCTTGAACTGGAACAGCACCTGCTCCAAAGCCTGGCCGAAATCCCCCACCAGGCTGCAACAGATGCAGCCGGAGTTCATCTCCGTGATTTCCACCCCGGCGTCCTGAAGAAAGTTTCCATCGATGCCGATTTCCCCAAATTCATTTTCGATGAGCACCAATTTTTCGCCCTTGTAGGCCTCCTGGATGAGCTTGCGAATCAAGGTCGTCTTACCGGCGCCCAAAAAGCCGGAAAAAATATCAATTTTTGTCATGGTCGATTCCTCCTATAGTACGTCTATTTTGAGGCAGCCTCCTCTGGCTTGTCCTGTGGACCAACACAGAACATGGTGAAGGTTCCGCTGCACAGGAGCGTCCCCGTACCATCTCGGACCTCTACCTCCACCACGCAGATCGTCCGTCCCCGGTTCTTGACGCGGCCCTCCGCAATGAGACGGTCGCTGTCGGTATTGCGAAAAAATTCAAAACTGTTGCTCACGGTCACATAGCGCATCCCGTTGCTCCGGGCAGCCCCGCCGCTGGCGCAATCCGCCATGGTCAGGAACATCCCCCCGTGGACCGCGCCATATAGGTTGCGGTTCACCCGGCTCAGCTGGGCCTCCACTCTGGCGTAATCCGCTTCCATGGCGGTAAGGGTGATGCCGTTGTGGCACATGAAGCTGTTGCTGCGGTTGGTGGTTTGGATCATAGCGCTGTAGTCCATGGCCCCTCCTTTCCCACTCAAAGCAACACGAAGGTGACGCCGTTGTTGTAGCGCTCCAGGTCACGGTCCTGGCGCAGGGCGTCGCAGCGGGCAAAGGCCCGGCGGGTGGGCTCCTCAAAGATGGAAAAGCGTTCCCCAGGAATGAAGTCCTGGATCTCCCCAGAAGCTTTCAAGCGGGTGAGATATTTTCGCGTATCCGTCCGAATCCGTCCGCCGGTACCTGAGGAGCCGTAGCCGTGGATGAGCTTCACCGCGTGGAAGCCCATGCGCCGGCTCTGGTGGAGCTCAAAGGTCAGGCGCTTGATGGCCTGCTCCACGAAGGGCCGGCCAAGCTCCAGGTTTACTTCCCGTAAGCCCCCTTTACTCCCCGCCACGGCTCAGTTGCCTAGATTCTTCCTGCACTGGTCCAGGAAGAAGTCAAAGATTTTCTGCCCGTCCGGTCCGCCATCCGCTCCGGTCATCTGCTCCGGGTGGAACTGCACGGTCCAAATGGGTAAACTGCCGTGCTGGAGCGCCTCCACCACGCCGTTTTCATCCCAAGCGGTCTTATAGAGCCCCTGGCCCAAGTCCCGGACTGCCTGGTGGTGGGAGCTGTTGACCACCATCTCCTCTCCGTAAAGCTGATGGAGCATGGTGTAAATGCCAATGCCAATGGGGTGGAAGCGGGAGCTCCCGTCTGCCTCCTGGGCGTGGATGGCCACCATGGGGGCGTTCATGTCCTGGTAGATATTCCCACCCAGGGCGATGTTCAGCACCTGATGCCCCCGGCAGATTCCCAAAATGGGCTTGTTTTCATTGACACAACGGCTGACCAAGGCCAGCTCCACCTGGTCCCGTGGCCGGTCGATCTCCACGGAACCCAGGTTGGGTTCCTCGAACTCTATGGGGTCCATGTCCCCGCCGCCGGCCAGGATGAGGGCGTCAAAGTCCATGGCCGGGTCCGGGCAGTGATAGGACAGGGCCTCGCCGCCGGCTTTTTCTACTGCCGCCTCATAGAGGCCGCTGCTCTCCGGGGAGCGGGAGATGAGAATTTTAGGCTTCACAGGCATTCCTCCTAACAGATCAGATTGATGCGTTTCTATATAGTATAGCACAATCCCTGGGGATTGGGAACATTTTTTCTTTCATCGGAAAGACGCACCGAAAAACGGTGCGCCTTCTCCCACCCCTTGGCGGGTTCACAAAATACTCTCCTGCTCCAGGGCCCGATAGTCCAGCTTCCCCCGGCCGGTGAGGGGGAGTTCTGGTAGGAACCGATAGGCCGCAGGGAGAATGTAGCTGTTCAGCTTCTGCTTACACAGGGCCACCAGCGCCTGCTTCACCTGGGTCTCCTCCGCCCCCTGTTTGGGGACGATATGGGCCACAGGGCGAATTTCTCCGGCAGGTGTCACCCCCGCCACCACGGCACAGGCCTCCACCAATTCACTTTGTAAAAGGCAGTCTTCGATCACCGACGGGAATATCTTGAACCCATTGCGGGAAATCATCCGCTTGCTCCGCCCGGTGACCACCACTCCACCGTCTGCCCGGATATGGCCCAGATCCTTGGTCCACACCCAGAGCTGGCCGTCGGGGCCGGGTTTCAGCACCTGGCTGTCCGCCTGGGGCTGGGCGTAGTATCCGTTCATCACTGTGTCGCTGTGAATCAAAAGCTCCCCCTGCTCCCCGCTGGGCAGTTCCCGGCCGGTTTCCGGGTCTACGGCAATGATCCGGCAGCCTGGAAGCGGATGGCCCACACAGCCCACCTCCCGCCAAGTGCCATAGTTCAGGCAGACGATACCCGCCACCTCAGACATGCCGTATTCCTTGATGAGAGGGGCGGTACAGCTCCGATGGGACAGAAACTCGTTGATCCGCCGCTCCATCTCCGCCGACAGGGCGTCGCCGCCGTTGCGGGGAACCTCCAAAAAGGACAGATCCGCCTCCGCCGCTTCGGGGCTTTGCAGGAGAAGCTGCCAATAGGCGCTGGTCCCGCTGACCTGTTCCGGCCGGTAGCGCAGCAGCAGCTCTCCCAACTGCTTCCCCCGAAAAAGGGGCACTAAAATTACAGTCATTCCCAGGCACAGGGGTACATGGATACATTGGCACAGACCGAAGGCCGCAAAAATGGGCAGTAAGGTCAGGGTGGCACCTCCCTGGCCGTACAGGGTCTCCCCTTTACAGTATTGCACCAGGGACGCGCGAAACGCCCGGCGGGACAATACCACACCTTTGGCTGGGCCGGTGGTCCCGCCGGTATAGGTAATGGCCGCCGCCTCTTCCCAACGTGCCGTCTCCGGCGGCTGGTGAACTGGCGGTTTCAAAAGGGTCGCCCAAGGCAGACAATCTGGCCCTGCCAGCGCCTGCCAACGGCCCAAGCCCAGTTTTTCCGATAAGGAAGGTGCTAGGTAGGGTGCAAGGGGCAGCACCACAAAGTGTTCCACCGCTGCGCTCCCCCGATTTTGATAGACCTTTTCAAAGGCCAACTCCAACACCAGGACCACGCGAGAAGCCGACTGGGTGAGATAGCCCTCCACCTCCGTGGGACTGAGCTTCATGTCCACCCAGTTGGCCACTGCGCCAATGCGGTCGATGGCGTAAAAGGCGATCACCGACTCCGGTGTGTTCAGGCTCAGGATGGTGACAAGCTCCCCAGGCTGCACCCCCATGGCCCGCAGCCCGGCCTCCGCCTGGAGGATGGATGCAAAAAAATCATCAAAGGAGAGCGTTGTGTCCCCGCAGCGCAGGGCAGGCTGGGCCAGCAGCGCTTCCTTCCCCTGCCAGAGGTCCTGATACATGCTGTGCTTCATGGGCTCAGAGCAGCGTCAGCTTGGGCCCACCGTCTGGGTTGCGGTCGGAGGGACCGTTCTTCCCCACGGAAATGTTGTTGGGGTCCATCTCCAGCTTCCGTAGCATCAGGCCGGGGATGCCGGAGGAGCCCGCCAGGGCCGAGCACTGGGCCTGCATGAAGGGGAAGAGCTGGTCATAGACCTCCTGGTGAATCTGCCGCTTCACGTCGTCTGTGGTGGCTCCAGTGCAGCTGAATACCCCCACCAGGTCCACGGACATGGTGAACTTTCCGCCAGCCTGCTCTTTATCCCGCAGGGTCTGGTGTAATTTCCCGATGCAGCGGCTGCCGTCCGAGGAAAAGTTGACGTTGAGGGATACCGAGCTATCCAGTTGGACTTGTCCAGCCTTGTCCAGCTTGTTGATTAGGTGGACCTCCTGGAGCTTTTGATTGACCAATGTTGCGTTTGACATAGGTTGGATCCTTCCTTTCCATGGTTCTCTATGGGAATGCCGCAGCCCAAAAGAGTGCGGCCTGGCTCACTGTTTTTCCTATTATAACCCGGTTTGGGGCAGAAAGTCCAGCGCTTTCTTTGCCCTGCACCATAACATGGTGTAGGAGTACAATAGATATTGGACAGTAGAGAAAGAAAACAGTAGAAGGATGCGAGCACATCGGTTAAAGTTGAGTTGTCACACCTAACACAACCGAGAGGAGGCCACATCCTTCATGAGCAAGAGTATAACACAGGACA
>CAJTQP010000060.1 GCA_910578575.1 uncultured Oscillospiraceae bacterium
AGCCAATCTAGCTTCAAAGAAATTTAACGTTGCCCCACAAAGCTATTTAAGCTTCATGGACAACTTAATGTCCGTTTTGGTGCTTCGTGTTTCTTGTCTTACGTTGTTTAATTTACAAGGTGCACGCCTGCAAACTCAGTCGCCCGCGTCAGCTCAGCTATTATATCATAGCTTTCAGAGTTTGTCAAGAACTTTTTTCTTCTTTTTTCAAGTTCTTTTTCTCGCTCTCCCGCTTTCCGGGCCACCGTTCGTGACAGCTTTGATAGAATACCACTCTATACCTCGTTTGTCAAGCACTTTTTTGAAAAAATTCGTATTTTGTCTAAAAAAGTGGAGATCAGCTCTTTTTCTCAAAACTTGCCCCGCATTGCCGGCAGTTGATGCGCAATCTCCCCTTCCCTCTGGGCACCCGGAGCTTCACGCCACAGGAAGGGCATTTGAATATCTTATACTGGCGCCTCTGCTCCTGCCGTACCTGCCAGCTCTCCCGTGCAATGCGGATCCGTCCGAAACCAGATAGGAAGCGTTGGTTTTCCGCATAGCGCCGTTCCAGGTTTCGGGACATGGCACGGACCACACACAGCGCCGCCATCAGCAGGCAACCATAATGTAATAAGGTAGCCAGCAGCAAAGAGGAAATCATCAGGGACGCCAAATGGCAGAGGACCGCCCCCACCAGCAAGGCTTTGTTCAACTGGTCCATTCCGCTTCTTCCAAGAAAGATCTGCTCCAGCACGGTACGCATGGTCCCTCTCCTCCCTGTACTACAACATCTGGTTGGGCGACAGCCCATTCCTTTATACAATATAGTATTTCAAGCGGTTGTCAATGCCTTTTGCCCATCGTTTACAAAAAGATTACAAAATTCTTCAAAAATTTAACCACTGACCTTATAGCCCAGGCCCCGGATGGTCCCGATCAGCTCCCCTGCCCGGCCCAGCTTCTGCCGGAGGGTTCGGATATGAACATCTACCGTCCGGGTCTCCCGACCCATGGCATCTCCCCACACGTGGTCCAGGATCTGATCCCTGGTCAGGACGATGCCCTTGTTCTCCAACAGCAGGCAGAGCAGCTCAAACTCCTTCAGGGTCAGGGAGACATCCGCCCCGTCCACCTGTACCACATGGCGGGAGGGGGATACATATAGCCCACCTAGGCGGTATTCTGCCGGAGCAGCCGTTCTCCCGTAGGTCTCCGCCCGCCGGAGCAGGGCCCGGATGCGGGAGAGCAGCTCCATCATGCGAAAGGGCTTTTGCACATAATCATCCGCTCCGGCGTCCAAAGCAATCACTGCGTCGTACTCCGTGCTCTTGGCTGTGAGCATCATCACCGGCACCGCCTGGGTGGCCGGGTCCCCCCGGAGCTTGCGCAAAATCGACAGGCCATCCTCCTCCGGGAGCATAATGTCCAACAGCACAAGAACAGGCCGCTGCCGCTCCATCGCCGCCCAGAAGGTGGACGGTCGGCCAAAGCCCTCCGCCTCATAGCCCGCCTTGGTCAGGGTATAGATCACCAATTCCCGGATGCTGTCGTCGTCCTCTACAAAATAGATCATGGTCCATTCACCCCATGGAAAAAGTCTTTACGATGCAATAAAAGCCTTGTCTTTCGACAAGGCTTTTAAGTGTGGAGGCGCCACCCAGATTTGAACTGGGGGTGGAGGTTTTGCAGACCTCTGCCTTACCACTTGGCTATGGCGCCGAACTGGAGCGAGTGACGAGGCTCGAACTCGCTACCTCCACCTTGGCAAGGTGGCGCTCTACCAGATGAGCTACACTCGCAGTTGGTGCCCAGGGCCGGAATCGAACCAGCGACACGCGGATTTTCAGTCCGCTGCTCTACCAACTGAGCTACCTGGGCATGGCGGGTACATAACTGTACCCTTTGGCGACGCGGAAGGGACTTGAACCCTCGACCTCCGGCGTGACAGGCCGGCGTTCTAACCAACTGAACTACCGCGCCAAATTCTTGGTGGGAACAACAGGGCTCGAACCTGTGACCCCATGCTTGTAAGGCATGTGCTCTCCCAGCTGAGCTATGCTCCCGACGAAGGAAGGTTCCGAAGGAGTTCGTCACCCCCAAGCGGCGAAGCTTATTATAGCGAAAGCGGCAATGTTTGTCAATAGGTTTTTTCAGAAAATTTCATTTTTTCTTGTCGAGGGCGAAATGGGGGAACCGGGGGCCTCAGAGAGAGGCCGCCAAGTCCTCCAGTTCTTCCCGTTCAAACACATGCACGGCGTCGCAAAATTGGCAGGTCATCTCCGCCCTGCCCTGCTCGGCAATGAGGTCCAGCAGCTCCTGTTTCCCCAGGCTCACCAGGGCGGTGCGCATCCGCTCCCGGCTGCAATAGCAGCGGTACTCCACAGGGATGGTCTCCAGCTTTTCCAACTGGAAGTCTCCCAGCACCAGGCCCAGCAGCTCCTCTGCCGACATCCCCTGGTTCAGCTTCTCCGTCACCTGGCCCACACGGGCAATCCCCGCTTCGATCTTGTCGATCACGCTGTCGTCCGCCCCTGGCAGCAGTTGGATGAGATAGCCTCCGGCGGCAGCCACCGACAGGTCCCGGTCCACCAATACCCCCAGGGCACAGGCTGTGGGAATCTGTTCGCTCTCCACGAAATAGGCAGTGATATCCTCCGCGATCTCCCCGGAGGCCAGAGGGATGGTCCCCACATAAGGCTCCTTCATCCCCAGATCCTTGATGACGGTGAGGGCCCCGGCGGTACCCACTGCGGTGCCCACATCCAGCTTGGCCGGCCCCTTCAGGGGCAGCTCGATCTGGCCGTTCTGCACATAGCCCCGGACATTCCCGCCGCTATCTGACACCGCCAGGATGGCTCCCAGAGGCCCACCGCCGTTGATGCGCAGGGTCACCGACCCCTTCTCCTCTTTTAACTGCTGTCCCATGATCGAGGCCGCCATCAGAGACCTGCCCAGGGCGGCTGTGGCCACCGGCAGGGTGTGGTGGATCTCTCGCGCCCGCTGTACCATGGCCCGTCCCTGAATGGCCGTGGCCTTGATGGGGGCGTCCTTGGCAATCATTCTCACAATGTAATCCTTCATCCGTTTTTCTCGCTCCTCTGTTCTTTGCATCCCTCCGGCTTTCGGGCGGTGAAGAAAATTCGTTCCTCCCCCTCCTCCGGCGGGCTTAATTTGCCTTCTCCATACTGTTGTATCTCCACAAAACCCGCCTGGCGCAGGCTGGCCTCCAGCTCCTCCGGGGTGTAGGCGTACTCCTCATGGACCTCCTCCCCCCGGCGCCAGAGAGCACCCTCCCGCTGAAAGACATCCATGGCGTAGGTGCAGATTCGGCTGCCAGGGTCATAGTCCGTCCGCCAGACGCAATAGGCGTCCTCTGTCTCGTCCAAAAACATCTCCCCGTCCAAGCTCTGCAAATGGGCCGGGGTGTGGACGTCGAAGAGAAAGCTTCCCCCCGGCTCCAGAAACAGCCAGACACGATGAAAGGCCTCTTGCAGATTTTCCGGCACCGTCACATGGTTCACGCTGTCCAAAAGGCACACGCAGGCGTCTACGGTCCCGTAAAGGTCCAGCTCCTCCATGGCCTGGCAGAGGAAGATGGGCTTCTCTCCTGCAACCTCCGCCCCCTTTTCCGCCGCCATCGCCAGCATCTCCGGGGAGAAATCCACCCCGATGAGCTCATAGCCCCGCTGGGCCAGCAGACAGGTCATGGTGCCTGTGCCGCAGGCCAGGTCCAGCACCGTCCGCACCGGGCGGCCACTGCGGGCAAATAGCGCCTCCAAAAAATCGGCCCAGGCACGGTAGTCCACATCCTGGGTCATCTCATCATAGCAGCCCGCCAGGGCGCGGTATTCCATCTCACGACTCATGGTCCTTCTGCGCCTTCCATACGTCCTCTACCCTGGGCAGGATGGTCTGATAGCCCTCATCCCCATACTGTAAGCAGCGGTTGACCCGGCTGATGGTGGCGCTGCTGGCCCCGGTGCGCTTGAGGATGTCTTGATAGATCATCCCCTCCCGCAGGTACATGGCCACCTCGATGCGCTGTTCCATGGCCTTCAGCTCGCTGACAGTACACAGATCCTGCAAGAAGCGGCGGCATTCCTCCACCGTCTCCAAACGCAATAGGCTCTCATACAGCAGGCCGCTGCCTTCCCTGGGTGTTTTCTTCATGAAAGGCCCCTCCTTTGCCCAGAAGTATTCCCTATATTTTATCAAGTTAAATCGTGAATGTAAAGAGAGAAAGCGGTAAATGGAAAAATTCCCGAAGAAAAATGAAATTTTCTTCTCCCGCTCTTGCAAAATTTAGCATGCGGGACTATAATAAGTTGTATTTTTTATTGGGAGGAATCACTATGGTAAAAGCAATCGTCGGCGCCAACTGGGGCGACGAGGGCAAGGGAAAGATCACGGATCTATTGGCGGAGAACTCGGAAATCGTGATTCGATTTCAGGGCGGAGCCAACGCCGGCCACACCATTATCAACGAATACGGCCGCTTCGCGCTTCACATGCTGCCCTCTGGTATCTTTTACTCCCACATCACCAACATCATCGGAAACGGCGTGGCTCTGGACATCCAAAAGCTCACTGCCGAGCTGCGTTCCCTGCTGGAGGCCGGTGTCCCCACCCCACAGCTCATGGTCTCAGAGCGGGCCCAACTGCTCATGCCCTACCACGTCCTCCAGGACAGCTATGAGGAGGAACGCTTAGGGGGCAAGGCCTTCGGCTCCACGAAAAGCGGCATCGCCCCCTTCTACTCTGACAAGTACGCTAAGGTGGGCATCCAGGTCTGCGACCTCTTTGACGACGCCCGCCTGCGGGAGCGGCTGGACCGGGCCATCGAGGTCAAAAACATCCTCTTCCAGGACCTGTACCACAAGCCCCCGGTGGATGCCGGCACCCTCTACCAAGAGCTACTGGAGTTGCGGGAAATCATCCGCCCCTATGTGGGTGATTCCGTCACCTATGTCCACCAGGCCCTGAAAGAGGGAAAAACCATCCTGCTAGAGGGCCAGTTGGGGGCCATGAAGGACCCGGAGCTGGGCATCGTCCCCATGACCACCTCCTCCCACACCCTGGCTGGCTTTGGTTGTGTCGGCGCCGCCATCCCCCCCACCGCCATCCAGGACGTGATCTGCGTCACCAAGGCCTATTCCTCCTGCGTGGGGGCCCAGACGGAGCCCTTTGTCAGTGAACTGCTGGGAGAGCCCGGCGACGAACTGCGCCGCCGGGGCGGCGACAAGGGCGAATTTGGCGCCACAACAGGCCGCCCCCGCCGGGTGGGCTGGTTCGACACCGTGGCCACCCGCTACGGCTGCATGATCCAAGGTGCCACCCAGGTGGCCCTCACCTGCCTGGACGTGCTGGGCTATCTGGACGAGATCCCCGTGTGTACTGCATACGAGGTGGACGGGCAGCGCACCAAGGACTTCCCCGTCCCCGCCCTGCTGGGCCGGGCCAAGCCGGTGTTCACCACCCTACCAGGCTGGAAGTGCGACATCCGGGGCATCACGGACTACGCCGCCCTCCCCGCCAACGCCAAAGCTTATGTGGACTTTTTGGAGCAGGAGATCGGTGTACCCATCACCCTGGTCTCCACCGGCCCCAAACGCCATGAGATCGCCCAACGGAAATAACGGGGAATTCTTTCAAACCTCTTGACAACCCGCCTCCTTCTGCATATAATGAACTGACTTCACCCGTACCCCCGCAAGGGCAGGTACCCGCTGAGCAGGCTGCGGCCCACAAGCCGCGAAGCCGGGCCGGAATACCGGCAGCAGAACGTATCAACTACGCATCTGTGGGACAGAACCATGTTTCACAGATGCTTTTTTTATCCGCAGGAGGTCTCTTATGGCGAACATCAAAAGCGTCTCCCCTCAGCAGGAGGACCGCATCATTGCGCGGGTCTCCCTCCTCACCGTGCTAGGCAATGTCCTGCTCACCATTTTCAAGCTCTTCGCCGGTATCGTGGGCCACTCCGGGGCCATGGTCTCCGACGCCATCCACTCCCTGTCCGATGTGGCCGCCACGGCCATTGCCTATTTCGGCATCCGCCTCTCCCGGAAGGCAGCGGATGACGAGCACCCCTACGGCCATGAGCGTATGGAGTGTGTGGTGTCCCTACTGCTGGGCCTGCTCCTCTTCGTGGTGGGCTGCGGCATCGGTTGGGAGGGCATTTTGAAGATTGCCGGGGGCTCCTATGACCAACTGGCCGTCCCCAGTGCCCTGGCCCTGACCGCCGCTATCGTCTCCATCCTCACCAAGGAGGCCATGTACTGGTACACCCGCCACTATGCCCTTCTCCTCAACTCCACCGCCTTCATGGCGGATGCCTGGCACCACCGCTCCGACGCCCTCTCCTCTGTGGGCTCCCTCATCGGCATTGGCGGGGCCATGCTTGGCTTCCCGGTGCTGGACCCCGCCGCCAGTATCGTCATCTGCCTGTGCATTCTCAAGGTAGCCTTTGACATCCTGAAAGACGCGGTGAAGAAGATGCTGGACACCTCCTGCGACCCGGAGTATGAGGAGACACTCTCCACCTTCATCTCCGCCCAGCCGGGAGTCATCCACCTGGATTCCCTGCGCACCCGGATGTTCGGCAGCCGGGTCTACGTGGACCTGGAAATCGCCGTGGAGGGAGAAAAGACCCTCCGGGAGGCCCACGGCATCGCGGAACGGGTCCATGACGGGGTGGAGGCCCAGTTCCCCAACGTCAAGCACATTATGATCCATGTGAATCCCGCTTAACCATTGCATAGATATCAATGGAGCCCACCAGGAAGTTTCCCCTGGTGGGCTCCGTCTTGTTTCACTTTTTTCCGCTCTTGGTATCGCAGTAAATGCAGCGGTACACCCCGTGCTCCCGGTCTGTAAGGCGGAACACATGGGGCAGCTCCTGTTCAATGGAGGTGATGCAGCGTGGGTTCTTGCAGCGGATCACCCCGGTGATGGTTTCCGGCAGGTGGGGGTGGAGCTTCTCCATCCGCTCCCCCTGGCGGATGATATTCACGGTGATATGGGGGTCGATATAGCCCAGCATATCGTAGTTCAGGTCAATGACCTCGTTGACCTTCAAGATATCCTTGCGGCCATACTTCCCGCTCTCTGCGTTGGTGATCACCGCCACTTCGCACTCCAGCTTGTCCAGCCCCAGGTCCTTATACAGGTCCATACCCCGCCCGGCGGGGATGTGGTCGATGACGATGCCGTCCACAATGGTGCCTATGATCATCTCACTCCACCTCCAACAGCTTCAGGATCAGGGCCATACGGATAAACTTTCCGTTGAGCACCTGGCGGAAGTAACAGGCCCTGGGGTCGTCGTCCACGGCAATGGAAATCTCATTCACACGGGGCAGGGGGTGCAGGATGGCCAGGTCCGGCTTGGCCGTGCGCAGCTTCTCCGGGGTGAGGATGTAGCTGTCCTTCAAGCGGACGTAATCGTCCTCGTTGAAGAAGCGCTCCCGCTGGACCCTGGTCATGTAGAGGATATCCAGCTCCGGCATAGCCTCCTCCAGGGAGGTGGTCTCCCGGAAGCTGATGCCCTCCCGCTCCAGCAATTCCGAGCGCACACTCTCCGGCACCCGCAGCTCCTCCGGGGAGATGAGGGTGAAGCGGACGTTGTCATAGCGGGACATGGCCCCGATGAGGGAGTGGACGGTGCGGCCAAACTTCAAGTCCCCGCAGCAGCCCACCACCAGGTCCCCTAAGCGCCCCTTCTCCCGCTTGATGGTGAGCAAGTCCGTAAGGGTCTGGGTGGGGTGGTGGTGGCCACCGTCCCCGGCGTTGATCACCGGCACCGACGCCTTGGTTGAGGCCACCAGAGGCGCCCCCTCCTTGGGGTGGCGCATAGCGATGATGTCCGCGAAGCAGCTCACTGTCCGGGCAGTATCCGCCACACTCTCCCCCTTGGCGGCGGAAGAGCTCTGGGCCTCGGAGAAGCCCAGCACCTGTCCCCCCAGCTCATACATGGCGGACTCAAAGCTCAGGCGGGTCCGGGTGGAGGGCTCGTAAAAGAGGGTGGCCAGCTTTTTGTAGCGGCACTTTTCCCGGTACTCCTCTGGATAGGCGATGATATCCTCCGCCGTGGCGATGAGCTCGTCGATCTCTCTCACGGATAGGTCTGTAATATCAATCAAGTCACGTTTCATGAAAACTATGGGCTCCTTTCCCCTGCCGTCCCGGCGCTTCCCAATTACCGTCCGATCCAGCTCTCGTCGGAGGGATCGTTGCGGAAGGCAATCAGGCGGGCCTGGTCCTCCTTGCGGATATAGCCCTCGTCAGCGGCCACCTGGGCCACGGTGTCCAGATCCGTAAGACTGACGTTTTGCACCTGGGCGGCGGCCAGACGGTCCACGCTCTTTTTCATCCCGTAGGTGAAGATACTGGCAATGCCCAGCACTTCCGCCCCGGCCTCCCGGAGCACCTCCACCACGTCCAGAACACTGCCGCCGGTGGAGATCAGGTCCTCAATGACCACCACCTTCTGGCCCTTTTCCAGCTTCCCCTCGATCTGGTTCTTCCGTCCATGGTCCTTGGCCCCAGAGCGGACATAGCCCATGGGCAGCTCCAACAAATGGGCGGTGATGGCGGCGTGGGCGATGCCGGCGGTGCTGGTGCCCATCAGGGCCTCCGCCTCCGGATAGTGGGTCTTAACCAGCTCCGCCAGGCCGTTCTCCACGTCCAGCCGGACCTGGTGGTCCGACAGGGTCAGGCGGTTGTCGCAATAGATGGGGCTCTTGATGCCGCTGGCCCAGGTGAAGGGCTCGTCGGGGCGCAAAAACACGGCTTTTATCTGCAATAAATCCTTGGCGATCTTGGTTTTCATGTGGTTCCTCCTCTGTGGTCCGTTAGCCTACAAATTCCTTGACGCAGCGCTGGTACGCCGCCACCGGGTCCGCCGCCTGGGTGATGGGGCGGCCCACCACGATATAGTCCGAGCCCAGTTCCTTGGCCTGGGCAGGGGTGGTCACCCGCACCTGGTCCCCCTTCTCCCCGTCGGCAAAGCGGATGCCGGGGGTGATGGTGAGGAAGCCCTCGCCGCAGCGCTGGTGGACCTTCCCCGCCTCCAGGGGGGCGCAGACCACCCCGTCCAAGCCCGCCTGGGCGGCGTTGGCGGCGTAGTGCATCACCGTCTCGTCAATGGGGGTGGGAATCAGCAATTCCTCCGCCATCCGCTCCTGGCTGGTGGAGGTGAGCTGGGTCACGGCGATCACCAGGGGCCGGCTGCCGTCGGGGCGGGTGACCCCCTCTAGGGCCCCCTCCATCATGGCGCGGGTCCCGGCGGCGTGAAGGTTCACCATGTCCACATCCAGGCGGGACAGCACCGCCATGGCCTTCTTCACGGTATTGGGGATGTCGTGGAGCTTCAAGTCCAGGAAAATCTGGTGTCCCCGTTCCTTCAGCGCCCGGACAATGGCCGGGCCCTCGGCATAAAAGAGCTCCATGCCGATCTTCACATAGGGCTTTTTCCCGGAAAACTTGTCCAGAAAGGCCAAAGTCTCCTCTTTGCTGTTAAAGTCGCAGGCAATGATGACGTCTTTTCCCATCAGTGGGCACCTCCTATGATTTCTGTCAAACTCTGGATCCCCAGGCGTTCCATCTCCCTGGGGAGGGCTTCGATAATCTCCTTGCAGGCGTAGGGGTTCACCAAATTGGCCGCCCCCACCTGCACGGCGGTGGCCCCGGCCAGCATCAATTCCAAAACATCCTGGGCGCTGCTCACCCCGCCCATGCCGATGATGGGCAATTTTACCGCCTCATAGACCTGCCACACCATCCGCACCGCCACCGGGAACACCGCCGGGCCGGAGAGGCCCCCGGTGGTGTTGGCCAGGATGGGGGCCCGGCGCTTCAAATCCAAACGCATCCCCAAAAGGGTGTTGATGAGGCTGATGCCGTCGGCACCCCCCGCCTCACAGGCCTTGGCAATGCTGGCAATGTCGGTGACATTGGGGGTGAGCTTCATATACACCGGCTTTTTACACACCGCCTTCACCGCCTGGGTCACCTGATAGACCATATCCGGGTCTGTGCCGAAGCTCAATCCCCCATGCTGGACGTTGGGGCAGCTCACGTTGACCTCGATGAGATCCGTCAGCGGGGAGGCATCCGCCTTGGCGCAGCACGCCACGTATTCCTCCAGGGAAAAACCGCTGATGTTGGCGATGATGGGCTTATGATAGACTTCCCGGAGCTTGGGCAGCTCCTCCGCCACCACCTTGTCGATGCCGGGGTTTTGCAGACCCACGGCGTTGAGCATCCCCCCCGGTGTCTCCGCGATCCGGGGGGCGGGGTTGCCAAAGCGGGGTTCCTGTGTGGTTCCCTTGACGCTGATGGCCCCCAGGCAGTTGATATCATACCACTGGGCAAACTCATAGCCAAAGCCGAAGGTGCCGCTGGCGGGAATGACGGGGTTGTCCAGCGTCACGCCGCTGAGGGTGATTTGGGTATTTACCATAGGATCTCCTCCTTTTCCAGCACCGGGCCCTCCCGGCATATCCGTTTGTTGCCATACTTGGTCTGGCAGGTGCAGCCCATACAAGCCCCGAAGCCGCAGCCCATGCGCTCCTCGAAGCTGAACTGACCGGAGGTCACACTCTTGTCATACACCGCCCTGAGCATGGGCTCCGGGCCGCAGGTATAAATGTAAGTATACCCCTGGCTGGGCATGGCGTCGGTGACGAAGCCCTTGACCCCCACCGAGCCGTCGGCGGTGGCCACAGTGACGTCCACCCCCAGTGTTTGAAATTCCTCCTGTAAAAACAGCTCTTGCGCCCCATTGAAGCCCAAAATCACCGTGGGGTGCTTCCCCTGTTCCAGAAGCCGTTTCGCCAGGGCATACAGGGGCGGAACCCCGGCCCCGCCGCCGATGAGCAGGGGTTGGTCTCCGGATTTCTCCAAATCATACCCGTTGCCCAAGCCCGTAAGTAGATCCAATTCTGTTCCCGCAGGCAGGCAGCTCATCTGGGCAGTCCCCCGGCCCACTACCTTATAAATAATCGTCAGGCTGTCCGGTCCGTAGTCGCACACGGAGATGGGGCGGCGCAGGAAGCAGCCCTCCAGGGCGATGTTCACAAACTGCCCCGGCCCGGTAATGGCCCCGGTGTCCCCTTGGAGCACCATGCGGTAGGTGTCCTTCGCCAGCTTCTCATTGTTCAAAATGGTAAAGAGGCCCTGTTTCATCCCTTCTCTTCTCCTTCCAGTTCCCAGGCGATCTCCCCACCGGCTACGGTGAGCAGGCAGCGGCCAAAGACCTGCTGGCCAGTAAAGGGCGAGCTCTTCCCCATGGAGAGGAAGTCCGCCGGGTCGATGGTGTAGCTGTCCTCCAGGTCGAAGACGGTAAAGTCCGCCACTGCCCCCTCCTCTAAGGGGGACCCGATGCCAAAGCGCTTGGCGGGGTTGGTGTGCAGCAGCTCCACCAGCTTGTCCAGGGTGAGGATGCCGGGTTTTACCAAATTCGTATACAGCACCGGGAACGCAGTCTCCAGCCCCACGATGCCAAAGAAGCTCTTCTCCAACCCCTTATCCTTCTCCTCCTTGGAATGGGGGGCGTGGTCGGTGGCGATCATGTCCACTGTGCCGTCCAGCAAGCCCGCGATCAGGGCCTGGCGGTCCTCCTCACTGCGGATGGGGGGATTCATCTTAAACCGCCCGTCCTCTTGCAGCATACTGTCGTTGAACACCAGGTAGTGGGGGGCGGTCTCGCAGCTCACGTCCAAGCCCTCCCGTTTCGCCTGACGGATCAGCTCCACGGTCTCCTTGGTGGAGACGTGGCAGACGTGGTAGGCACAGCCGGTCTCCCGCACCAGTGCCAGGTCCCGCTCCACCTGTTTCCACTCACTCTCGGAGGGATTGCCCCGGTGGCCGTGGGCGGCGGCGTAGGCCCCGTCGTGGATGTAGCCGCCATTCAGTAAGCTCTCGTCCTCGCAGTGGGCCACGATACACTTCCCCAACGCCTTGGCCCGCAGCATGGCCTCCTTCATTTTTTCGTCTCTCTGGACGCCTTTGCCATCGTCGGAGAAGGCCACCACATGGGGAGCCATCTCCTCCAGGGCCGCCAGGGTCTCCCCCTTCTCCCCCACGGTAATGGCCCCGTAGGGGTGGACATGGACCGCCGCCGTGCGTTGGATGGCCTCCAACTCCGGCTGAAGATGCTCCAAACTGTCCGGCACCGGCTTCAGGTTGGGCATGGGGCACACCGCGGTGAAGCCCCCACGGGCCGCCGCCTTTGTCCCTGTGGCAATGGTCTCTTTATACGAAAAACCCGGCTCTCGAAGATGCACATGTACATCCACGAAACCGGGGAACAGACAACCATGATTCAATTCCATCACACGGACGTCAGAAACTTGGGGCACTTCCCTGGAAAGGGAAACAATACGGCCATCGTCCACCAGGACCGACCGCCGTTCCATTCCGCTGCTGCCCAGCACCGACACCGATTTCAGAAGAAACTGCATATATTTTCCTCCCGCAATTCCAGTTTTATCCCAATTTATACTGAGGTCATCTTACCAGATTGGTCAGCGTCTGTCAATCACTTTTGCCGCAAAAGGGCCCCCAGGGTCAGAAACCCCCAGGGGCCGCAACATTCAGCGCTCCGACGTCTCCTCCTGCGTCTCCGCTTCCTTCTCCAAAACCACCGGCTTGTCCGCCTGGACCGCCTCCGCCGCCCCCTTGCGCCAATCCTGGCCGTGGACGATGTGGCGGGAGATGGTCTTATACACCAGGAAGGTCACCAGGGCATTCACCCCGGCCTTCAACAGGTTGAAGGGCAGGATCACCGGCAGCAGCAGGGCGTCCACCACATCCACCGGTACCGTCAAAAACAGCGGGGTGATCACATGGTTGGCGGGCATCATCACCAGGCCCATGGACAGCACGCCAAACACCAGGGCCACGATGGCCCCCTTCTTGCTGTGGCGCAGCCGGTAGATGCCGGAGGAAACCAGCACCAACACGGAGGTGGCGATGATGTGCATGATGATCCCATACAGGCCGCTGTGGGCACTCACCGTCAGCCCCTGGATCACCGCGGACACCACCGTGAGCAGGATCCCCGCCAGGGGACCGTAGGCAAAGGCCCCGATCAAAATGGGGATATCCGCCGGGTCGTACTCCAGGAAGGGGGCTGCGGGGAAGATGGGGAAGTGGACCAGGTATACCAGCACCACCGACACCGCCACCAGCATGGCCATCACCGCCAGCTTGCGGACCTCTTGGGGTCTGCTGGATCTTATCTCTCTCGTTCATAAAAATTCTCCCTCTATCGCGCAGTATAGTCCCCCCATTATACCGGTTTGCCGAAAAAAAGCAAGCCCAAATCCAGAGAAAACCCCTGGAGCTTTCCGCTCCAGGGGCGTCGTTCCCGTCAAATTGGGTATTATTTCAAGTTCTCATCATACATCGCCCGGTCGCCGCCGATGAACTTGGGCCGCACCCGCGCCGCCAGGAGGATGGCCTGGCCGATGTGTTTCTGCTCCAAACGCACCGGCACTGCCACGTGCTTCATGTGCATCCCGATCAAGGTCCCCCCGATGTCCAGGCCGGCGTCCGCCCGGATGAACTCCACCGCCACCGGATGGGCGAAGCCGTGGTAAGCCGCCGTGGCAAAGGAGCTCCCCGCCTTGGGCTGGGGCACGACATTGCAGATCTCCGCGTTGGGCACCGCCGCCCCCTCCACAATAATGGCCCGGTTCAGATGCTCGCAGCACTGGGCTGCCAGGTAAATGCCCTTGGGGGCCAGGACCTCCATGAGCCCCTCAAAAATGGCCTTGCCAATCTCCGGGCTGGAATTGCTGCCCACCTTATGGCCGGCCACCTCACTGGTGGAGCAGCCCACCACCAAGATCTGTCCCTTTTGCAGCTTGGCCACTTCGCAGATCTGCTCCGCCGCCTGTTTGGCTTCTTCCCGTACTTGGTCTAACATAAACTCCACCTCTATGTTTTGGTATTTGATCTCTCTATTATAAACCAAATCCGAGGCTTTACCATAGCCAAAGAGGTTTTTTTCCCCATATCCAGATTATTTTTTCCCCGCCTTGTACTGCACCACCAAAAAGATACGGACGATCTCCGAGGCGATCAAGATGCCCCCCGCAATGCCCAGAGAGGCCAAAAGGGCATCGATCCCCCGCTGGGTAAAGACCGCCATATCGCTGTAAATGGCCCCCTCCATGGCATAGTAGAGGGCACTGCCAGGGAGCAGGGGGACGATGCCCGGTATCA
>CAJTQP010000061.1 GCA_910578575.1 uncultured Oscillospiraceae bacterium
ATACCTCATTAAAGAGATTCAGATATATCCGAATGGTGAATCGAAAATGCCGTTGAAGTCGATAGAGTTTAACTTTCCGATTTATATTGACGGCAAGGAAGTAAGGAAAGTTTTGTGGGAAAGGGGTAATACCGTTGAGACGGTGTGTCTTTTATCCAAACTCAAAGCCGTACATCATACGGAACAAAAGAGTTTTCAGGTGATTTGAAAATCGTCATTTTGTTCTAAAGAATATTCTGAGAACGCTGACGTACACGCTTCTATATAGCATTGAATTTTCAATTCAACTACTGAATTCAATAACTAAGTTTGAAATAAAACACCGCCGCCCCCTTTCTCCATGGGAGCGGCGGTATTCTGTGCTTGTTCCAATCAGCCAGCGAAACTATGTTCGCGCTGCCAGTCCTTACTGGAAGTTCGCCTTCCGCTTCTCCAGGAACGCACCCAGGCCCTCCTCGGCGTTGGGGTGCATCCGCACGGCAGCCTGATCGGCGGTCTCCTCCTTGAGCAGCTCCGCCAGGGTGGTCTCATGGGCCTTGTTCATCAGGGCCTTGGACTTGGTGTAGCAGTTCAGGGGGCCGCGGGCGATCTTGTTGGCCAGCTTCATGGCCTCGTCCATCAGCTGGTCAGCGGGATAGACATAGTTGGCGATGCCCAGGGTCTTCATCTCGTCGGCCTTCACAGCCCGCTGGGTGAGCATCAGCTCCTTGGCGATGTTGGGGCCCACCACGCGGGGCAGCAGGTAGTGGCAAGCGCAGTCGGGGATCAGACCCACCTGGCCGAAGGCCACGATGAACATGGCGTTGTCTGCCACCAGGGCGATGTCAGCGGCCATCACCAGAGAGGTGCCGGCACCGGCAATGGCGCCATGGGCGGCGGCAATGACGGGCTTGGGGAAGGTGTTGAGCAGGGTGGTGAAGCCACCGGCCACAGTCATGAAGTCGAAGAAGGCGTCCTCGGTGGTGATGCCCTTCATCTCTGCGATGTCGCCGCCGGCGCAGAAGGCGCGGCCCTCACCGTTCATCACCACGCAGCGCACAGCCGCGTCGTCACGGGCGGCCTCAAAGGCGGTGGTCAGGTCAGCGAAAATCTGCTTGTTCAGGGAGTTCATGGCCTTGACGCGGTTGAGGCTGATGACAGCCACGCTGCCCTCCACGCGATACAGGACGGTTTCCAGATTCATAGTAATCAGTGCTCCTTTTTATCAGTAGTGTAAATGTTAGGCGCTTCTTGCTTTTTCTATTATACCATACCCCAAAGCCCTTGAAAAGGGAAATTTCAAAAAGCCCACCCACCCCGATTTTCCTCGTCTATCTGCCTGAAAACCACTGCTCTGCCTTGGCACTTTTTGTCGATGGCGTAAAAATGCGGCAGAAAATCCCCGAAAAGGGTTCCATTTTCGCCCAGTTTGTGGTATATTACAAAACGGTAACAGACGTGTAACACCTAGCTGTGCGTCCCGTTGCCATCCCTTTGTACATCCTGACACGTTCAGATACCGACACATGCAGCCACCAAAAAGGAGTGACCGCCTATGCACCGTTTCCCCGCAACCCTCGCAAAAATCCTGCTCACAGCCCTGCTGTTGACCGCCCTGCTCCCCACCGCCCTGGCCGCCAGCTTCGAGGACATCAACCAACCAGAGGTGTTTTTGAAGCAAGAGAACAACGGCACCTGCACCCTGGCCTCCTCGGCCATGATGCTGCGCCGGGCCGCCATCCTTCGGGGGGATGCCAACTGGGCCGAGAGCACCGAGCAGTCCAACCGGGACACCTACTGGCGTGCCGGTCGGGGCCTGCCCTATGTGTTCTCCTACAACGGCTTTACCGTGGGACATGCCTTCCTCCCCGGCGGGGAGGAGAACCGGCAGATCTTGATCGACCTGCTGGCCCAGCATCCGGAGGGCATCGTCCTCCACGCCTCCTGTGTCCCCCACGGCATCCTCCTCACCGACTACACCGACGGCGTGTTCTACTGCGCTGACCCCTCCCAGGCCATCGCCTACGGTCGCATCCCCATCGGGGAGGCCTATGGCACCCGCATTGAAAACTCCAATGCCTACTGGTTCGTCAGCGACTCGGCCCTGCGGCTGGACAGCCCCCTGGAGACCCTGTGCTCCAACCTGAGCCAGCAGACCGCCACCCCGGCGGTGGACACCGCCCCCCTGGCCTTGGCCTCTGGCGGCGCACAGATGCTCCCGGCAGGAGAATTTTGAAAAATTCCCAGGAAAGCCTAGCCTTCCTGGGAATTTTTTTGCCTGTTTTGGAGTTTTTCCCCACAAGGGGTAGGTTTCCGTTGACGGGGTATCCTACCATGGACTATAATAAATAAGAATACACCTGCGTTCGCGCGATGCAAATTCGACACAGTACAAAAGCGAAAGGGGAACTTTTCTCATGGCAAACAATCGTGTTTTCAACTTCTCCGCAGGCCCGTCCATGCTCCCGCTGGAGGTCCTCCAAAGGGCCGGGGCTGAGATCACCAACTATAACGGCTCCGGCATGTCCGTCATGGAGATGAGCCACCGCTCCAAGGTCTTCATGAAGATTTTCGACGACACCCAGGAGAAGTTCAGAAAGCTCCTGAACGTGCCCGATGGCTACAAAGTCCTGTTCCTCCAGGGCGGCGGGACCATGCAGTTCAGCATGGTCCCCCTGAACCTCATGGGGGCCACCGGCAAGGCAGACTACGCCGTCACCGGCCACTTCGCCAAGCTGGCCAAGAAGGAGGCCGACAAGTACGGCCAGACCGTGGACGCCACCCCCATGGACGCCTTCACCTCCATCCCCGCCCAGGACAAGCTCCAGCTCAGCAAGGATGCCTCCTATTTCTACTACTGCTCCAACAACACCATCGAGGGCACCCAGTGGCAGTACGTGCCGGAGACCAACGGGATCCCTGTGGCCTGCGACATGTCCTCTGACATCCTCTCCCGCCCCATCGACGTGAGCAAGTTCGGCCTGATCTATGCCGGGGCCCAGAAGAACCTGGCCCCCGCCGGCCTCACCATCGTCATCATCCGGGAGGACCTGGCTGGGAAGGAACTGCCCATCACCCCCGCCATCATGAACTACCAGCACATGATCGACAAGGACTCCATGTATAACACCCCCCCCTGCTGGTGCATCTATATGCTGGGCCTCATGTGCGACTGGTTGGAGTCCCAGGGGGGCGCCGCCGGCATCGAGAAACTGAATGTCAAGAAGGCCAACATGCTCTATGAGGCCCTGGAGGGCACCAAGCTCTTCCAGCTCTCTGCCCAGAAGGAGGCCCGCTCCTTCATGAACGTGACCTTCCGCACCGGCTCCGACGAGCTGGACGACAAGTTCGTCAAGGCGTCCGTGGAGCAGGGCTTCACCAACCTGAAGGGCCACCGCTCCGTGGGTGGTATGCGCGCCTCCATCTACAACGCCATGCCCATGGAGGGCGTGGAGGCCCTGTGCGACTTCGTGCGGAAGTTCGACAAGGAGAATTAAAAAAGGTTGTGGGGGGCCTGCAACGCGGGCCGGCGTGGGCGCCGGCCCCTACAAGGACACGTTGCCGCCTGCACCGCCCATTGGTTCACAATGGACGTTGTGTAACCTTCCCATGTGAACCCCGCCTGGCGTGGGATTTCCCACGTTGGATGTAGGGGCCGCCGCCCTCGGCGGCCCACAGGGCACGAACAACTATATTTTGAGGTGACCAACCATGTATCATATCAAAACCATGAACAAGATCTCCAAGGTGGGCCTGGCCCAGCTGGACGACCGCTTTGCAATCAGCGACACCATGGAGCAGGAGGACGCCATCCTGGTGCGTTCCGCCAAGCTCCACGACTATGACTTCCCCGCCCAGCTTCAGTGCATCGCCCGCGCCGGGGCCGGGGTGAACAACATCCCCCTGGACCGGGCTGCCGACAGCGGCATCGTGGTGTTCAACACCCCCGGCGCCAACGCCAACGGCGTCAAGGAGCTCACCCTGGCCGCCCTGCTCCTCTCCTCCCGGAAGATCGCCCAGGGGGTGACCTGGGTGAAGGAGCAGTCCGCCGCCGGGGAGGACATCGCCGCTGTGGTGGAGAAGGGCAAGTCCGCCTACGCCGGCCCGGAGCTCCTGGGCAAGACCCTGGGCCTGGTGGGCCTGGGGGCCATCGGCGTGCTGGTGGCCAACGCCGCCGCCGCCCTGGGCATGGAGGTGGTAGGCTATGACCCCTTCCTCTCCGTCAAGAACGCCCTGAACCTCTACCCCGGCGTGGAGATCGTGGACAGCCTGCCCCAGCTCTATGCACAGGCGGACTATATCTCCCTCCACCTGCCCATGAACCCCAACACCAAGGGCAGCATCAACGGCGAGGCCTTCGCTTCCATGAAGGACGGGGTGCGCATCGTGAACCTGGCCCGCGGGGAGCTGGTGGACACCGCCGCCCTGAAGGCCGCCCTGGACAGCGGCAAGTGCGCCGCCTACGTCACCGACTTCCCCTCCAGCGAGACCGCCGCCATGGAGGGTGTGGTGGCCATCCCCCACTTGGGGGCCTCTACCCCGGAGTCTGAGGACAACTGCGCCATCATGGCCGCCCGCCAGGTCCAGGACTATCTGGACAACGGCAACATCGTCAACTCTGTAAACTACCCCAACCTGACCATGGCCCGCGGGGGCAAGAACCGGGTGTGCGTCCTGGCCAAGGGGGCGGATGCCGCCGCCATCATGGCCGCCGTTCCTGCCGTGGCCGCCTCTGCCTCCCAGACCAAGGGGGACTATAGCTATACCATCCTGGACACCGACGCCCCTGTGGACGCCGCTGCC
The DNA here is from genome assembly GCA_910578575.1 of uncultured Oscillospiraceae bacterium. Lineage (GTDB taxonomy): Bacteria > Bacillota > Clostridia > Oscillospirales > Oscillospiraceae > Evtepia. The sequence continues at coordinate 4,783 of CAJTQP010000061.1, forward strand.
GTCAGCGCCATTCCCGGCGTGGTGCGGGTGCGGGTCCTGGGCTAAGGAGGGTCGCGCCATGCCCAAGATCCATCCCACCGCCTGGGTGGCCCCCGGCGCCTTCCTCCGGGGGGACGTGACCCTGGGAGAACAGGTGAACGTCTGGTACAACGCCGTCCTCCGGGGCGACCAGGAGACCATCACCGTAGGGAAGGCCAGCAACATCCAGGACAACTGCGTCCTCCACGGGGACGCCGGCTGTAACGTCACCGTAGGGGAATACGTCACCGTAGGCCACGGGGCCATCCTCCACGGCTGCACCGTGGAGGACAAGTGCCTCATCGGTATGAACGCCGTGGTGTTGGACCACGCGGTGGTGGGCGCCGGTTCCATTGTGGGGGCCGGGGCTGTGGTGTCCTCCGGCACGGTGATCCCCCCCAACAGCCTGGTGGTGGGGATTCCCGGCAAGGTGAAGCGGACCTTGACCCAGGAGGATATCCAAGGGACCGTGGACAACGCCATGAACTATCTCTATCTCACCAGTAAGGGGCAGGCGGACCCAGAGAACCAGCACTAAACAAGCACGGTTGCAAACATACCAGCATGTTTGCCCCCTGAAAGGAGCCTCGCCATGAATTTCCAGCTCAGTCACCCGGAACATCTCATCTTCCAAGGCCCCGACGGCCGGGTCTGGCGGGGCGCCAATCAGGAGTGGTACCCCACCGCCTGGCAGCGCCGCGCCGGCTGCGGACCCACCACGGCGGCCACCATCCTGGCCTACCTGGGCCGCAGCCGCCCGGACCTGGCGGACCTGGCCCCGGAGGAGGAGGGCTCGTTCCTGCCCTATATGGAGGCCGTCTGGCCCTACGTCACCCCCGGTGGCCGTGGGCTGGACGACCCGGAGGGCTTCCTCCTGGGCTGCCGCAGCTTTGCCCTCTCCCGGCATTGCATCCTCCGGGGGGAGATCTTGTGGATCCCCCCGGAGACTGCCCAGCGACCGCCCCTCACCCGCTGCCGCAGCTTCCTCACCAGCGCCCTGGACGCCGACTGTCCCCTGGCCTTTCTGAACTACTCCAACGGGAACCTCAGCGGCCTGGACAACTGGCACTGGGTCCCCCTGGTGTCCGCCAAGGGCAAAAAATCCTCCTTCCCCTGTGTCATCCTGGACGAGGGACGGGAGGGGGAGATCGACTTCGCCCTGTGGTTGAAAAACACCAGCCTGGGGGGCGCGTTGGTGATGCTTACCCCGGATGAGTAGTACATCGTGAAATGATAGGCCAGGAGGTGAGAATAATGTTAGAGAAACAAGACTTGGAAGCCATCGACGAGCTGATCCGAACCCGTATCGAGGAATCCGAGGCACGGACCAACAAACGCTTTGAGGCGGTGGATCAGCGCTTTGAGGAGATGCAGGCGCAAATGGACAAGCGCTTTGAGGACATGGAAACCCGGATGGACAAGCGCTTCGAGGAGATGCGAGGGGACATCTGGAAAGATGTCTCGGTGCTGATGGACGCGAAATTCGAGAAGTATTTCAATCTTCTGGCAGAGAACCAGCAGGTATTGCAGGAGAAGATGGACCGGCTCCTGGGAGAGAGACTGCCTGAGCGTGTGGAAAAGACGGAGGGTGACGTGCAGGTTTTGAAGGTCGCTGTCCGCCATCTTAACGAGGATGTGGGGGAGCTTAAGGCGGCAAAATGACGAATGCACTGATTCATACAGAAGCAGGGACGGGCGCTGTCGTTGGACAGCGCCCGCTTTTATCCTGCCTGGGGGAGCATTTCCCACTCTCCACACAAGCGTTTAATTTTGCCCTTCTTCCACGGTTCCGCCGCGACACCTCCCTCTAGGAGGGAGGCTTTGGCTGCACACTACCGACTTTTGCTTCCTCCCACCACCCCAAATTCCGCACCAACGGCCCGATTCCCCGCCAAGCGAAGGCCCGATCCCCATACTTCCGCCGAAACGCCCGGTTACTCAAGTCCTCCAGTTCCCCTAGAGAGAGGGAACACAACAAGTTTTCCCGAAACTCCGGCAGCGGACTCAACGCCGCCTCCCGGTTGAACGGACAAGCCCGCTGGCACAGATCACAGCCCCACACCGTGGGGCTGTTTTTGATCTGCTCCGCCACCTCCGGGGACAGCGCCCCCTTCTCCTGGGTCAGGGCGGAGAGGCATTTGCCAGGCTGAAAACCCTCCGCCCCCAGGGCCCCGGTGGGGCAGGCAGCCTGGCAGGCATGGCAGTGTTCCGGACAATGCCCAGGGGGTTCCCCCCGCGTCTCCGGCAACTGCAAATCCGTGAGGATGATGCCCAGAAAGAGATAGGAGCCATAGGGTGGCAGGATACGCAGCCCGTGGCGGCCCTGGAACCCCACCCCCGCCAGCTCCGCCACCGTCCGCTCCGGCACCGGGGAGTTATCCGCGCCGGGGACAAAAGTACCACCAGGGTACCGTTCCTCCAGGGCCCCACACACCTGCCCCAAGCGCCGGGCCAGGACCCGGTGGTAGTCCTCCCCCCGGCAGTAGAGGGAGAGGTTGCCAGGGGTATCCCCGGCGTAGTAGGGGAAGGCGGCCACCAGCACCGTCTCTGCCCCAGGGCACAGGGCCGCAATATCCTGGGCCGCGCTTTCTGCCAAAAACGGCCGGAGGCCGCTGAAGCGGACGGCACCCCATGCCGCCGCACCAGCGGCCTTCCAGATTTCATTCATATTGATACACTTGCCTGCGCTCAACCGTTGCGCTTGGCGTCTCTGGCCTCGATGGCGGCCAGCTCCCGCTGGGCGTCCCGGAGGGAGAGGTTCACGCGGCCCTTCTCGTCGATGTCGGTGACCTTCACCCAGACCATATCGCCGATGTTTACCACGTCCTCGACTTTCTCCACCCGGCGCTCAGCCAGCTTGGAGATGTGGACCATGCCGTCCTTACCGGGGGCCAGCTCCACGAAGGCGCCAAAGTTCAGGATACGCACCACCTTGCCGTAATACAGCATCCCGATCTCCGGGACGAACACGATGGTGTCGATCATCTTCTTGGCGGCGTCGCAGCAGGCGGCGTTCTCGGCGGAGATATAGATGGTGCCGTCGTCCTCGATGTCGATCTTTGCCCCGGAATCGGCGGTGATCTTCTGGATCACCTTGCCGCCGGAACCGATCACTTCCCGGATCTTGTCCGGGTCGATCTTCATGGTGAGCATTTTGGGGGCGAACTCAGAGACCTCAGGCCGGGGCTCCCGGATGCAGGGGAGCATCACCTCGTCCAGGATGGCACGCCGGGCGTCGCCGGTGGTCTCCAGGGCCTCCTTGATGATGGCGTGGGAGAGGCCGTCGTTCTTGATGTCCATTTGGATGGCGGTGATACCGGTCTTGGTGCCGGCCACCTTGAAGTCCATCTCCCCGTGGAAGTCCTCCACCCCCTGGATGTCGATGAAGGTGGTGAAGGAGCCGTCGTCGTCCTGGATGAGGCCGCAGGAGATACCGGCCACCGGAGCGGAGATGGGCACACCGGCGTCCATCAGGGCCAGGGTGGAGCCGCAGATGGAGCCCTGGGAGGTGGAGCCGTTGGAGGACACCACCTCAGAGACCACCCGGATGGCGTAGGGGAAGTCGTCCACAGAGGGGATCACCGGGTCCAGGGCACGCTCGGCCAGGGCGCCGTGGCCTTTCTCCCGGCGGTTGACACTCCGGGCACCGCGGGCCTCGCCCACGGAGTAGGCGGGGAAGTTGTAGTGGTGCATATAGCGTTTTTCGGATTCCTCCCATATCGTATCCAGCTTCTGGCAGGCGGAGAGGGTATTCAGGGTGACCACGGACAGCACCTGGGTCTGGCCGCGGGTGAAGAGGGCGGAGCCGTGGACGCGGGGCAGCACCCCCACCTCGGAGGCCAGGGGACGGATCTCGTTCTTCTGGCGACCGTCTACCCGGTGGCCCTCCAGGAGCCAGGCCTTGACGATCTTCTTCTGGAACTTGTAGGTGATCTCCTCCAGGTACTGGTCCATTTCCGGGTACTCCTCCAGGAAGAGTTCATGCCAGTGGTCGATGAGGGCGTTCCAGCGCTCCTCCCGGACGTTCTTGTCGTCGGTGTCCATGGCGGCCTTGGCCTCCTCCATGGTGGCGGCCACGATCTTGTCAAAGAGCTCCTGGTCGAAGTCGGCGTGGTCGTAGGTCATCTTCTCCTTGCCGATCTCCGCCACGATGCCGTTGATATACTCCACCTGGGCACGGATTTCCTCATGGGCCTTCACGATGGCCTCATACATGATGTCGTCGGGGAGCTGGTCGGCCCCGGCCTCGATCATCACCACCTTGGCCCCGGTGGCGGCCACGGTGAGGTCCAGCTTGGAGCTGTGCTTCTGCTCCTGGGTGGGGTTCATGACGATCTGCCCGTCCACATAGCCCACCTCCAGGCAGCCGATGGGGCCCGCCCAGGGGATGTTGGACACGGCCAGGCAGGCGGACACACCCACCATGGCGGCGGCCTCCGGGGAGCAGTCCCGATCCACACTCATGACGGTGCAGGTGACCACCACGTCGTTGCGGAAGTCGCCGGGGAAGAGGGGACGGATGGAGCGGTCGATGACGCGGGAGGCCAGGACGGCGGGAAGGGAGGGCTGGCCCTCCCGGCGCAGGAAGGAGCCGGGGATGCGGCCCACGGAATACAGCTTCTCCTCAAAGTCCACGGACAGGGGGAAGAAGTCCACCCCGTCTCTGGGGCGGGGGGCAGCGGTGACAGCCACCAGCACGCAGGTGTCGCCGTAGCGCACCATGGCGGAGGCGTTGGCCAGCTCCGCGATTTTGCCAAATTCCAGGGAGAAGGGGCGGCCGGCGATCTCGGTCTTGTAAACGTGGTCGTTAAACTTCTTGTGGGTGATAATGGTTGACATAGATGCAGTCTCCTTTCTAAAAGACATGGTGGGGGAGGCATCCGTATTTAGCACTTGAAGGCATGTCCGCAGGGCGGGCACACGTTCAAAGGCTAAACCAGGGGCGCTCCCCCAAGGTTTGGGGCCTATGGGGAAAAGGGACGGTGCAGCTTTTGTCCACACCGCCCCTTTATAATAGGCAAAATTACTTACGAATACCCAGCTTGGCGATGAGGGTACGATAGCGCTCGATGTCCTTCTTGGCCAGATAATCCAGCAGCTTGCGGCGCTTACCGATCATCTTGTACAGGCCGCGGCGGCTGTGGTTGTCGTGGATATGGACCTTCAGGTGCTGGGTGAGCTCGTTGATACGGGCGGTGAGGATGGCGATCTGCACCTCAGGGGAGCCGGTGTCGGTCTCATGGGTGCGGTTGGCCTCGATCACGGCGTTTTTCTCGTCTTTACGGATCATGGAAGTGTTCCACCTTTCAAAATTTGCCACTGACCGGGTGGCGGGTGGGGGAACCCCCTGGAAAGCAGGCGCTTATCCCGAAACTCAGTCAGGGTAGAGTCAAAGCTCACGCAGGCCGCGCAAGCGTTTTATAGTATACCACGGAAGTTACAAATTGTAAAGAAAATTTTTGGTAGGACTTTTGTGGGGGTGCGCCTCACGGTTCATACGGGTCAGCCGGTTACATCCATGATATACTTATCATCAATCTCGCTGATTTCCAGGCCCATCAGAAGGCCCACACGAAAGCCGTACAAGAACCGCTCCATGGTGTCGATGGTACTGCAATGAAACGCAGCGTCCTCGTAGCGTTCAAACGCTGTGATCTGTTCAGAAGAAAGCGTTTCTCGAAGCACTTTTTCCGCTGCGGCAAGGGCCTCCGCTTCCCTGCGATACTTTGACGCCTTTTCCATTGACCGGCAATCGGGCATCAATTCTCCATAATATAGCTTTTCCAACATGCTGGGCATTTTCTGCACTTCCTTATGATTTATTTATGTGGTGTACCGGACACAAACGACGTCGGATTGACACCATCTTGTGGGTCATTTTATCACATCCTCAAACTGGTGTCAATAAGATGTCTTTACTTGTCGTACAAAAAGCGTCATAATAGCACCAAAAGGAGGCTTCCCTATGAGCAGAAATGACCCCTACACGCGATATGACCAAACCCGTTTTACGATGCGGATCAACTCCGAATTGTTGGAACGCATCAAGATAGAAGCGGAAAAGAACAAGCGTTCCGCAGCAAAAGAGATCGAATACATCTTGGAAAAACACGTCAATGCCTTACCCAAAGATGAACCGTGAAAACTTTGTTCTCCCCCAGCGCAGTGATTGACAAACCCGATGAGATGCGCTAGAATAAGGAGCGCAAATGCCCATGTAGCTCAGTTTGGATAGAGCGACCGCCTCCTAAGCGGTAGGCCAGAGGTTCGAGTCCTCCCATGGGTGCCAAAAAAGGCCCGAAATCAGCGCGTTTTTGCTGATTTTGGGCCTTTTTTCTTCGGAAAACTCCAAAATTGGAAATTCGCAAGGGAGAAAGGTTTGTTAGCAGGGGACGGGTTTTGTTAGCAAGGGGGAGACTTGGCAGATTGAACGCCTGACTTTTTGTGTGCTCTCCCTGCCATGCGCTTGCTAACATTGTTAGCAGGATTTTTCCGGATTTCTCACGATTTTGCCCCTCCCTGCTAACACGGCAGAAAAGTCAGGGTGAATCCTGCTAACAAGAAAAGGGAACGACGCGGGTTCGATCTCGTTCATTTGTGAATTTCCACAAATTACAGCGCCTGTGCCAGGGTTTTGAGCACCCCCGCCATTTCCGGTGACCCGGCCAGCAGGGACAGGAGCAGGCCGTTGTCCGCAATCAGCTTGCTGAATGCCCGGTTAATAACCGCCCCTTCTACAGGGGTGCCAGAGGATGAGGCGAACACAAGCCCATAGTCGGTGTATTCCTCCCCCAGCAGTTCCTTCAACTCGTCGATCTCCCGTCGCCGTTCCTCTAACATTTCAGCCACCGCCTTGGGAAGAAATATCTTCCGTACACTGGTTTTCGTCTTAGGAGATTTCAGTACCAGGACCGTGTGCCCGCAGGCAAAGACGGCGGGGAAGCGCCGCTTGATCCCCTGCTGGTCGATCTGCGCCAGGGCATCCCTGGAAACCCGTTGCAGCTCCTTGTCCACATAAATGGAGGCCGAGCCATTGTCGATGCTCTCCGGGGAGATATCCACACAGTCCCAAGTGAGGCCCAGCATTTCTCCCATCCGCAGGGAGCAGGAAAACGCCAGGTTCAGGGCCAGACGGAGCATGTCGTTCTCGCAGAGGTCAATGGCCTTGAACAGGGTCTCCGCGTCCCAGATTTCCCGTTCCTTCTTTTCGTACTTTGGCAGGGTCGCGTTCTGGACGGGATTACGGGCCATCAGCTCCCACTTCACCGCCTGATTGAAGGCGCTGCGGAGGATTTTGTGAATCTCTCGAATCGTGTGGGTGGAGATAAACTTGGCTTCGCCCGTCTCATAAGGCCGCTGCTTTGCTCTCGTGGTTTGGAGCTTTTGATAAAAGCGGTCCATCATGCGGGGGGTGATATCATCCAGCTTCGTATCACCAAGCAGGGGGAGGATGTAGTTGTCGATCAACCCCCTGTGGCCCTCATAGGTAGAAGGGGCCCAGGTGTTCGCGCCGTAGATGGAGACGTATTCCTCCAACAGATGGGCCAGTGTGGTGGCAGAGGGTGCGATGAAGGTCCCTTCGGCCAGTTGATGCTCCACCTCGGCCTTCCGCTTCTTCGCCTGCGCGTGGGTATCAAAGCTCTCCCACTTTTGACGGCGTTCTCCGTTCTCGTCTGTGATCCAGTAGGCCACAGAATACTTGCTCTTTCGCTTGATGATGCTTGCCATTACGCGGTTCCTCCTTCCGGTTCAACTTGTGCTGCGGTGGGGAAGCTGTCCTTATAAATGCGGGTCTGGTTGTCCACCTTGACCGCCTGAAGCTGGCCCCGCTTGATGTAGGTATAAACTGTGCCGGGGTGGATGCCCAAGCGCTCAGCGGCTTCCTGTACCCCTACCGTGTGGTCCCATCTCTGGCCAGGGGGAGGACCGTCGACCTTCTTGTAGTGAAATTGGCAATTGTACCAGTCCTCAAAACTGTCCAGCAGGACCCGCATTTTGCCGCCTACCAGGACGGTTTGAAAGCGTTTCTGCTTGACCAGCCAGTATGCCTCGACCTTTTTCATGCCGAGAAGCCGCTGCATTTCAGGGACTGAGATACTTGTCTTTCCCATGCTGTATGACCTCCTGATTCTTCGATTCCTGAGACAAGGTGCCTCTATGTAAGACCCGCTGCGATGTGGGCCTCCTTTCTGTCCCACATTGTAGCGGGCTGTGGGAAAAAGCGCAAAGGTACAAAACCCTTGCGCTTTGGAAATTCGCATCCTTGACAAGTTATTCTTCGTCTCCGTCCAGCCAGGCATCGAAGCTCTTTTTGGAAATGCGAATCTGTTTCCCAACCTTTTGACTCTTGAACACTCCGCGCTTGATAAGGACATAGGTGGTAGAGCGGCTGATATCCAGGATTCTCTGGATATCGCTGACGGAGTAGGTCCGTTTTTCCGCCCCACAGGGCGGGCTGCATACCGTATCCAGTTCACCACATACGCTGCCCTGTTCCTCAAACATTTTCGGTGCCCCCTTTCCCTTATGTATCCCCCAACCGCTTTCGGCGGTTGATAACAATAAAGTCCAGTCCCGGTTGGACTTCACAGTATTCACAGGTACTGCCTTCCTCCTGCTCCCCCTCCGCCCTGCGGATCACATGGTCCGGGGAGCTATAAAACTGGTTGGCGCAGTTCGGGCAGAGGCAGAGCCGTTTCCCCTCCGGTTTCGCTTTTCTTTTTCTCCGGCGGTCCTCTGGCAGCGCCAAACTGGCGCGGATAGCCTGGTCGATCTCTTTCATTTCCTCTGCCCCCATGCAGTCCACAAATTCCCGTAACCGCTGCTTGTCCAGTACGCGGATTTGTTCCAACAGTACCATAGACCGCCGGGGCAACTCCAACCTTTCCGGCAGGACCACATGGGTGGGCAGGTAGTATTTCTTCCCCTTGCTGGTGATGGGAGCTGCGATGATTGTGGGGCAATGCTTGTTGCCCTTGTTGTTCTGAATGACCAGGACCGGGCGAAGCCCGCCCTGCTCGGACCCCTGGACGGGGTTCAGTTTTGCGTAATAAATATCGCCTCGGCAAATTGTCAACGCCAATTTGAAATTGTAAGAAAACGCCGAAGAAATTTTGTAGTTTTTCGGCGGGGGGGGGGTAACAAAACTAAGCGTTTCCTTGCTCAAAAAGAGTGTTCACGATTTGCTGTTTCTGACGCATAAATTCCTTGC
>CAJTQP010000062.1 GCA_910578575.1 uncultured Oscillospiraceae bacterium
GGCAGGGTAGTGGCTGGCCAGGTCGTTCTCGCCGGGGAGGACCTGCTTGCCCGCGCAGACGGGACAGCCGGTGCCTCTGGTCCGGGACACCACCATAGCTTGCCACCGGTGGCCTTTTTCACAGCGCCACCAGACCTTCTTTCGGGACCCAGGCAAGAGCTGCGCCGGGGTCAGGGGGCGGTTTTCCTGGTCCCATTGCCGGGCCAGGTCCGGGTACAGTGCGGCCAAATCGTTCTCGCCGGGGCGTAGCACCCGGTTGGCACAGTGGGGACAGCCCACGCCGCTGACCCTGGACTTCACCGCCGCCTGCCATTGGTGCCCCTTTCCGCACTGCCACCATACTTTCTGGTGGCTGCCGAAGGAGACGCTCTGAGGGGTCAGGGGTCCGTTTCGTTCTACGGCCCACTGTTGCAGCAGCGCCGTTTGCCGCTGCTCCATGCAGTAGTCGTAGAAACTTTTTTTCATCGCATCACCGCCTGTCAGTGAGTTTGTGGGACAAAAACAATATTTTGTTTGCGCCACCTTAGAAAAAGCTGGTCCAAACGCCATATTGCAAGGAAATTATACCACGCTGTTTTTGAAAAAACAAGCTGAATTTCTATATTTTTGCACAATAGACTAAGCCACAAAACAAATGCTTTTTGCGGCTTTTGCCAGTGAGCCCTTTTTTCAAAAAGCGGGAGAAAACGCCCTCGCTTTTCGTCGCTTTTCTACGGCTTTTGGCCCAACGCCTGCCCAGATAGAGGACAAACTATTGTTTTTGTTTGCCTATGTGACCAGCCCCAGCCGCTCCAACGCCCGCCGGTGCTCGCCGCCGGTGGTGAGGAGATACACCCGCGTGGTGTCCACGCTGGCGTGCCCCAGCACGTCCGCCAGCCGGGCCAGGTCCTTGCAGTGTTGGTAAAAGGCCGTGGCGAAGAGGTGGCGGAGATTGTGGGGGAATACCTTCCCCGGTTCCACCCCCGCCTGGGCACATAGCCGTTTCATCTCCGCCCAGACCTGGCGGCGGTGGATGGGGGTCCCGCTTCTGGTGAGGAACAACTCGCCGGAGGCGATTTTTTCTGCCCTGGCGTACTTGCACAGCTTCCGGCACAGCTTACCTGGCAGGAGGATGGTGCGGATCTTCCCCTTTAAGGCGATCTCCGCCCGCCCCAGCCGCGCCGCTTCCAAGGTGATGTATTTCACCTCGCTGACCCGGATGCCTGTGGCGCAGATGGTCTCCATCAACAGCGCCAGCCGCCCCCGGCCCAGGGCTTGGGCGGTGGACAGGAGGCGGGCATAGTCCGCCCGGCTCAGCTCCCGGCGGCTCTCCCGGAACAGCCGCCGCTGCACCTTTAAGAACTTCACCCGGCAGTCCTCCCGCCCGATGAAGCGGAGATAGGCGTGGACCGCCGCCACCATGGCGTTGACGGTCACCGGGGCGTAGCCCGCCTCCACCAGCGCCCCCTTCCATGCCGCCACCGCCGCCTTGCTCAGGGCCCGCCCCTGTAGCCAGCGCCCAAAGGCCCCCACGTCCCGCACATATTTCTCCACCGTCCCCGCTGCCCGCTCCTCCTGGCGGAGATGGGCGGCGAAGGCGCTTAACTTGAACATATCCTCCATAACAAAACCCTTTCTGCCTAGAATGGGGATATTTTACCTTGTTTTGTGACATCGTGCCGAAAAATCTTGACTTTTTAGGTCGTTCGTCCTATACTTCCGATTAGGACGAACGACCTAAAAAGAAAGGAGTGCTGCGTTATGCAAGCAGGAACTGCCGCCAATCCCCTGGGGACCGCCCCCGTCAAAAGCTTGATTTGGAAATACGCCATCCCCGGCATCATCACCCAACTGGTCAGTGCCCTCCACAACATCGTGGACCAGATCTTCGTGGGCTGGGGCATCGGAGACAACGGCATCGCCGCCACCAACATCGTCTTTCCCCTTACCTCCATTATCATCGCCCTGTCCACCCTCTTGGGCCTGGGTGCCGCCGCCCGCTTTAGCATCCTCCTGGGGAAGGGGGAGCAGGAGGACGCCGCCAAGGTCATCGGCACCTCCATCAGCTGGATGCTGCTCCTGGGGGCCGCCGCCTCCCTCATCACTTCCATCTTCATGGAGCCCATGCTCTACCTCTTCGGGGCCACAGACCTGATCCTGCCCTATGCCTCGGACTACGCCCGGCTGATTTGCATCGGCCTCTTCTTCGGCGTCCTCTCCACCGGACTGTCCAACTTCATCCGGGCCGACGGTAGCCCCAAGTTCGCCAGCTATGTGCTGGTGGCAGGGGCAGTGTTTAATATGGTGTTCGACCCCATTTTCCTGTTCGTGTTGGATATGGGCATGACCGGCATCGCCCTGGCCACCCTCCTGGGCCAGGTCCTTTCCACCATCTTAGCCCTCTATTACATGATAAAACGCTTCCGCAGCGTCACCCTGGCCCCCCGCCACCTGCGCCCCAGGGCAGCGGAGACGGTTACCATCTTCTCCCTGGGCATCGCCGTCTTTACCACCCACGTGCTGATGATGATCGCCCAGATCATCCAGATGAACGGCCTGAAAACCTACGGGGCTTTGACGGTCTACGGCAGTGAAGTGTCCATTGCCGCCGCCGGGGCGGTGGGGAAGGTGGGCATTGTGCTCATGTCCAGCGTCATCGGCATCGCCCTAGGCTGCCAGCCCATTTACGGCTTCAACCTGGGCCGGAAGCAGTACGGCCGGGTGCGGGAGACCTATTTGACGGTCCTGCGCTACGGCACCCTCATTGCCGTGGCCACGTTTTTGCTGATGCAGCTCTTCCCCCGGCAGATTTTGCGGATGTTCGGCTCGGACAACGAGCTGTTCTACAGCTTCGGGGCCCACTACATCCACATCTTCTGCGCCTGCGTCTTTTTGAACGCCTTGCAGCCCATCACCTCCAACTTCTGCACCGCCATGGGCAAGGCCAACCTGGCCTTCTGGCTGGCGGTGCTGCGCCAGGGTGTACTGTTCATCCCCCTACTGCTCCTGCTGCCCAAGGTTTTGGGCCTGGACGGCATACTACTGGCCGGGTCCCTCTCCGATGGGCTGGCGGCTATTGTGGTGCTCTGGGTGGGCCTGCGGGAGGCCAAAAACCTCTCCCGGCTGGAAACCGCCCAGAAGGCTGAACTGACCGGGGAAGCGCCATGAGAGACACCCGCCAGGAGATTTTAGACGCCGCCCGCCGTCTCTTCAACCAGCGGGGCTACAATGGCGTCTCCCTCCAGGACATCGCCAGGGCCGTGGGCATCAGCAAAGGGAATTTGAGCTACCACTTTCAAAAGAAGGAACATATTGTGGAGGCCATCATGGCACAGTCCGGCGACACCCTGCCCCCCAATATCCCCCAGACCATCGGGGAACTGGACCTGGTGTTTTTGGATATCCAAACCGCGGTGCAAAACAATCTGTTTTTCTTCCTCTCCCACGCCCAACTGGGGCAGATATCCCCCCAAATTGGCCGGAAACAGCGGGCCCGCTGCCGGGAGATCACGGAGAAGCTGGAGGGGGCGCTGCGGTCCCTCCATACCGCTGGCCTGGTCCGCCCAGAGGACTATGCAGGGGAGTACACCCACACGGCAGAGTTGTTGTACTTTTCCAGCGCCTATTGGGCCCCTTTCTCCGAGCTGAAACGGGGCGATGGCGGGGAAGCTGTGGGTTACCGCCGCCACGCCTGGCGGGTGGTCCACCCCCTCTTGACCCCCCAGGGCCGGGCGGAGCTGGAGAACGTTTTGAAACTATGAGGGGAGGACGGACCATGCAGACCATCCTAATCGTAGAGGACGACCCGGTGATCCGGGAGGAATTGCAGCTTTTACTGGAGAACGAAGGTTACCGGGCTCTGGCTTTGGAGGACTTTGCAGACATTCCTGACCAGGTCTGTGCCCAGAACGCCGACCTGCTCCTGCTGGATTTGGGCCTGCCCGGCCGGGACGGACTGGCCCTGTGCGCCGACATCCGCAGGCGCAGCAAGCTGCCCATCGTCATCGTCACCAGCCGGGACTCCACCGCCGACGAGCTAAGGGCCCTGAGCCTGGGCAGCGACGACTATATCACCAAGCCCTATAACATCCCCGTGCTTCTGGCCAGAGTCCGGGCAGTGCTTCGCCGCAGCGGCGGCCAGGCAGAGCCGGAACGCCTGGAGGCCGCCGGCCTGCGCCTGGATCTGGCCAAGGGCCAGGTCTGGGCCGGGGAGGGCTGCGCGGAACTCACCCGTAACGAGTTGCAGATTCTGGCCTATCTCCTCCGCCACGCCGGGGAGATCGTCTCCCGTGCCGACCTCATCGAGGCCCTCTGGGACAGCCAGATCTACATCGACGACAACACCCTCAGCGTGAATATGACCCGCCTGCGGGCTAAGCTGGACGGCATCGGTCGTCCCGGCTGTATCCGCACCCGCCGGGGGATGGGGTATCAGCTATGACCCTGCGGGAGTTTCTGTCCCACCGCCTGGGGCCCATGGTGGGGGGCCTGTGCTGTTTCGTGGTGGCAGCGCTGTTCCTGCTGGCCACAGGGACCCGGCCGGGGGTGGTTGCCCTCTTGACTCTGGGATTCCTGCTGATCTTCGTGGGGCGGTATACGGTGGAGTTCCTCCGCCTCCGGGCCCAACTGTCGGAGTTGGAAGCCATCCTGGAGGGTTTGGAGAAGAAGTACCTCCTGATGGAGTGCATCCCCACCCCCAAGGATATCTACCAGCGCAAGCTCTTCCAGCTTACCCGCCGGGCAGGGAAATCCATGCTGGAGGCTGTCTCTCAGGCCCAGGCGGCCCAGCGGGCCTATCGGGATTACATCGAGGAGTGGGTCCATGAGATCAAGACCCCCATCACCGCCGCCCAGCTCCTGTGCCGGGACCTGGAGGGGGACAAGCGCCGAAAACTCACCCAGGAGCTGGCCCAGGTGGAGGCCCACGTGGAGCGGGCCCTCTTCTACGCCCGCGCCGAGAGCCCGGAGCGGGACTGCGTCATCCGGCAAAACGTTCTGGAGGCCATCGTCTCCCAGGCCATCCAGACCCACCGGAGCCTACTCATTCAGAACGGGGTCCGGGTGGAGACCCAGGGGCTGGACTGCACCGTGTACACCGATGAGAAGTGGACGGCCTTTATCCTGGGCCAGCTGCTGCAAAACGCCGCCCGCTACCGGGGGGAAACCCCGGTGATCCACATCACCGCCCGCCCCCTGGGACAGAAGGTGGCGCTGACGGTGGCGGACAACGGCCTGGGCATCCCCGCCCATGAGCTGCCCAGAGTGTGTGAGCGGGGCTTCACCGGCAGCAACGGCCGCCGCCGGGGCGGCTCCACGGGGATGGGCCTGTATCTCTGCCGCAAACTGGCGGCGTTTTTGTCCCTGGACTTGCAGATCACCTCCCAGGAGGGGGAGGGAACCCAAGTGACCCTGACCTTTCCCGCCACGGCGGGGGCGGAGGAATGACGGCGTTTCTTACAAAACTGTAAGGAAAGGCCATATCGTTTCGATACCACCCCGCCCGGATTTGCGCTATCCTAGAGGGGAAAGGAGGCAGGACGTATGCTGCAAGTGAAAAACATTGAAAAGTATTATGGGAGCAAGAACAACGTCACCAAAGCCCTGGACGGCGTGAGCTTCCAGGTGGAGCGGGGGGAGTTTATCGCCATCATGGGGGCCTCTGGCAGTGGCAAGACCACCTTGCTCAACTGCATCTCCACCATCGACACGGTGAGTGCCGGGCAGATTTTCCTGGACGGGGTGGACATCTCCGAACTCCCCGCCAAGGCTCTGGCCCGCTTCCGCCGGGAGCGCCTGGGCTTCGTGTTCCAGGATTTCAACTTATTGGATACCCTGACCATCGAGGAGAACATCGGCCTGGCCCTCTCCCTGAACCATACGGACCCGGCGAAGGTGGGGGTCCAGGTGCGGGGAGTGGCAAAGAAGCTGGATATTTTGGATATCCTGCCCAAATTTCCCTATCAGGTGTCCGGCGGGCAGAAGCAGCGGGCCGCCTGCGCCCGCGCCATGGTGGCGGGACAGTCCCTGCTGTTGGCCGATGAGCCCACCGGGGCCCTGGATTCCAAGGCCTCCAAGAATCTTTTGGAGATCATGACCAAGCTGAACCGGGACCTGGGGGCAACCATCCTCATGGTGACCCACGACGCCTACAGCGCCAGTTATGCCAAGCGGGTGCTATTCCTCAAGGACGGCAGGCTCTTCAATGAGCTGCTGCGGGGGGAGCGGGGACGGCCCGTATTTTACCATGAGATTCTGGATGTGTTGGCACTGCTGGGGGGTGACGTCAGTGACGTTATCTAAGCTCTCCCTACGCAATGCCCAGCGCCAGGCCAAGGACTATTTGGTCTATTTCGTCACCATCGTCCTGGCCGCCGCCCTGCTCTATGCCTTCAACGGCCTGGCGGTGTCCCAGGAGCTGAGGGCCCTGTCAAGAGCCATGACCCAGCTGCCCACGGCCATTGTTTTTACCAGCATCGTGGTGGTGTGTATTTTCGGCTGGCTGGTGGCCTACGCCACCCGCTTCATGCTCACCCGCCGCAGCCGGGAGTTGGGGACCTATCTTCTCATCGGCCTGGAACACAAACAGGTGGCCCGGCTGTTCTTTTTGGAAAACCTGGCGGTGGGGGGCTGTGCCCTGGTGCTGGGCATCCTTCTGGGGAGCCTGCTCTACCAGGGCCTGCGGGCCATTGTGCTGGCCTTATTCGGCCTGCCCTATCAGCTCTCCCTATCCCTGGCCCCCAAAGCTCTGGGGCTGACGGTGCTCTACTTCGCCTGCATCTACCTCTACGCCCTGGGCAGGAGCCGCCGGCGGATCCGCAAGATGAAGATCCATGACCTCATCTACTTTGACCGGCAGAATGAGGGCGTGGTGGTCCAGACGAAGGGGAAGCGCCGGGGACTCTTTGCCTTCTCCATTGTACTTGGCATCGTGGGGACCTGCCTGATCATGGCGGGGAGCCTGCCCCTGGGCATCCTGGGGGCTGGGTGTATCATCGTGTTCCTCTTTGGCTTTTTCCTCAGCTTTACCTCCGGGGTTCCGGCCTTTTTCGACAAGCGGCCGGAGCGGAAGTATCGGGGACAGACCCTCTTAATATTCCGCACCCTGACGGCCAAGCTGGCTACCATGGGGGTAATCATGGCCATCCTCGCCCTGATCTTCACCGGCACCCTGATCTCCGAGGGAACGGGGATGGTGTTCCGGGGGCTGTTCGAGGGCCGGGCGGCGGAAAACGCCTGCTTCGACCTGTATATCGGCACCACGGATGATGTGCCCCTCAGCCAGAACTATCTGGATTACATCCAGGAGAACATCCCTGTAGAACAGGACCTGCTCTATAGCATCTATCAGGGGGAAAATGACCAGCTCATGGACTATGTGGAGGACGGCGGAGAGGACTACTACCGCTACTTTGACCAGGACCCGGTCATGCGCTTTCGCGACTACGCCGCCCTGCGCGCCATTGCCGGCTACCCGCCGGTGGAGCTGAAGCCGGGGGAGTATCTCATCCACTGTAGGGCCTATTTGGGAAAACACCTTTCCAGCTATACCCAACCCATCACCTTAGGGGATACCACCTTGTCCCCCGGCGGGGTCTATACAGAGCATTTTTTGCAAAACTACGACACAGGCAACGGACAGCGCTATGTATTGGTGGTCCCCGATGAGGCCGTGGTGGGCCGTCCGGTGTTCCACAACGCCTATGCGGCAAAGACCGTCCAGCCGGTCACAGAGCCGCAATTCTCCGGCTTGTATCAAATTTATGAGACGCTGGAGGAACAGATCAAGGACCCAAGATATTATGACGAGATTCACACCAAGGCCCAGGAAGCGGCGGACGCCGCCGCCTTGACGGCCATGACCGTATTCCCCTTTTACTTCCTGGCTCTGGCCCTGAGCATGACTGCCGCCACCATCCTGACCATCCAGCAGCTCAGCGAGTCGGAGCACTACCGGCGGCAGTTCGACCTATTGCGCAAGCTGGGCATGGACCGGGGGGAGATGTCCAAGGCCCTGGGGACGCAGTTGGGCATCTATTACGCCCTCCCCGCCGTACCTCCGCTGTTCATCGGCATCCCCTTTATTCTCAACCTGGCCAACGCCACGGAGCCGGGGGTCATGGTGGGGCTCAGCAGCCCGCCCGCTATCGTGGCCATTGCCCTGGTCCTCTTTTTCCTAATTTATAGCATCTATATCCTGCTGGCCTACACCAGCTTGAAGCGAAACGTTTTACCGGATTGACACAACACCGCGGCGGCACTGCACAAGGCAATGCCGCCGCGGTGTTTCATGGCGTTTATGAGAGCTTGCTTGCGGGACTTATTCCTCGTCCACATGGACGGTGACGATGACGTCTTCCCCATTCACATTGGTGGTAAGCTGGTAGTTCCCGTCACCCAGGTCTACCATATCCTCCAGGGACAGGGCATCCATACTGCCGTCGGAGGTGGTTACAGTGTAATAGACCTCTTCCCCCGGTGTGAGAGTGCCGGATTCTACCTCCAGCTTGACGTCTTCACCTACGGAGGTGGCGGCCACACAAACGGAGGCGGTGGTGGCCGGCTCTGCCTTGCTATCCTTGTCCAGGTCTGCGGCAAAGGCGGTGGTTACCAGGCAGCCGGCGGCCAGGGCCATGGCGAGAACGCCCCCCAGGGCGGAATGGGCTTTGTGTTCAGAATGTAACATGGTAAAAATTCTCCTTTCCAGGGTCTCCCGGCTGGGGGCGAAGGGCACGGAGGGCCCTTGCGCCGAGGGCCGGGCGGGGTTTGCGCCGTCGATCAGGAGATAGCCGTATTGCTTTCGCTGGGCGAAGTCCAGGGGGGAGACCACTGCCTCGTCGCAGGCGGTCTCCATCCAGTAGAGGAAATCCCGTTTCAGCAGGTGGGCGGCGGGGTTGAACCAGTGGAGGATGCACACCGCTTCCATCAGCAACTTCTTCCACAGGTCCCCCCGGCGGTAGTGGACCAGCTCATGGGCCAGGACCAACCGGGCGTCTGCCGGGCTTAGGTCCTGGGTGGGGAGCAGGAGCACCGGCCGGAGGAAGCCCACCAGCATGGGGGTATCCACAGCGGGGGCTGCCAGCAGGCGCACCGGTTGACGGATGCCCAGACGCTGGGCCTCCTCCTGGGCCAGCGCCACCAGGGGACCCTCCCGGAGGGGTTCCGCGCCCTGCCTCTGGCGGCGGAAGCGCAGCAGGCACCAGCCGTCCCACAGCAGCAGGAGAGCAACCACCAGCAGCCACAGGACAGGGAGGCCCTGGACAATCCCCTGCCAATGGAAAGCGGGGAGGTGGGGGGTGGTCACCAGGGTGACGTGTATCCGCCCGGTGCTGCCGGCGGGGACGAGGTCCCACAGCCGGTACAGGGGCAGCAGGAACAGCAGGGCCAGGGCCAAGGCGCTGTGGTAGCGCCAGCGCTGGCTGAGTTTTTGGCCCCAGACTGCCAGCAGCAGCTTCAGGAGGAGGTAGCCTGCCCCGGCGGTGAGGCTCAGCAGGGCCAGGGGGGTGAGCAGCGCCGTCATGGCTCCTGTTCCTCCAGCCAGGCCCGGAGCTCTGCCCGGTCCTTTTCCGGAAGCGGGGCGTCACCGCACAGGGCGGCGAAGAAGGTTTTCACGGACCCCTGGTACATGCTGTCCAGGATGCCTTTGGTGATGCCTTGCAAATACTCTGCTTTCGTCTGGATGGGGCGATAGTACACCACCCGGCCCTCCCGCAGGGAGCTGAGCAGCCCCTTTTGGGTCAGGCGGGAGAGGAAGGTGGACAGGGTCTGGGCCTTCCAGGCTTTGCCGTGGTTTGTGGCGAAGTGGTCCAGGAGCTGGGCGGCGGACATGGGGTCCCCGGCGCTCCAGAGCACCTCCATGATCTCGGACTCGGTTTCGGACATTTTTTTGGATCGATCCATGGTTGATGACCTCCTATCCCAGTACGTCTACTGAGGATGGGTTCATATTACTACATGGATGTAGAAATGTCAAGAAGTTTTTTCTACAAAGTTGTAGTAGAATTGAAGGGGCGTAAAAAACCCCTGGGAAACAGCGTGGGGCTGGTTCCCAGGGGGTGGTTCTGAATGGGGGCCTCGTTCCTGCGGAACATCGGCTGTTGCGGGCGCTGCCCGCACCCGGCAGGGACGCTGTCCCTGCACTCTGCCAGAGGCGCTGCCTCTGGACTCCGCCACCTTTTGAAAAAGGTGGACGAAAACTTTATTTGGACGAAAACTTTAGTCGGCGCTGCCGTCGGTCCACTTCCAGTGGCGGATTTCCGGCAGGTCCATCCCATACTCTGCGATATACTGCTTATGCTCCACCAACTTATCCTGCAACTGCTGGATCAGGAAGGCGCCGCGGGTGCCCAGCTTCTCCGGCAGGAGGTTGACCACATCCATCGCCAGGTGGAAGCGGTCCAGGTTGTTCAGCACACGCATATCGAAGGGTGTGGTGATGGTGCCCTCTTCGATATAGCCCCGCACATGGAGGTTCTTGTTCTTCCGGCGATAGGTTAGCTCATGGATGAGGGACGGATAGCCGTGGAAGGTGAAGAGGATGGGCTTGTCCTTGGTGAAGAGCATGTCGTACTGCTGGTCGGACAGGCCGTGGGGATGCTGGCTGTCGGATTGCAGGCGCATCAGGTCCACCACGTTGATGACCCGGACCTTCACATCGGGGAAGTGCTCCCGGAGGATGGTGACGGTGGCCAGGGTCTCCAGGGTGGGGGTCTCGCCGCAGCAGGCCAGGACGATGTCGGGCTCTTGGCCCTGGTCGTTGGAGGCCCACTGCCAGATGCCGATGCCCTGGGTGCAGTGCTTCACGGCTTGCTCCATGGTCAGCCACTGGGGCCGGGGGTGCTTGGAAGTGACCATGACGTTGACATAGTCCCGGCTGGCGATGCAGTGGTTGAAGCAGGAGAGCAGGCAGTTGGCATCCGGGGGCAGATAGATGCGCACCACGTCGGCCTTTTTGTTCACCACGTGGTCCAGGAAACCGGGGTCCTGGTGGGTGAAGCCGTTGTGGTCCTGCTGCCAGACGTTGGAGGAGAGGATATAGTTCAGGGAGGCGATGCTCTGCCGCCAGGGCAGCTCATTGCAGGTTTTCAGCCACTTGGCGTGTTGGGCGAACATGGAGTCCACGATGCGGATGAAGGCCTCGTAGCTGTTGAAGAAGCCGTGGCGGCCGGTGAGCAGGTAGCCTTCCAACCAGCCCTCGCACATGTGCTCGGAGAGCATGGCGTCCATGGCCCGGCCGCTGCGGCCCAGGAATTCGTCGTTGGGTCCGGTCTCCGCGTTCCAGACCCGGTTGGTGGCCTCGAACATGGGGGTGAGGCGGTTGGATTTACTCTCGTCGGGGCCAAAGACCCGGAAGTTTTTCGCGGACTCGTTTTCCTTCACGATGTCCCGGACGAACTCGCCCAGCACCAGCATATCCTGGGCCTCCACGGCGCCGGGGGCGGGGAGCTCCAGGCCGTACTGGCGGAAGTCGGGCAGCCGCAGCTCCCGCAGGAGCTTGCCGCCGTTGGCGTGGGGGTTGGCGCCCATGCGCCGGTCACCCTGGGGGATCAGCTCCTGGAGGGCGGGGACCAGCTTGCCGTCGTCGGTGAAGAGCTCGTCGGGGCGGTAGCTCTTGAGCCACTGCTCCAACAGGCCCAGGTGCTCCGGCTTGGACATGTCGATGGGGACCTGATGGGCCCGGAAGGAGCCCTCGATGACCTGGCCGTCCACTTCCTTGGGGCCGGTCCAGCCCTTGGGGGAGCGCAGGACGATCATGGGCCAGGCGGGGCGGGTTTCCTCGCCGCTGATCCGGGCGTTGGCCTGGATGCGCTTGATTTCCCGGATGGCCCAGTCCAGGGCGGAGGCCATCTTCTGGTGCATATCCTTGGGGTCATCCCCCTCTACGAAGCGCGGTTCCCAGCCGCAGCCCCGGAAGAAGTCCTCCATCTCGCTCTTGGAGATGCGGGAGAAGATGGTGGGGTTGTGGATCTTGAAACCGTTCAGGTGGAGGATGGGCAACACTGCCCCGTCCCCCACGGGGTTGAGGAACTTGTTGGAGTGCCAGGCGGTGGCCAGGGGGCCGGTTTCCGCCTCGCCGTCACCCACCACGCAGGCGGCGATCAGGTCGGGGTTGTCAAACACCGCGCCAAAGGCGTGGGCCAGGGAGTAGCCCAGCTCGCCACCCTCATGGATGGAGCCAGGGGTCTCCGGGGCCACGTGGCTGGGGATGCCGCCGGGGAAGGAGAACTGTTTGAAGAGACGGCGCATCCCGTCCAGGTCCTGGCTGATGTTGGGATAGACTTCGCTGTAGACCCCTTCCATGTAGGTCTGGGCCACCATGGCGTTGCCGCCGTGGCCGGGGCCGGAGAGGTAGATCATGTCCAGGTCATATTTGACGATGGCCCGGTTGAGGTGGGTATAGATGAAGTTCTGACCGGGTACGGTGCCCCAATGGCCGACGATTTTTTTCTTGATATGTTCGGGCCGCAGGGGCTCTTTCAGCAGGGGGTTGTCCAGTAGATACAACTGGCAGGCGGAGAGATAATTGGATGCGCGCCAGTAAGCGTCCACTTTTTCCAGTTGCGTGGGAGTGAGCGCAGCCTTGCGGGACATCCGGGCGGATGTTTTAGCGATGGGCTTCGCTGTGCCCTTCGGTTTTCTTGGCATGGGAAAAAACCTCCTTTTCCGTTTGGATATATGTATATTATATACAAATGCGCGAAAGAATCAATCATTATTTGCCATAAATTGAAAATAAAATGCAGATTGTTTCTAGAATGGCCCAGGATAAGGAGAATTTGCAGGATAGGCTGCCCAGTTGGGCTGTTCCTGAAGCGATCCTTGCACTTCGGGCCAAAACTGGGGAAAAACGCCCTGCGCAACCGCAACGCGACAGAAAAATCGTCAAACGCTACACAAAATCGCTGGCGTTGCGGGCGCTGTCCAGGTATGATAGAGGCACGATCAAAAGACAGGAGGGATATGCAAAATGGCATTTTCTGAAAATTTACAATTTCTCCGCACCCAGGCCAATATGACCCAGGAGCAGTTGGCGGAGATCCTGGAGGTCTCCCGCCAATCGGTGAGCAAGTGGGAGGGGGGCCAGAGCTTCCCGGAGATGGAGACGCTGCTGCGGCTCTGCGATTTGTATGAAGTGGACCTGGACACTCTGCTCCGGGGCAGTGTGGAGAAAAGCCGGGTGGAGGACACCGCCCAGTATGACCGCTTTATGAACCTTTTTTCCTGGCGCGTCGCCCTGTCTGTGGGGGCCATCATCCTGGGGGTGGCGGTGCTGGGCTTTCTGGAGGCCTATGGCGTGTCGGAGGCGGTGTGCGCCGCGATGTTCCTGCTGGTGGTCACAGTGTCGGTGGTGGTGCTGGTGGCCAGCGGCATCCAGTACAGTGCCTTTTGTAAGGAGCACCCCACCATTGTGGATTTTTATGACCAGAAACAGCGCAGTGCCTTTCAGAGAAAATTCGTCTGGCTCATCTCTGGAGGCGTGGGTGCTATCCTCTTTGGCGTGGTGCTGCTGACTTTGGGGGAGCAGTTCCTGGAGGAGAAATTTTACGGGGACCAGATGGCGGCGGTGTTTTTGGCCATTGTGGCGGGGGCTGTGACGGCCTTTGTCTACGGGGGCTTGCAGAGCGGCAAGTATAATGTGGAGAAGTACAACCGGGAGAACAACCCCACCCCGGAGGTCAAAGCCCGCCAGGGCCTTATCTGCACCATCTGTGGCATCCTGATGGTCTCGGTGACGGCGCTATATGTGGGCCTGGGCCTGGCGCTGGATCTGTGGGGCACTGCCTGGTGGGTGTTCGCCGTAGGGGGCATCCTCTGCGGGGTGGTGAATATCGCCTTGGACCCATACCGGGGGATGGATTGAAGAGAACAAGGGCCGGCTGTCAGAGATACAGCCGGCCCTTGCCTCATGCCGTCAAGGCAAAATGTAGGCTTGACAAACAAATTGGACAAGGAAATCTAAAGGAGAAAGGAAGTTAAGGGGTCTCATCGGCAAGTTGTTGGAACGGCGGTTATGAAGAGAAA
>CAJTQP010000063.1 GCA_910578575.1 uncultured Oscillospiraceae bacterium
CACCGCCGCCGCCATGGCGATGCGGTGGTCCCCCTGGGCGTCCACCTGGCCGCCGGGGAGACTGGGCTTGCCCTGGATCACCAGGCCGTCCGCCGTCTCCTCCACCTGGCCCCCCAGGGCGTTGAGGGTCTGGGCGGTGGTGGTGAGGCGGTCGGACTCCTTCAGGCGCAGCCGGGCGGCGTTGACGATCCGTGTTTCCCCTGGAATCAGGGCAGCAGTAGCTGCCAACACCGGCACCAGGTCGGGGATGTTCCGGGCGTCGATCTCCACCGGGTGCAGGGGGGCGGGGCTGGCTTGGAGGGTATCCCCGGTCCAGCCCACGCTGCCGCCCATGGCGCGGAGTACCTGGCACACAGCCCGGTCCCCTTGCAGGGAGTCCGGGTCCAGGCCGGTGAGGGTCACCCCGGTCCCGGCCAGCACCCCCATGCACAGCCAGGGGGCGGCGTTGGACCAGTCCCCCTCCACGGGGGCGGTGCCGGGGCTGTGGAAGCCCTGGGGGGGGAGAGTGAAGTGCCAGGCCTTCTGTTCCGGGGTCAGGCCGAAGGCGGACAGGGCCCGGAGGGTCATGGCGATGTATCCGGCGGACTCCACCGTCCCGGTGACGGTCAAGCTACTCTCTGCTCCCAGCAGGGGCAGGGCCAGGAATAGGCCGGAGATGAACTGGGAGGACACGTCCCCTGGCAGGGTGAACTGCCCCGGCTGCAACTGGCCGGAGATGGTCAGGCAGTCCGGGGCCTGGGTGATGGTGCAGCCCTGGGCCTGGAGCTGGCTAACCAGGGGTTCCATGGGCCGTTGGCCCAGGCGGCCTTTTAATTGGAAGGCCGCCGTCACCCCCAACGCCCCCGCCACCGGCAGGAGGAAGCGCAGGGTGGAGCCGCTCTCCCCACAGGGGAGGGTACAGCGCCGGGGGCCTGCGCTTCGGTCCAGGGGGGTCACCTGGAAGCCCTGGGCGTCCCGCTGGATCTCCGCCCCCAACGCCCGCAGGCAGGCGGCGGTGGCGTCGATGTCCTGGGAACTCTGGGGGCAGGGGATGGTGGTGGGGGTATCCGCCAGGGCGGCGCAGATCAGCAGCCGGTGGGCGGCGGACTTGGAGGGGATGGCGGGGAGCTTCCCGGCGGCGTGGCCGGGGTGGATGGTGACGGTCATGCTTGTAACCCCCGTTCGATCCAGCCAAGAAGCGCCTTCACGGGGATGCTGTGGAGGCGGCTCTCCCCCCAGGCGGTGGGAATCACCAGGCTGAGCTTGTCCCCGCTGCGCTTCTTGTCAGACAGTGTTTTGGTATAAAGTTCCTGGGCGCTATACTGGGTGGTCTGGGGCAGGTGGTACCGGTCCAAGAGGGCCTGGAGCCGGGGCAGGACCTCCGGCGGGCACAGGCCGTAACGAATCGCGGCGCGGGTGATGAGCACCATGCCGATGGCCACCGCCTTGCCGTGGGAGACGGCGTAGTGGCTACAGGCCTCCACCCCGTGGCCCAAGGTGTGGCCCAGGTTCAGCAGCTGCCGGGCCCCGGTGTCGAACTCGTCCGCTTCCACCAGACGGCCCTTCTGGGCCACACAGCGGGCGATCACGGTCTCCACGTCCAGGGGGCCGGGGGCCTCTAGGAGATCCAATAGGGCCGGGTCCCCGATGAGGCCGTATTTGATGACCTCGGCGCAGCCGTCGGCAAAGTCCTCTGGGGGGAGGGTGTCCAGGAGGGTGGGGTCACACAGGACGGCCTTGGGCTGGTAGAAGGCCCCGGCCAGGTTCTTCCCGGCCTGTAGGTCGATGGCGGTCTTGCCCCCCACGGAGGCGTCCACCGCCGCCAAGAGGGTGGTGGGCAGCTGCAAGAAGGCGATGCCCCGGAGGAAGGTGGCGGCGGCGAAGCCAGTCAAATCTCCCACCACCCCGCCGCCTAGGGCCACTAAGCCGTCGGCGCGGGTGATGTGGTGCTCAGCCAAGAACTCCAGGAGTTCCAGGTAGGTTTTCCCGTTTTTGGAGGCCTCCCCGGCGGGAAAGACGAAGCTGACCACCTGGAACCCCGCCGCCTGGAGGCTGGCGGTGCAGCGGTCCAGGTAGAGGGGGGCCACGTTGCTGTCGGAGACCACGGCGGCGGTGGGGCCGGTCCAGAGGGCGCGGGCCCGTTCCCCCACTTGGTCCAGCAGACCGGGGCCGATGTGGACCTGGTAGGGCTGGGAGGCGTGGATGTCCACGGTGGTCATACCCCGTCCACCTCCTCCTTGATTTGGCGGCCCTCCTCCAAAAGCTGGCGCAGGGCATCGAAGTCCCCGGCCTCCATGGCGGCTTTGTACCGGTTCAGGTTCTGGATGAGGGTGTCCAGCTCGAAGAGCAGGTTGTCCTTGTTCTCCAGAAAGAGCTCCGCCCACATGGCGGGGTTCAGCCAGGCCACGCGGGTCAGGTCCCGGTAGCTCCCGGCGGAGAAGCCGCTGTGGTTCCGGGCGGTGGGGCTCTTGATATAGGCGTTGGAGATCACATGGGCCATCTGGGAGGTGAAGGCGATGCGCTGGTCGTGGGCCTGGGCGGTGGTGATGGAGATGTGGCCGAACCCCACCGGGGCGAGGAGTTGCTTTGCCCGGTCCAGGAGGCGGATGTCGTCGAACACCGGGGGCACCAGCACCATGGGGGCCCCGTCGAAGAGGTCCGGCTGGCTATATTTGAAGCCGGAGAAGTGGGTGCCCGCCATGGGGTGGCCCCCCAAGAAAGTAAGGCCGTACTGCTCCGCCAGGGGGAACACCTCCCGGCAGACCTTTTCTTTGGTCCCGGCGCAGTCGATGACCATGGTGTCTTTGCTGAGCAGGGGGGCCAGGCGCTGCATGTGTTCCACCACCGCCTCCGGGTAGGTGGCCAGGAGCAGCAGGTCCAGGCCGGGGAGGTCCTGGTCCTCCAGGGGGGCGTGGATGGCCTGGGCGATTTCGGCAAACTCCGTGATGGAGCGGTCCGCGTCCCAGCCCAGGACGGTGATGCTCTCGTCCCGGCGGTAGGCCTTGGCTAAGGAACCGCCGATGAGGCCCAAGCCGATGATGCCGACTCTCATGGCTCCATCGCCTCCCGGATGCGGAAGAGCTTCTTCGCCGTGGCGGCGAAGGCCTCCGGGGTCAGGGACTGGGCCCCGTCGCACAGGGCGTGGGGCGGGTCGTTGTGGACCTCGATCATCAGCCCGTCGGCTCCGGCGGCCACGGCGGCCATGGCCATGGGCTCCACCAGGTCCGCGTGGCCGGTGGCGTGGCTGGGGTCCACCACCACGGGCAGGTGGGTGAGCTTTTTCAAAACGGGGATGGCGGAGAGGTCCAGGGTGTTGCGGGTGTAGGTGGACTCATAGGTGCGGATGCCCCGCTCGCAGAGGATCACGTCCTCGTTGCCGTTGGCCATGATATACTCCGCGCTCATGAGCAGCTCCTTGATGGTCCCTGCCAGGCCCCGTTTCAGGAGGATGGGCTTC
Source organism: uncultured Oscillospiraceae bacterium (assembly GCA_910578575.1). Taxonomy (GTDB): domain Bacteria; phylum Bacillota; class Clostridia; order Oscillospirales; family Oscillospiraceae; genus Evtepia. The sequence goes on from CAJTQP010000063.1 coordinate 3,437, forward strand.
TTGGTCTTGCCCAGCTCCTTGAGCATGTCAAAGTTCTGGGTGTTCCGGGCCCCCACCTGGATCACGTCCACCTCTTCAAAGAGGTCCAGGTTGCGGATGTCCATGAGCTCGGTGACGATGGGCAGGCCGGTGGCTTTCTTGGCCTCCAGCAGCAGGCGGATGCCCTCCGCCCCCAGGCCCTGGAAGTCGTAGGGAGAGGTGCGGGGCTTGAAGGCGCCCCCCCGGAGGAAGTGGGCCCCGGCGGCCTTCACCTGCTGGGCCACGTAGATGATCTGCTCCTCGGTCTCCACGGAGCAGGGCCCGGCGATGAGGGCGAAGTGGCCCCGGCCGATGGCGGCGGAGCCAGCCTGGATCTCGGAGCTGTCCGGGTGGAACTGGCGGTTCACCGCCTTGAAGGGGTCGGAGACCCGCGTGACGCTCTCCACGATGTCCAGGCTCTGGATCATCTCCATGTCTACCTTGGCGGTGTTGCCGATGAGGCCCAGGACCGTCTGGAACTCTCCCTGGGAGACGTGGACCCCCAGGCCCTGTTCCTTGAGCCAGTGGATGAGGTGCTCCACCCGTTCGGGGGAGGCGTTGGGTTTTAAGACTGCGATCATGGTGCTTGACTCCTTTCGTTGGTCATTGCCGCTTCCGTCTGGGCGGCGGGAAATAGAAAAAGCGCCCCACAGAACGGAATCTGTGTGGCGCTTGCATTTCTTCCAAGAATGAACAAAGAAAGCGATGGTGTTTTTCCAGCACAAATTGCCATTACCTTATTCCCTTGTGGGTGATAAAGTAACGGTAGGCGAAGAAGCGGTTCATGCTGGTGCCGGTGAACTTCATGGCGGGCCATCCTTTCGGTTTATTCGGATAAAGTGTAGCACGCTTTGCGGGGGTTGTCAAGGGGTTTTTTCGGGGGGAGCGGAATCAAAAGACAGCATCAACTGCTGCTCTATCTCTAGCACATTAGGGTAGATCAGCCTGCTGCCCCGGCGCTGCAATGCCAGAACACGCTTCGCGTGACGCAGGAGCTGTGCTTCGAGCGCACCGCTTATCCGCACAGGAATGTTGGCGTTGCGGTCTATGTATTCCTCTTTTATATAATCCGTTGTGACTGGAAACATGTTTTGGAGCAAAAAAGCCTTTTCCCGGCCCAAGACTTCGCCAAATAAGAGGGTGTCGCAGCGTCCCTCCAGGCATAAAAGCATGGCCGGTCGTGAGACGGGCCTTTGTTTTGCATCAGATATGGGTCGGGGAAATCGTGGAAAAATTCGTCTTTTATAAAATAAAAATGTCCTGTATTCATAGGGTGCTCCAAAAAGTTAGGCCCTATTCTAAAGAACAGGGCCTAACATGATTTGTGCCCAGTCTTATTTTAGTTGCGTCCTGGGAAGCAACAAACATTTGGACTCGACCTTGTTTAGGAGGTTGGCACAGTAATTGTACTCCACTCCCCGCCCCCTGTCAATCGTCTGCTCTGGGCGGGCAGGGCATGATTCCCCCAACGGCTCCGTGCAGGCCCCCTGTTGAAAGGAGCGCCCGGTACGGTCAAGTGGGGCGTCTCTTGACAAAAGTAATACTTTTCGTTATACTTAGAGCATGAAAGCTATGGTTGAAGAAACACTGGTCGAATGGGATGACAACAAAAACCGGATCAATATTCGGAAACACGGGATCAGCTTCGAGACTGCTGCCTTAGTATTTGCCGATGAGGAGCGGATAGAATACTACGACAAACTGCACAGTCAAGACGAAGATCGTTATGTGGTTCTGGGATGCGTCCAGGGAATCCTATATGTCGTTTACACCATGCGAGAGGAAGCGGCTCGATTGATCTCCGCCAGAATGGCAACGCCAACAGAAAGGAAACTCTATTATGGAGAATGAAACTATGATCCGTACCGTGATCCGTACCGGTCAACAGCCTACGCAAGCGCAGATTCGGGAAATTGAGAAGGCAGCTTCCCTGCCGGTCATGCCCGATGAGGACGCACCTGAACTGACCTTGGAGCAGTATGCTGAAATGGCGGAAATTGCGAGAAGCCGCCGTTCTCAGAACGTCAAGCCGGTAATTTCCCTTCGTATTTCGCCGGAAACTTTAGACAAAGCAAAAGCGACAGGAAAGGGATACACGGGTTTTCTTAGCCGTCTGCTTGACAATGCCATCAACGATCCGCAGATGGTTTCCAAAAGCCTCTAACCACTGTTGCCCTATCAAAGCCCCGTGGAGCGGTTGCAACGCTCCACGGGGCTTTGTCATTGTACCCCCCTGTCAATCGTCCGCTCTGGGCGGGGAATGGGAAGGATTTTTCTTGACATTCTCGATATTCGAGAATATAATGTCAATAGAAACTCGATAATCGAGAATAGAAGGGGGCGGGAGCCGTGCCCAGAGAAAAATTCCACACCCTCACGGAGCAGATGTTCTACGTGCTCCTGTGCCTGCGGAAGGAGTGCTACGGCATGGACATCCTGGACCAGGTGCCCGCCATGACCCAGGGGCGGGTGCGGGTGGGGTCCGGGACCTTGTACAACCTCCTGGAACAGTTCTCCCAGGCGGGGATGATCCGGGAGACCAAGGTGGAGGGCCGCCGCCGCAGCTATCTCTTGACGGACAAGGGCCAGGAGGCCCTGGCGCGGGAGTACCAGCGGATCTGCGCCCAGGCGGAGGACTACCGCCGGGCGCTGGGAGAGGAGGAGGAACCATGAGAGACCACAAGTACCGCTTCGAGACGTATCCATTCTACGACCCCGACGGCATCCGCCGCCACCTGGAGGCCATGGCCCGAAAGGGTTGGCTGCTGGACGGGATCTTCCTGGCTGTTTGGCGTTACCGCCGGATCGAGCCAAAGGCCCTGCCCTTCACCGTGGTCTATGACCCGGATACGGACCCCTTTGCCCCGGACCCTACCCCGGACGACCCTCTGTGTGCCCTGTGCGCCCACAGCGGCTGGACCCTGGCCGCCGCCTCCGGTTTCCTGCAGATCTATTACAGCCGCCAGCCCCACCCCGTCCCCCTGGAGACCGACCCGGTGGTGACGGTGGAGAACATCCACCGGATGGCGAAGCGGACCCTGCTGCCCTCCTGCGGCCTGTTCTTGGGCCTGGCCCTTCTGGACCTGGCCCTGGAGCTCAACAACCTGTTCACCACCACCCTGGACTTTCTGTCCAACGGGATGGACCTGATCCTGCTGCTGTTTGGCATCGTGATCCTGCCCCTGTCTGTGGGGGGCCTGGCCATGTATTACGCTTGGCGGAAAAAAGCCCTGGCGGCGGCAGAGCTGGGCCAGTTCCTCCCCCCGAAACACCGCCCCTGGGCAAATGCCCTCCTGTGGCTGACGGCCCCGCTCCTGTTGTGCGGCTACTTTGCCTTTGGCATCACCGTCCAGAACCGCTATGACTTCTTCCGATGGACTGCCGTTATCCTCCTGTGTGCCCTGGTGGAGGAGATCATGCGAAAGAAACGGGCCCATCGGGATACGACCCAGAATGTGGCCCTCCTGCTGTGCATCGTCCTCTCGGTGTCCTTGGCGGTGTTTGAGGGCGCCGGGGTCATCGACAAACTGGACCGGGAATACAGCCTCCACGGCTGGCAGGCCCATCCGCCCCTGGTGCTGGCGGACTTTGGGATCGCGGCGGCGGAGCACAGCCGCTTTACCACCGGGGACAGCTCCCCCCTGCTGGCCCAGCTCACCCTGGCGGAGTCTCCCGCCCAGGTCTATGAGACGAATTTCCGATACCATATCACCCAGGTCAAGCATCCGGCCCTCTATGCCCTGTGCCGGGAAAAGGCATTGGAGGGGCACAACTGGGAGGCGGTCCCCGCCCAAGGCTGGGGGGCCCAACAGGCCTACCGGTCCACGGACCAGGGGGATCACTATTACCTGCTGTGTTATCCAGAGGTGATCGTAGGCATCGGCCTCCCCTGGCCCCCCACCCCCGCCCAGACGGCCCTGGTGGGGGCGCGGCTGGGGGCCATCCAGATATAACGCCAAATAGGAAAGGAGGCATCCCCATGAAGGACAGCAAACGCAGGATCGAGCTCTTTGCCATGTACGACCACAGCGGCATCGCACGCCACCTGGAACGGATGGCGGAAAAGGGGTGGATGCTGGAGAAGATCACGGCCTTTTCCTGGCACTACCGGCGCGTCCCCCCTCAGCGGCAGCGCTTCGCCGTGACCTACTACCCCAAGGCCACCCCCTACGACCCCGGTCCCCCGGAGGAGCTGGCGCAATATTACGACCTGTGCGCCCACACCGGCTGGACCCTGGTGGCCACCGATGCCCAGATGCAGATTTTCTCCAACCCCCAGAGCAGCCCCATCCCCCTGGAGACGGACCCAGGCCTGGCGGTGGAGACCATCCACCGTTCCATGAAGGGGTGGATTGTGGGTACGGCCGTCATTCTGGTTATTTCATTGTTCCTCCTGCTCTCCGGCGTTTTTGAGGCGTTCCAGGACCCCCTGGCTCTACTGTCCAGCGGGCAGGCCCTGTTCTTCGCCCTGGTGGGCCTGTTGGCGACACCCCTCACCGCGGCGGAGCTGTGGCGCTATCTCTCCTGGCGCGCCGCTGCCGTACAGGCGGCAGCGCAGGGGGTGTTTTTGGAGACGAAAAGCGTTCGGCTGCCCCAGATGGTGGCGGCGGGGTTGCTCCTGGCGGGCTTAGGGGTCTGGATCGCCACCGCTTCCCCAGGGGAGTGGATGTCCACGGTGCTGGGGCTGTTGGGGGTGGCCATCGGCCTGCTTCTGCGGCAGATCCTCCGGGACCGGGGGACCATGGCGGAGACCAACCAGTCCATCGTCTGGGGTCTGGTGCTGTTCGTCGGTCTGGCGGCGGGGGCCCTGGCGGGAAGTGGACCGTGGACGTCCATAGAGCGCACCACCGTGGACCACTGGTTGCATGAACCGCCCCTGGCGGTGGCGGATTTTGCCGTCCCCATAGGCCAGGACAAGACCTGGGGGGACCTCTGCTGGGGGGAGGAGTCCCCTCTCCTGGGGTCCTATACCTACGGAAAGCTCCGGGTGAACTTCATGGGGGTGCGCCAGGACGTGGATGTAAACACCCTGCGCTATACCCTCACCGCCCCCAAGCTCCCCGGTCTCTACGGCCTGTGCGAGGCCATGATGGCCCGGCCCTGGGAGCCGCCCCGGCAGTGGCAGTACCGGGAGGAGGTCCCCGCCCAGGCCTGGGGGGCCCAGCGGGCCTACCAGCTGGTGGAGGAGACGGAGGTGGCCCAGGGGACCCAGCATTACCTGCTGTGTTATCCCCATGTGCTGGTGGATATCTCCTTCGCCTGGCCCGTCAACGAGGTCCAGATGGCCCTGGTGGGGGAGAAATTGGGGAATATCCGGCTATAGGCGCACAAAAGCGGGACCCAGACCGCTGCCTGGATCCCGCTTTTGTGATTCCTGTTTACTTGGCGTACTCCACCACTTTGACCTCCCGCAGGAGATGCACTTTGATCTGGCCGGGGTACTCCAGCTCGTCCTCGATCTGCTTGGCGATGTCCCGCGCCAAGAGGGTCATCTCGTCCTCGCTGACCACTTCGGGCTTGACGATGATGCGCACCTCCCGGCCGGCCTGGATGGCGTAGGACTTCTCCACGCCCCGGAAGGAGGAGGTGACCCCCTCCAGCTTCTCCAGCCGCTTGATGTAGTTCTCCAAGTTCTCCCGCCGGGCGCCGGGTCGGGCGGCGGAGATGGCGTCGGCTGCCTGGACCAGGCAGGCGATCACCGTCTGGGGTTCCACATCGTTGTGGTGGGCGTGGATGGCGTGGATGACTTCCTTGCTCTCCCGGTACTTCCGGGCCAGCTCCACGCCGATGGTCACGTGGGAGCCCTCCACCTCGTGGTCCACGGCCTTGCCCAGGTCGTGGAGCAGCCCCGCCCGCTTGGCGGTGGCCACGTCCTCGCCGATCTCGGCGGCCATGAGGCCGGCCAGCTGGGCCACCTCGATGGAGTGGTTGTACACGTTCTGGCCATAGCTGGTGCGGTACTTCATGCGGCCCAGGAGCTTGATGAGCTCCGGGTGCAGGCCCATGACGTTGGTCTCCAGCACGGCCCGCTCCCCTTCGGCCTTGATGGTGGCATCCACCTCTCGCTTGGCGGACTCCACCATCTCCTCGATGCGGGCAGGGTGGATCCGGCCGTCCAGGATCAACTTCTCCAGGGCCAGCCGGGCGATCTCCCGGCGCACCGGGTCGAAGCAGGACACGGTGATGGCCTCCGGGGTGTCGTCGATGATCAGGTCCACCCCGGTGAGGGTCTCCAGGGTGCGGATGTTCCGGCCCTCCCGGCCGATGATGCGGCCCTTCATCTCGTCGTTGGGCAGGGGCACCACGGAGACGGTGGCCTCCGCCACGTGGTCCGCGGCGCAGCGCTGGATGGCCAGCCCCACGATCTCCTTGGCCTTGTTGTCGGCCTCCTCCTTGTAGTGGGCCTCGATCTCCTTGAGCTTCATGGCGGCCTCATGGGTCACCTCGGTCTCCAGCTTGTTGATGAGGTAGGCCTTGGCCTCCTCGGCGGAGAAGCCGGAGATTCGCTCTAGGGTCTCCATCTGTTCCGCCTGGAGCCGGGCGGTCTCCGCGCGGGCCTCCTCCAGGTTGGCCAGGCGGGCGTTGTAGGATTCCTCCTTACGCTCCACATTTTCCAGCTTGCGTTCTAATGTCTCTTCCTTTTGTTGGAGCCGCCGTTCCTGTTCTTGGAACTGGTTGCGGCGCTCCTTGACCTCTCGCTCGTGATTGGTGCGCTCGGCCAGGATCTCCTCCTTGGCCTCCAGCAGGGCTTCCCGCTTTTTGTTCTCGGCACTTTTGATGGCCTCGTTGATGATACGCCGGGCTTCCTCCTCCGCGCTGGTGATCTCCTTCTCCGCAACTTTCTTGCGGTACAGGATGCCGATGGGGATGCCTATCACAAGGGCGATCAGGAATGTGATCACGCCAATTAAAATAGATTGCGGCATAACAGTCGGGACACACCTCCATTTCTCTAAAATTTCGCATAAACATAAACTCACGACGGCGGGGGCAGCGAGGACCGTCCCACCGGAGAAAACGAACAAATGACCCGGAACCAGGCCAAATTACCTGGCCCACTGTTCGTATATTTATACTGAAATTATTTTACGTCCCAAAGCGCTCCCTGTCAAGAGAATTTGCACACAAATGCAGGGGAATTCCGGCGGGAAAGGGCGCAAATGGGCGAGGGGACAAAACTCTTCGTTTTTCGGCTTGAAATGCTGGCAAAAAGGGACTATAATCACCCCTGATGAGCAAAGGAGGCTGACGCCATGACACAACGCCCCTATCCTGTCCTTCGCGTCAACGCCAAGGGGGAGCGGGCCCTGCGCAGTGGCCACCCCTGGGTGTACGGTGCGGAGGCCAGCGGACCGGGGACCCCTTACGAGAACGGGGACCTGGTGGACGTGGTATCCCCCAAGGGCCGCTGGCTGGGGACGGGGTTTCTCAACGACCACTCCAAGATCCGGGTGCGCATCCTCTCCCGGAACACCAACGACCGCTTCGATGCGGGCTTTTGGCGGCGGCGGGTCCAGTATGCCCTGGACTACCGAAAGACCGTCATGGGGCCGGACTTCTCCGCCTGCCGCCTGATCTTCGGGGAGGCGGACGCCTTTCCGGGGCTGACGGTGGACCGCTTTGGGGACATTCTGGTGACGGAGGTGCTCTCCCTGGGGATGGAACGGCGCAGGGAGCTGCTATACCCCCTGCTGGTGGACTGTCTCCGGGCGATGGGCCAGGAGATCCGGGCCATCTATGAGCGCAGCGACGCCCCCCTGCGGGAGAAAGAGGGTCTTCCCCGCCACAGGGGCTTCTATCCCCTCCCCGGCCTGGCCACGGACCTAGACGGCCATGTGACCATCCGGGAGAACGGCATCGCCTATGACGTGGACTACATCAACGGCCAAAAGACCGGCTTCTTCCTGGATCAGAAATACAACCGCCGGGCAGCGGCGGCCCTGGCCCCAGGGCGGCGGGTGCTGGACTGCTTCACCCACACCGGGGCCTTCGCCCTGAACTGTGCCCAGGCAGGGGCGGCGTCGGTGACGGCGGTGGATGTGTCCCAGACCGCTGTGGAGCAGACCCGGCGCAATGCCGCCCTCAACGGCCTGGAGGACAAGGTCATCGTCCAGCAGGCGGACGTGTTCCAGCTCCTCACCCAGTTGGGGGAGGGCAAACAGCGGCCCTTTGACTATATCATCCTGGACCCCCCGGCCTTCACCAAGAGCGGCACCACGGTGAAGAACGCCTTTCGGGGCTACAAGGAGATCAACCGCCGGGCCATGCAGCTGTTGCCCCGCGGGGGCTATCTGGCCACCTGCTCCTGCTCCCACTTCATGACGGCGGCTCTGTTTCGCCAAATGCTCCAAGAGGCGGCGGCGGACGCGGCGGTGCAATTACGGCAAATTGAGGAGCGCCGCCAGGCCCCGGACCACCCCATTTTGTGGGGGGTACCGGAGACGGAGTATCTGAAATTCTGGCTGTTTCAGGTGATTTAATCGATTTTTAAGAATTCTTTCTCATTTTTTAAGACTTCTTAAGGGAATCTTAATCTGACACCTGTTTCATTTTAATAATTGTGCTGGTATAATGCTCCTAATACCAAATAGTCAACATAGAAAAATAAGAGCCCTCCGGCTCTGCCAAGCAAAAGAAGGTGTTAAAAATGGAAATTGTACAACTTGTCAATATTGTCCTCTCCATTATCTTTTTTATGTGTTATGCCTACCAGTTCGTCTACCTGGCGGTTCCCTTTTTGAAAAAGGATCCGCCCCACAAGGCGGAGACCCTGCACCGCTATGGCGTCCTCATCGCGGCACGCAATGAGGAGGCGGTGATCGGGAACCTGGTGGACAGTATCAAGGCCCAGGATTACCCCACGGAGCTGGTGACGGTGTTCGTGGTGGCCGACAACTGCACCGACAGCACCGCCGCCACGGCACGGCACGCCGGGGCTGTGGTGTATGAGCGCCAGAACAAGGAGCAGGTGGGCAAGGGCTATGCCCTGAACTTCCTCCTGGACCACATTGACCAGGACTATACCCTGGATACCTTCGACGGGTTTTTCGTCTTTGACGCGGACAATCTGTTGAAAAAGGACTACATCAGCCAGATGAACCGGACCTTCTCCGACGGCTACGACGTCCTCACCAGCTATCGCAACTCCAAGAACTATGGGGACAACTGGATCACCGCCGGGTACTCCCTGTGGTTCCTGCGGGAGGCGGAGTACCTGAACCACGCCCGGATGCTCCTGGGCACCAGCTGCGCCATCTCCGGCACGGGCTTCCTCTTCAGCCGGGAGATCTTGCGGCGCTACGGGGGCTGGAACTTCTACCTGCTCACGGAGGACATTGAGTTCACCATCCACAGCGTCACCTCCGGGGTGCGCATTGGCTATTGCAGCGGGGCCATGCTCTTTGACGAGCAGCCCATCACCTTCCGCCAGTCCTGGCGGCAGCGGATGCGCTGGGCCAAGGGCTACTTGCAGGTGTTTGCCCACTACGGCGCCAAGCTCCTGCGCAACATCTTCCGCAGGGGGGCGGGGAATTTTGCCTGCTTCGACATGCTCATGACCATCATGCCCGCCCTGCTGCTGGCGGTGGTGTGCATCGTCCTGAACACCGTGTTCGCCATCACCGGGGTGTATGGCGGCAGCGAGGCCCTGGTGGCGTCCCTGTTGGGCTTGGGGCAGTCGTACCTGCTGCTGTTCTTCATCGGCGTGGTGACCACCATCACCCAGCGGGCAAACATCAACACCCCCACCTGGAAGAAGGTGGCCTATACCTTCACCTTCCCCCTGTTTATGCTCACCTATATCCCCATCGCCCTGTGCGCCCTGTTCCAGCGCCGGGTCCAGTGGCTGCCGGTGGAGCATAAGGTGAACGTGACCATCAACGACCTCTCCCCCAGCACCCCCGCCGCCCCTGTGGTCAGCGAGGAGCGGATGGCCAGCAACAGCTGGACCGTCCCCCGCCGGGTGATGCCGGCGGACCGGCAGATCATCAGCAAATAAGCAGAAAAAGAGGATGTGGACGAGTGGTTCCACATCCTCTTTTCAGCTTGTATGACCCCTTCGCCGGGGGCAGGGGAGGCGCCTTCCCCCACCCCATCTCGACGTCGGAGAAAGCAAGAAAACACCATGCAGGCATAATATCTTATGTCCTACACAGTGCTCTTCAACATCGAAACAAGAATCCAATCCTACGCCTTCCCTGTTGTGTATTTGCGATGGGTCTGCGCTACCGTATGGCCGTATATACGGACTTGAAAAATAGGCTAGGAATATGCTATAATGTTTGATAGGCGCGGGATGGAATCCCGTTGTGTAGGCGGTGGTTTCGCCTGCGCAGGCTGTGGGGAGTTGCACCTCCCCATAGCTGCCGAATGTTTATCTTGACTTTCTTAAGATAAACGAAAATTCAATTTTCTGCTTCTAGTTTAGCAAAATTTCACGGAATTGTCAATCGTTTTGTGGGATTCTCTTACGATATCAGGGAACCACCTG
>CAJTQP010000064.1 GCA_910578575.1 uncultured Oscillospiraceae bacterium
AAGAGAATCCCACAAAACGATTGACAATTCCGTGAAATTTTGCTAAACTAGAAGCAGAAAATTGAATTTTCGTTTATCTTAAGAAAGCCAAGATAAACATTCGGCAGCTATGGGGAGGTGCGAACTCCCCACAGCCTGCGCAGGCGAAAGGGCGCCTACACAACGGGATTCCATCCCGCGCCTATCAAACATTATAGCATATCTCTAGCCTACTTTTCAAGTCCGTATATACGGCCATACGGTAACGCAAACCCATCGCAAACACACAAGGGGGTAGGCGTAGGGGTTGGATTCTTGTTCGATGTTGAAGAGCACTGTGTAGGACATAAGATATTATGCCTGCATGGTGTTTTCTTGCTTTCTCCGACGTCGAGATGGGGCGGGGGGAATGGCGCCTCCCCTGCCCCCGGCGAAGGAGCATATAAAACCACGAAACGCCCCCCCGGACGGATCCGTCCGGGGGCGTTTTCACTTTAAGAGTATCCTCCGCTCACACAGGTGGATATTGCACTGCTCCTCTCTGGTGGTGATCTCCTCCTTGGAGCGGCCGATCTGGACATCCAGACAGGGTTGCACCATTTCACAGCGGATGATCCCCTTGCTCTTTTTGTCCAGGGCTTTGTTCACCGCCTCCAGGTCGATTTTCAACATTTCCTGCCGCTCAATGTAGAGCTTGCGCTGTTCCAAAAGCGTCTCCAGCACCGCTTGCTCCTTCTCCGTGATGCGGTGCCCCAGCTTTCGCAGGGTGGTGATGTTGTCCCACAGCACCGTGAGGGTGGGGCCGATTTCCGCCAGCTCCCCCCGGATCCGCTCCCAGGACTCCGGGATGTGGGGGGGATAACCCACGGAAATTTGACTGCGGCCCCCGGCCAGGTTCCCGATGCGCAGGCAGAGGACACTGCCCCCCGCCCGGATCAGGCTGTCCACGATCATTCCCCGGCCCCCCATGGCGTACACGGTGCCGCCACAGCGGATGGTACAGTTGTTGATGGCTTCCGCGATCACGCTGGTTTCCGCCACGATTTCGGCGCACTCCATCACAGGGGACTGCACCTGCCGGGCGGCGGTGAGGAAGGTCTGGTCCTTGGTGCCAAAGATCCCCTCCTGGACCCGGATGGTCCCGCCGGTGGAGGTCACGCGGGCTTGGCCCATCTTCCCGCCGATGATGATGTCGCCGGAGGCCTCGATGTCCGCCCCGCCGTCCACATTCCCCTCCACGTAGAGGTTGCCGGAAATCTGAAGAGTCCCCTGGAACTGCTCCATGCTTCCGTCGATGATTTTTTGGGCCTGCACACAAAACAGGTCATTTTCGATGTACAGGATGCCGTCCACGCTGGCGGTGAGGGCCAGGCCGCCCCGGTCGATTTTGGTGTTGACCCCCTGGGGGACATTGGCGCTGAACACAGGGGGGCTGGGGAGTGCTTGCCCCGTCACATCCATGCCAGGCGTCCCCTCCTTTGGGGGGCGGATCATACAGATCACCGTCCCCTTCCGGATGGGCTGCACCTGGCTGTCGGGCCCGAAGTCCACTTGGCTGCCGTTCTGGACCTCCACCCGCATATTCGTGCGCCGCTGGAACAGCTCGGTGAGCTTACCGTCGGACCCTGGATACGGGAGCTTTCCGCGGGCTACGGGGAATACGTGGAGATAGCCCAGGGCAAACTCCCGCTGAAGCTCCTCTTCCGGGAAGACACCGTGGAGGATGCCCTCATAATGCAGGTCCTCCCAAAAGGTTTCAAAGCTGATCCCGCCGCCATCGTTTTCCGGGGGGAGCAGACAGGCGTAGGCGCACATCCGGTCTGCGGAGAGGAAAAACCGCGCCTGAGCGTTCATGGGCCGCCATTCGCCATCCAACACCTTCTTGTGCCGGTCCCTACAACTTTCTTTGAGGATACGGATAAACTCATCTACGGTTTTGCGGTCATCTGGATATTGCGCCTTTGCCTCTTCGCCAGTTGTATCCAGTTCTGAAAATATTTTCCTGTAGGGGATAGGGTGAAACGCAGCTCTCTCCTGTTCGCCCCGCGCTGGCTCCTTGGGGACAAAACGATCAAAGATAGGCATTCCCATCGCCTGCCCTTCGTGAAGTCCGTATTGAAAACCGCTTTCCGCAGGCTGTGACAGCCTGCCCCGATATCCAATCATTGGTCATTTTTTATTGTATCATGCCCCTGGGGATTTATCAAGTGCGAACCTGCGCTGGGGGGCAGGAATCCGTTGGGTGCGCTGGTGTTTCCCTTGCCATTGGCTGCCATTTGTGGTATGATAGGGCCATACGTTGGAAGATTGGCGGCCTCTGAGGAGGAGATACCGATGAATAACGAAGAAAAAATCTTAGCAATCTTGGAACAAATGCAGGGCCAGATGGATCGGATAGAAGGCCGGATGGACGGTATGGAAAGCCGGATGGACCGCATAGAAGCAAGGCAGGAGGAAACTCAGGCTGCCGTTGTTGGCTTGCAAGGCACTGTTGCCAGTATGGAGACGACCATTACCGGCATGCAAGGCGCCATTGTTGGTCTGGAAGGTACCGTTGCCGATATCCAGGGCACCGTTGTTGGCCTGCAAGGTACCGTTGCCGATATCCAGGGCACCGTTGTTGGCCTGCAAGGCACCGTTGCCGATATCCAGGGCACCGTTGTTGGCCTGCAAGGTACCGTTGCCGATATCCAGGGCACCGTTGTTGGTCTACAGGGCACCGTTGCCAGTATGGAGACGACCATTGCTGACATGCAGGGCGCCATTGCTGAGTTGCAGGGCACTGTTGCCGGTATGCAGACGACCATTGCTGACATGCAGGGTGCAATTGCTGAGTTGCAAGGCACCGTTGATGGCATGGAGACGACCATTGCCGACATGCAGGTTACCATTACGGAGATGCAGACGACGCTGACGCGGGTGGCCATTACCCAGGAGAATATCGTCCAGCCGCAGCTGAAGCTGCTGGCGGAGGGGCATGAGAGCTTGTTGGAGTCCCTTGCCTCCCAAGCCAGAGTGGAAAAGCTGGAGGAAGAGGTGGACGTGCTGCGCACTGCGGTCAAGGGTCTGGCACGTGATGTGGAGGAACTGAAACGCGCACGGTAAATCATAGGGGCGCCGCGTCTGGAGTCCTTCGGTAAATATCAAAGAGGCACACCGGTGGGTGTGCCTCTTTTCTTATCTCTTAGGGGGGCCCTTAGGGCGCGGCGCTGTCCTTTTGGACCATCAGCCGCGCCCCGTAGAGGTCCTGGATCTGGATGTGGTCTTTGTCTGCCAGCCGGTGCCCCTTGGGGGCAGCTACACAGAGAGGGTAGGTGCCCAGGGGCAGGAAGCTGGCCAGGGAAAGAAGCTTTTGGGAGCTAAACGCCCCCACCGCTTCTTTCGGGAAGCGGTGGGGCCGTGGTGCGCGGGGCCTTTCCCGTCATTGACATAGACGGGGAAATCTCATATAATAGGATGGTATGCAAGATTTATGTCACAGGGAGGAGGGGATGCCATGGGCACCATGCTGGAATTGAAGGACGTGACGGTGGAGTTCCCCTCCGCCGACGGGAAGCGCCTCCGGGCCCTGGAGGGGATGAACCTCTCGGTGGAGCAGAAGGAGTTGGTGGCCCTGGTGGGGCCCTCCGGCTGCGGGAAGACCACGGCGCTGAATGTGTTGGCGGGGCAGCTCCCTGTGGTCCAGGGGCAGGTCCATCTGGCGGGAGAGCCGGTGGAGGGCTTGCTGCCCTCGGTGGGCTATGTCTCCCAGCGGGATACCCTGCTGCCCTGGCGCACGGTGCTGGACAACGTGGCCCTGGCCATGGAGCTGCGGGGCGTGGGGAAAAAAGCCCGCCGGGAGCGGGCCAGGGCGCTGATGGAACAGATGGGCCTCCAGGGCTTTGAGGGGAGCTACCCGCGAGAACTCTCCGGGGGGATGCGCAAGCGGGCGGCCATTGCGCGGGTGCTGGCGGTGTCTCCGGCGGTGCTGATGATGGACGAGCCCTTCGCCCCCCTGGACGCCCTCACCCGGCAGAAGCTCCAGAACGAGATCCTCCAGCTCTGGGAGGACAGCGGCTGCACCATCCTCTACGTCACCCACGATCTCACCGAGGCCATTACCCTGGCGGACCGGGTGGTGCTGATGAGTGCCCGTCCCGGCCGGGTGGTGGGGGAGTACCCCATCGACCTGCCCCGGCCCCGGCGGGTGATGGACGTGAAATTCTCCCCCCGCTTTGTGGAGCTGGAGGAGACGGTGTGGCGGGATCTGGAACGGGAACTGCGCCAAGGGGAGGCGGGGCCATGAGACGACGGAGTTCTCCCGGCCTTTGGACGGTGCTGGTGCTGGCCCTGGCGGTATGCCTTTGGGAATGGGCCGCAGCGGGGGGGCATGTGAACCCCTTCTTCTTCAGCCGTCCCAGCCTGATCTGGGGGGAGTTTTGGACCATGGTGGACAACGGCTCCATGGCCCGCCACTTGAAAGCCACCCTGGAGGAGGCGGGCCTGGGCCTGCTCTTCGGGGCGCTGTTGGGGAGCCTTGTGGGCTTTGCCCTGGGGGTGGCCCCCAAGCTGAGCCGGGCCCTGATGCCCCTGCTCACCGGCCTCAACGGCCTACCCAAGCTGGCCCTGGGGCCTCTCATCATCATCTGGTTTGGCCTGGGGCTGCGCTCCAAGGTGCTCATTGCCGGGTTGATGGTGTTTTTCGTATTCGTGTTCAACCTCTACTCTGGGGTCCGGGCAGTGGAGCCGGAGCTCATCGCGGCGGTGAAGCTGCTAGGGGGGAGCAAACGGCAGGTGATGGGCAAGGTGATCCTCCCCGCCAGCCTGCCCTGGCTGCTGGCCAGTTTGCGCACCAGCCTGGGGCTGTCCCTGTCCGGGGCCATTGTCGGGGAGTATTTGGGCGCCAGCCGGGGCATGGGCTGGGTGATCGCCGACGCGGGGGAGCGCTACGACATGGAGCGGGTACTGTGCTGCGTGGCGGTGATCGTGGTGGTGGTGGTCCTGCTGGACTGCGTGGTGCGGCTGCTGGAGCGGCTGCTGCTGCGCTGGCAGGCGCCGGTTTCGTGAGGATTCCCCCAAAGGGGGTTCCATAAATGACACAAAAAGGAAAAGGAGACGTTGCAAGATGAAGAAACACTTGGCATGGCTGCTGGCTCTGACCCTGTGCCTGGGTCTGCTGGGCGGCTGCGGCGAGAAGCCGGAGGCGGAGGGCGCCCCAGAGGAGGACGCCGGGACCCTGACCCCTGTGGTGATTACCGAAGAGGTCCGGGGCTATCACTGGGCCCCCGCCTACCTGGCGGAGACCTTGGGCTACTTTGAGGAAGAGGGCCTGGACGTCAGCTTCGAGACCGTGTCCGGGGCCGACGGTTCCACCCCGGTGCTCTCCGGGGAGGCCCAGTTCTGCCTGAAGGGCATCGAGACCGCCCTGGTGGTCAACGAGCAGGGCCAGGGGATGAAGGTGCTGGTGTCCACCACCCAGAAGTACCCCTACCAGCTCATCGGTGCCAGTGAGGACTATAGCACCCTGGAGTCCCTCCGGGGGGGCACCGTGGCCGGGGGCAAGAGCGCCAACAGCGGCCCCTACTCCTTCGCCATGGCCTGCATGAATAAGGCCGGCCTGGTGCCGGAGACGGACGTGAACGTCATCACCATGGGCAGCGCCGGCTATGCCGCCGCCATCCAGAGCGGGGAGTTGCAGGGGGCCGTGTCCACCAACCCCTGGTCCGCCAAGAAGCTGCTGGACGCCGGCGGCGTGGTGATCGTGGACGGCACCGACGACGCCGTCATCGAGGGCATCATCGGCTCTGCCAGCTATGAGCTCTTCACTGTCATGACCTCCGACGCCCTCATCGAGAGCGACCCGGAGCTGGTGCAGAAGGCAGTGAACGCCATGGCAAAGGCCATGCAGTGGATGGAGACCGCCACCCCGGAGGAGATTGCGGAAAAGCTGCTGCCCCTCTTCGAGGGTGCGGAGGAAGAGCTCCTCTACGATGCCCAGTACGACAAGGAGCGGGGCTTGGCCAACTACAAGGGCTACCACTCCGAGAGCGGCTATGCCGCGGCCATCACCCTGACCAAGCTGGCCGGGAGCATCCAGGAGGGCGTGGCCCCGGATGTGGCTTTTGACGAGAGCTTTTTGGATAAAGCCTGGGAAAACCTGCAATAATACATCAGCAGCCTTGGGGGACACAACGCCCCCTAAGGCTGCTGCCTAGTTTTCCTCCAGAGGCACGGTATACAGATCCCGCCGGGTACATAAGGTGAACGGGAGGGATCGTATGGGATATTTGGCACTGTTTTTTCTGGCGGTGGGGTTGTCCATGGACGCCTTCGCGGTGTCCGTGTGCAAGGGCCTGGCCTTGGGGAACAAGGTCTCCCTGGGCCGGGCCTGCGTGCCGGGGCTCTGGTTCGGGGGCTTTCAAGGTTTGATGCCCCTGCTGGGCTGGCTGCTGGGCTCCCGCTTTGCCCAGTATATCACCGCCATAGACCACTGGATCGCCTTCGGGCTGCTGGCCTTTTTGGGGTTCAACATGCTCCGGGAGGCCAGGGCCGGGGAGGCGGAAGGGGCCAGCGCCTCCCTGGGCTTTGGGGAGATGCTGGCCTTGGCGGTGGCCACCAGCATCGACGCCTTGGCGGTGGGGATCACCTTCGCCTTTCTGGAGGTGGAGATCCTGCCGGCGGTGGCCTGTATCGCCGGGACCACCTTTGCGCTGTCCACCGCCGGGGTGAAGCTGGGAAGCCTCTTCGGCCTGCGCTACCGGGCCAAGGCCCAGTTTTTTGGCGGTGGCATCCTCATGCTGTTGGGGGTCAAGATTTTACTGGAGGGTCTGCATCTGCTCTGACCCGATACAAAGGAGAAGACACCATGAAAAAAGTATGCGTACTGTTCCTGGCCTTGACCCTGTGGGTGGGGCTCAGCTGCCCCGCCCTGGCGGCCAACAGCGGGGAGAAGGAGACCGCCGCCTGGAGCCTCTACGAGCTGGGCCTGCTGCAAGGCAACGGGGTGGACAGCGAGGGCTTCCCCCTCTTCGACCTGGACAAGGCCCCGGACCGGGCCCAGAGCGTCACCATGCTGGTGCGCCTGCTGGGAGCGGAGGAGGAAGCCCAGGCCGGGGACTGGGAGACCCCCTTCACCGACCTGCCGGAGTGGGCGGAGCCGTACATAGGCTATGCCTTTGCCAAGGGCTTGACCACCGGCCGGGGCGGGGAGCGCTTCGACCCGGACAGCCCCGTGAGCGCCACGGAATACCTGACCTTTGTGCTCCGGGCCTTGGGGTACAGCTCCGAGACGGACTTTGCCTGGGACGAGGCCTGGAAGCTCTCGGACAAGCTGGGCTTCACCAAGGGGGAGTATACCTCCAACACCGAGTTTTTGCGGGGGGATCTGGCCTGGGTATCTTGGAATGCCCTGGAGGTGAAGCCCAAGGGGAACAGCAAGACCCTGCGCCAGGTGCTGGGGCTGCCGGACGGCAAGGACGCCTGCCGCTGGGAGGAGACGGTGCGCACCTGTCAGGAGAACCGCTTGGTGCTCTCCTTTGCCGCCACCAAGGATAGTCCCAAAACCTATACCAAGTTTGTCGTGGACAGCGCCACGGTGAATGGGATTCCCTGTACCATTGAGCAGTACAGCAGTACCAAGGAGGTCACCGACCACTGCAAGAAGCGCAGCGAGGCGGAGAAAGTGGAGTTCTCCCTGCCCGGCGCCTTTGCACTGGCCTATCTGCGCTACGACGAGGCAGCGGCGAAAGCGGCGGCCACGGAGACCGTGACGGAGAAGGGGGTGGAGTACCCGGTGATCGTGCTGCGGTTGAAGTGTAGCGGGACCCTGCCCAATGGGAAGCAGGTGGAGGAGCTGGCCATGTTGACCTATTATATCAATGGGTATAGTGGGCGGTTTTGAGGGGGCCCCGCCTCTGTTGACGTGGCAGGGCCCCCAACGTGCGGGACGCCGAGGGCGGCGTCCCCTACAAGGACGCGCCGGTGTCCGCACCGCCCGTTGGTTCACAATGGACGTGGTTGGGCGTTTCCCTGTGAACTCTACCTGGCATGGGGGCATCCCACGGTGGATGTAGGGGACGGCGCCCTCGCTGTCCCGCGGGTTCTCGCCCACCTGGAGGGTGGGGGATGGTTTTCCTCCAACGGTCCCTAAAGGCACAAAAAAAGCCCCCTTTTGAAAGGGCGGCGAAGCCGGGTGAGGATTGCCTCCGGGCATCCAACGTTGTTTTCCCACCATGTTGTGCGGGGACCCACAGGAAACGACGTTCCAACCGCCCCTCATTTTTGTGTCAACAAGTCCCACAGCCTGTCGGCGCTGTTCAACTGTTTTAGACGAAGTTGTATCAGTTCTTCCAACTCCTACCAATAAAATTACCTGTTTACAGGATTCAAGAGAAATAGTATAATAACAGAACCCAAAGCTTACCCACACTATGAAAGGAGGCCCATCCCATGAGTATGACAGACAAACAATTTCAGAGCTGGGTCCGCTTTCTTCTGGGCGATTTGAAGGATTTGGAACAGGAAACTGATCCGGAGAAACAAAAGGCCAAGCTGAAAGAGATCATGGACAATCTGCAAAAGACCTTAGAAGATGAAAGAACGTTTCATAACTAGCCCGCCGCGGGAGCCTTCCTGCGGCGGGCTAGTTAGGTTCAATCCTACTCCCTCCAATCAGTTATATCGAAAAAACAAGGGCAATTCCTCAATTTTATCAGATATATCGAAAGAATTTCCCCTGTATAAACCACCCCGCCCCTGCCCATACTCTCCAGGAAGGGAGTGGCAGCTATGGTAAAAGGTGTGACCCGCCAAGTGGTCGTTGTGAAATCCCCCGCCCCAAAAATCGACGAGGCCATCTTTCTCCTCCGGGAGCCTGTGGCCCCGGAACCCTCCTCAGAACGGGAGGTACTGCGTCAGGCCCTTCGGGTGGCGGACGAGTACATTCTCCAAAACACCCCCCATGGCCGGCGGCGGCGGATGGTCCAGCCCATCCTGTTCACCCTCCTGGGCTGTGGTCTGGCCTCGGCGCTGTGGGGGGCGGCACTTTTCTTTTCCTGGCCGTTGTGATAAAATAGGGACACTTTTTGGAAAAGAGGTCCCATTTTATGAACAATGTTATCCTCATCGGGATGCCCGGCGTGGGCAAAAGTACCCTGGGTGTCCTGTTGGCCAAGACCTTAGGGCTGGGTTTCGTGGACACGGACCTGTTGATCCAGGCCCAAGAGGGGCAGCTTCTCCGGGAGCTCATCGGCACCCTGGGCAGCCAGGGCTTTCTGGCCCTGGAGGAACAGGTCTGTGCCGCCCTGGCCCTGGAACAGACGGTGATCGCCACCGGGGGCAGTGTGGTTTACGAGCCCAAGGCCATGGCCCACCTGAAAGCCCTGGGCACGGTGGTGTATTTGAAGCTGGACTACGAACCCCTGGCCCAGCGCCTGGGGAATCTACAGCTGCGGGGGGTGGTCCTCCAGCCGGGGCAGACCCTGGAAACCCTCTACCAGGAGCGGGTCCCCCTCTACCGGCAGTATGCCGACATCACCGTAGACTGCGGCGGCAAGGACATCGAGGCCAGCTTGGCCCAGGTGCTGGCGGCCCTGGCGGCAGAGCAGCCATAAGAAAAGACCGGGTATCCCCGGTCTTTTCTTATGGCGAACCCGGCTGGGATTCAGATCGCGGGCTTCTCCCCTGCGGTGCGCAGAGTTTCCTTCAGGGCCCGCATGGTGCCTGTGATGACCTTCAGCTCCCAGTGGCTGCAATCGGCCAACAGCTCCGTGGCCTCCCGCCGGAAGGCGTCTTTGGACTCCACCAGGCTGTCGCACAGCAGGTCGTCCACCGTCACCTCCAGGGCGTTGGCAATGTTCACCATCGTGGGAAGGCTCAGCTTCGTGGCGCCCCGCTCGATATGGGAGACGTTGGATGGCTCTTGATTGGACCGCTCCGCCAGGGCCTGTTGGGTCAGCCCCCGTGCCTTCCGAAACCGCCGGATCCTCACCCCAATCGCCTGATAATCAAGCTCCATTTTTCCCACCTCTTTTTTCGACAAAGTTATTGTATGTCCGATTCGGATATGTTAGAATAGTTTATACGTCCGAATCGGATATATACTAACTTTCGGAAGAAGGATTCCCATGAAAAAGCGGTGGCGTCTCCTGCCCCTGTGTCTCCTCCTGGCCCTGCTCCCTGCCACCGCCCTGGCGGCAGAGGGCCCCGTCGACACACAACATCTCAATTTTCTGCTCTACGCCAGCGTGACCTCCGCCCAGACGGCCCACAGCCTGGCGGATGCCCTCCTCCAGCGGGCCGCCTCCTGGGAGGACCTGGCTTCCAGGCCAGACCCAGGACAGGCCTGCCCAGACCAGGCGGCAGCGCTTTTGGAGGGCTTGAACGCTCTCCGGGAGACGCGGGGGCTTTCCCCCCTGTCCTGTTCCGCCGCCTTGACCAGCCAGGCCATGGAGCGGGCGGAGGCCTATACCCGTTCCCTCAGCCGTCCAGGGGGGCTGCGCCGGTTTTGCGGCGGCAACGACACCCCCTGCGCCGGAGGGCCAGGGGAAACCCGCGCCCTGGGGCAGACCCCCGCCGCCGTCCTGCGCGCCTGGCTGCGCAGGCCAGAGACCAGGGATACACTTTTGACTGATACCGATACCCAAGCGGGAAGCGGCTGTTTCCTGCAAAATGGGCGCTATTGTTGGGTGCTGCTGCTGGGCAGCGGCACCAGGTTTCGCGTTCTCCTCCCCCCTGGGGACCCCTGCCGTGGCCTGGCAGGGGGGCCTGTTCCTTCCAGGGGGGAATAAATCGGGAAGGCGCTGTCTCACCCTCCATGAGACAGCGCCTTCTATTTCTATTCTGCCTTCGACGAAATTCTCAATATCTTGCGCATGACCTGTGCTATACTGCAAGAAACCCTGTATATTGTGCTCTAACCCCAATCACGACACCAGCATCCGCTCTTTCCCCGCCTCCAAGCGCACGGCGATCACCGTCCCGTCGTCCTCCTCCTGGTGGAGCTGCTGGGCCTGAGCCAAAATCCGCTCCGCCAGCTCGCCGGGGCTTGTCCCCTCATAGCTGCTGAGGAGACTGCGCAGCCAGCCGTCCTCCCGGCCGCAGAGGATGCCGTCGGTGACCAGGACGATCCAGTCCCCGGTCTCCCCCCGGAACTTGTGGGCGTCGGGCTGGACTTTGGAGAAAATCCCCACCGGGGGCGAGGCCCCCACGGCGCACTTGATCTGCCGGTCCCGGCGCACATAAGTGGGCGCGGCCCCCTGCTTGTGGACGCAGCAGCGCCCGGAGAACAGGTCGATGGAGAGCAGATCCACGGTGGTGCTGCCCATATCCTCCCCCCGCAGGGCCAGGGCAGAGGCCACGGTGGCCACCGCCTCCTCCGGGTCCATTCCCGCCTGGAGGAAGCGCTCGATGAGTTTCGCCGCCCGGCTGCTCTCTTCACGGGCCGCCTCTCCGCTGCCCATGCCGTCGCACAGCAGCAGGAAGAGCATCCCGTCCTCCCGGCGGAACCACACCCCTGTGTCGCCGCTGATCCGCTCCCCCTTTCGGGGGGCACCGGCCATGGCCACGGTGGTGCGGAAGGGCTCCGCCTGGGCAAACAAGAGCTGTCCCCCCGTCTCCTCCGGGTTGCGCAGGGGGGACCCCATCAGCTGGGCCAGATCCCGGCGGGCAGTCTTGCTCTGCAATTCCTGGGCCAGGGGCGTCACCACCTGGAGGCGGCCCCCCCGGTCATAGTACACCGCGCCCCCCTCCAGGCCCAAGCTGTGCAAATACTCCCGCAGCCGCGCCTGCCGGGGCAGGTCCGGGGTCAGGGCGGCAGAGACCTCCTCTGCCGTCCGGGTCATGAACTGGTCCAGGCGGGCATACTGGCTGCACAGGGCCTTTCGGCTCTCCTGCGTCCGCCGGAGAGCCTGCCGACGGCGAAGGAAGGCGGTGAGCTCCCGGTTCACCTCCCCCAAAAATTCTGGAAAATGGACGCAGCGGTCGGAGAAGCGCCCGGCAAAGTCCGTGGCCAGGGCCCGGCCCCGGTCCAGGATGGCTGGGGTGGCGTCGTTGAGGATGCCCCTGGTCTCCTGGTAGTCCCGCTGCCAACAGCTCCCCCGGAGGGTACAGTGGGCGCAGACCTTGTCCACTGCACGGGTGAAGATCTCCGCGGGGTTCTCCCCGTTGGCCGCCTCCGGGCCCAAGCTCTCCTTCACCTGGTCATAGAGACTGTGGAAGGCGTTGGCCATCCCCGTCAGTTTCCGGCTGGCCATCACGGCGGAGGCCTCGTCCCCCGCCAGAGGCAGGGCCGCAGCCTCCCGCGCCGCCTGGGGTTTGAAGGGAAGGGCCAGGAACACCCCTACCCCCACGGCAGTTTCCAGGAGCATCCCCATCCGGCTGCCCCCGTCCCAGGTCCACAGCACCGCGGCGCAGGTGGCCAGGGCGTACACCAGGGCGGTGGCTACCTTCCCTTTCTTGTAACAGAGCCCACTGACTAAGCCCGCCAGGGCAAACACCATGCTGTAATAGGGGGGCTCCCCGGAGGCCAGGTCCAGGGCCACCCCGGTGCAGGCCCCCACCAGCACCCCCTCCCGGTGCCCCCGGCGGGCGGCCAGCATGGTGCCCACTGCCGCCAGCAGGCGGCCCATAGAAAAGGTCTCCAAGATCTCCACGCGGGCCAGGGCCATCAGCACCGTCCCCGCCACCATCAGGTAGCTGGCCCCCTGCCCCGGCGCCAGGGGCTCCCGGTTCTCCAAGGTCTCCGGCCATTGGCGGAAGGCGATGCGGTAGCAGTACGCCGCCGCCCCGGTGAAGAGTACCTCCGTGATGAAGTATACCAGGTCCTCCCCATACCAGCCCTGGCCGCCCCGGCATATAATCCCCGTCATGGCGCTGACCAGACAGGCGATGCCAGGCATGAACCAGTCCCGCTGGTAGAGCTTGGTATCAAAGAAGGCAAAGGCCACGGAGTACACCAATACCCCGGAGGCGGCGTAGCGCATCCCGTCGGTCATGCCCTCCAGGCAGAGGTAGCCCAAGCAGCTCCCCGCCAAGGTACTCAGCCCCGTGAGCCCCGATCCGGCAGCGGCCACCGCCGCCACCCCGAAGGGGGCATAGAGCCCAAAAATCTCCGCTCCGGCCAGCACCGCCCCCAACAGGAAGCCCACCCCGCACTCCGCCGTCCCCATCAGGGCCCGGCGGGACATGCGCACGGTATCCCGCTGGGGGAAGCGCAGCCGCCGCAATCTTTCATTTGTAGCCATGAATCATTCCTCCCAGTTGTCCAAAGGGGTATCTGTGGCCTGTCCCGCGGCCCGGCCCGATGCGCCCTATGCTTTGTGGTTCCAGATTATACCTGCTGGGAGGAAAAAAAGGCTGTCGTTCGGTGCATGGGGAAAAAGAGGACCTTTCTCAAGGAAATCCCCTCCTCCCGCCTCCTTCGGCGGCAAAGGGAGGCATTTTCTCAAATGCGCCCGGCGAATCCCCATGGGAAAAGCAAAATAGGCGGGTAAAAAACTGCGGCGCCTGCCAAAAAGCAGACGCCGTGGTGTCATGGTTCGCGTTCATTTTTTGTCCGTTTCCGGCGTTCTTCCTGGGGCGGATAAAACATGGCCTGATTTGACCTCGTCTTCCTGGGCTG
>CAJTQP010000065.1 GCA_910578575.1 uncultured Oscillospiraceae bacterium
ATTTGCGAGGCCCTGGTGCGTTCCGGGGCCCTGGACGTGATCGTGGTGGACTCCGTGGCCGCCCTGGTGCCCCAGGCGGAGATCATTGGGGACATGGGGGACGCCCATGTGGGCCTGCTGGCCCGGCTCATGAGCCAGGCCCTGCGGAAGCTGGCGGGCTCCATCTCCAAGACCCACTGCGTGGTGATCTTCATCAACCAACTGCGGGAAAAGGTGGGCGCGGTCTACGGCAACCCGGAGGTCACCACCGGCGGCCGTGCCCTGAAGTTTTACTCCTCCGTGCGCATCGACGTGCGCCGGGTGGAGGGGATCAAATCCGGCACAGAGCTCATCGGCAACCACACCCGCGCCAAAGTGGTGAAGAATAAAGTGGCGCCCCCCTTCCGGGAGGCAGAGTTCGACATCCTATACGGCGAGGGCATCTCCAAATACGGGGAGATGGTGGACCTGGCGGTGAAGCTGGATATCATCCAGAAGAGTGGCTCCTGGTTCTCCATGGGCGAGGAGCGCATCGGCCAGGGCCGGGATTCCGCCAAGAAGTATTTGAAGGACAACCCGGAGATCTGCCAGCATGTGGAGGAGGAGATCCGCAAGAATTCCTTCAAGCTCATGAGCGCCCAGTCCCAGGCCGCCGCACGGGCCGCCGGACGGGCCCCCCAGGAAGAGGAGGAGACCCAGGCGGCAGCTCCGGCAGCACCAGAAGAGGCAGAACCGCTGCCGGATGAGGAGGGAAAACCGGCGGCCAAGGCCAAGGAACCCCTGACGGTGCCCAAGGGCGTGGACGTAAGCGCCGACGACTTTGACGACGATGCGCCTTGAGAAATTGCTCCCCCCGGCCCATCCGGGAAAGCCCTGGCGGGTCTGTCTGGAGGGGGGCGAGGTGCTGCAAGTCCCGGAGGGGACTGTGGCGGACCACGCCCTCTATCAGGGGATGGAGCTGGAGGAGGAGACCCTGGAGGCGTTAAAGGCAGCAGCCTCCACAGCCCTGCTCCGGGAGCGGGCGGTGGGCTGGCTCAGCCACCGGCCCATGAGCGCCGGGGAGCTGAAGGAACGGCTCCGGGCCAAGGGGGCCACCCCGGACCAGGAGGAAGCCATCGCCGCTTGGGTCCAGGACATCGGCCTGCTCAACGAGCTGGATTATGCCAAGGCCCTGGTGCGGCACTATCAGGCCAAGGGCTATGGGCTCTATAAGATCAAGGATGCGCTCTACCGCCGCCGGGTCCCCAGGGAGCACTGGGAGGAGGCCTTGGGGGAGATGGAGGAGCCGGACGATGCCATAGACCGCTTCCTGGCCAAACGGGTCACGGACCCTACGGACCGGAAACAGTTGAAAAAAGCCTCGGACGCTCTGGCGCGCCGGGGCTTCTCCTGGAGCCAGGTGTCGGAAGGCATGGAACGGCTGCGGGAGCGTACAGATTGGAGGGACTGACATGAAGGTCGGTTTTGTATCCCTGGGCTGCGCCAAGAACCAGGTGAACTGCGAGCAGATGATTTGGCAGACCTACCAGGCGGGCTACGACGTGGCCCTGGACTGTGAGGACTGCGACGTGGCCGTGGTGAACACCTGCGGCTTCCTCCAGGAGGCCAAGGAGGAGGCGCTGGGGGAGATCGCCCGGCTGGTGGAACAGAAGCGGGACGGAGGCTTGAAAAAGCTCATCGTCACCGGCTGCATGGCCCAGCGGTTCCGGGAGGAGCTATCGACCCTCTGCCCGGAGGTGGACGGATTCATCGGCGTGTCCGGTTATGAGGACGTGGCCCAGGTGATCGGACAGGCCCTGGAGGGGCAGCACCCCGCCCTGTTTGGGGATATCCACGCCCCGGTGCCGGAGACGGACCGGGTGGTGTGTACCTCCGACCACTGGGCCTGGCTGCGGATTGCCGAGGGCTGCGACAACCACTGCGCTTATTGTGTCATCCCTTCCATCCGGGGGCGCTTCCGTAGCCGGCCGGAGGAGGCCATCCTGGCGGAGGCCCAGGAGCTGGCCCAGGCGGGGATGAAGGAGCTCATCGTGGTGGCCCAGGATATCACCCGTTATGGCCTGGACCTCTACGGGCAGCGGCGGCTGGCGCAGTTGTTGCAAAAGCTCTGCCAGGTGGAGGGCATCCACTGGATCCGCCTCCACTACCTCTATCCCGATGAAATCGACGACGAATTGATTCAGGTGATCGCCCAGGAGCCGAAGATCGTGAAGTATCTGGATATCCCCATCCAGCACATCAGCAACCCCGTCCTGAAAGCCATGCGCCGGCGGGGGACAGGGGAAGAGATCCGCGCCCTGTTCACCAAACTCCGGGAGAAAATCCCCGGCCTGGTGCTGCGCACCAGCTTGATTGCCGGGTTCCCTGGGGAGACGGAGGCGGACTTTGAAGCCCTGTGCGATTTCCTGTTGGAGTACAAGCTCCAGCGGGCGGGGGTGTTTGCCTACTCCCCGGAGGCAGGCAGCGCGGCGGCGGAGTTCCCTGACCAAGTGGACGAGGACGTGAAGCGCCGCCGGGTGGAGCTGCTCACAGATCTGCAACTGCGCATCACCGACGACTACGCCGCCAGCCAGGTGGGGCAGGTGCTGGAGGTCCTATGCGAGGGCTACGATGAGGAGACGGAGCTATATTACGGCCGCTCCTACGCCGATTCCCCGGAGATCGACGGCATGGTCCACTTTGAAGGGGAGGAAGGGGGCGTGGCCCCCGGCGGATTTTACCAGGTGCGCATCACCAACGTCTATGACGGGGAGCTGATCGGGGTGCGCCAGGAGGAGGAGACAGAATGAATACGGCCAATAAACTCACCCTGGCCAGGGTGGTGGCCATCCCGCTGTTCATCGTTCTGCTGTACTGGGAGTTTGACCACCACCTCTGGGTGGCCTTGGGACTGTTCATCCTGGCCAGCATCACGGACTTTGTGGACGGCTACGTGGCCCGGCACTACAACCAGATCACGGATTTTGGAAAATTCATGGACCCCCTGGCGGACAAGCTCCTGGTGATGTCGGCCATGGCGTGGTTCGTGGAGGCGGGGTGGATGCCCGCCTGGGCCTTTTTCATCGTCATTGCGCGGGAGCTGGCGGTGACAGGAATGCGCCTCATCGCCGTGGAGCAGGGCCGGGTGATCGCGGCGGGGAAGTCCGGGAAGGTCAAGACGGCCTCCACCATGGTGGGGATCTGCCTGATGCTGGCCTTCCCCACGCGGCCCCTGATCTTGGCGTGTACCATCGTGATCCTGGTCACCACGGTGTATTCCGGGGTGGAGTATTTCGTTCAGAATCGGGACGTGTTCCGAAAGGGCAATGTATAAAATCGATCTATAAAATGAAAAAGGGCTGTTGCGATAAGGCAACGGCCCTTTTGCTTATGTGGGGTCCTCCAAGTGGAGGGAGCGGAGGAGGGATTGTACGTGGGGGTCCTGCTGGGCGGTGTGGAGGTCCTGTTCCGTGGAAAGAACCAGGACAAGGGCGTTTTGTTCATAGCGGCTGTGGAAGTCCAGGCGCAGTTCGTAATAGTGTAAGCAGCCGTCGGTGCAGGTCACCTCACAGCCGGAGAGACCGTTGTGGGTGACGGGGGTGATGGGGCTGGTCTGTTCCAGGCCTACGATGTCGGTGAAGAGGTAAGAGAGCTCGGTCTTGGCATCCATGCAGCCGTGGTTGATCCGTAGCTCTAGGGTGAAGCTGTGGTCTGGAGGGGAGAGGGTGAGGGCGGCGTCCTCCCCGGCGTAGTTTTCCAGGAGGAAACCTTCTGGGAGTTGGAAGGAGATGTGGTCCAGGTGGAAGCGGTTGTTTTCAAAACGTAACATGGAAAGTCCTCCTCGAAGTCAAGGTTGCATCAAGTGATCCTGAAGCAATATATAGGGCTCGACCTCTAATGCGTCTGCAATTTTGAAAATAATGTCTAGGCTTGTCCCCACCCAAGCAATTTCTGTTTTGCTTACCCTGGAGCGTTCTATGCCTGCCTTTTCCGCAAGCTGTTCCTGGGTCAAGCCCTGCTGCTTGCGATAGTAAGCGATGTTGAGCCCCAAGGTGCGATATCTTGATTTATACTCTTGAATCATACTCTGCCACATCCAGATTATTTTATCCTGAATATATTTTATATGGGAGTGGCAGCTTGTTCCACTTCCTGGATTTCATCAAAATATCCCTATAATTCATCAAATTGTGAGCAAACTCGATAAGTACGATTTACTAAACTATACTTTAGTAAATCGTACTTGACTAAATTGAAAAACAGTAGTATCCTAACGAAAAGGAGGTGGGCGTATGTTTATCGGCAGAGAACGGGAGCTGAACACCCTAAACCGCCTGTATGCCTCGGAGCGCTTCGAGTTTGTGGTGCTCTATGGCCGGCGGCGAGTGGGAAAGACGGCCCTCATCAATGCGTTCCTCAAAGATAAAAAAGGCATCTACTTCATGGGTGTGGAAAGCAACGCCAAGCAGAATTTGGAAAACCTGAGCAGAAATATCCTGGAGTTTGACAGCGGCATCCAGGCGGAGACGGCTTTTCTCTCTTTTCAAGCGGCGCTGGAGTATGTGTTCCAACGGGCAGAGACAGAACGGCTGGTCCTAGCCATCGACGAGTACCCCTATGTGGCGCGGGCTTCCAAGAGCTTGGCCTCCACTCTCCAGCGTTTGATCGACCAGTATCAGGGCCGCTCCAAGTTGATGCTGATCCTCTGCGGCTCCTCCATGTCCTATATGGAGGACCATGTTCTGGCCTATAAGGCCCCCCTTTATGGCAGACGGACCGCACAAATGAAGCTCCAGCCCTTTGAGTTTGGGGAGGCTTGCCGCTGCTTCCAGCACTTTTCCCAGGAGGATCAGGCCCTGGTGTACGGCATGGTAGGGGGTACCCCTCAATATTTGTTGCAGATGGATGACCGCCTCAGCATAGAGGACAATATCAAACGCAGCTTTCTAAACCCTACCTCCGTGTTATATGAGGAGCCCATGAACCTATTGAAGCAGGAGGTGCGGGACCCGGCGGTGTACACGGCAGTGATCACCGCCATTGCCGGGGGAGGCTCCCGTCTCTCGGAGATCGCCACCAAAGTGGGGGAGGAGAGCAGCGTCTGCGCCCACTATATCAAAAACCTGATGTCCCTGGGGATTGTGACGCGGGAGACGCCCTATGGAGAGAAGACATCCCGGAAGTCCATCTACTCCATCGCGGACAATATGTTCCGCTTTTGGTATCGCTTTGTGCCGGGGAATCTGTCCATGATCGCCCGTGGAGCTTCGGAGCTGGCCTATCAGCGGGTGGCGCCCCACCTGCCGGGGTATATGGGAAAAGTCTTTGAGGAGATTTCCAATCAGTATCTCTGGAGCTTGCTTCTGGCAGGAAAGAGCCCTGTGGAGTTCTCCTCCCTGGGGCGGTGGTGGGGCAGCGATGCCCAGGAAAAGAAACAGGTGGAAATTGACATCATGGGGGAGCAGGACCGGGATACTGCCCTATTTGCCGAGTGTAAATGGACCAACGAAAAGGTAGGCCCGGAGACCTTGGACACCTTGGTCAAGCGCAGCCATCTGTTTCGATATGCCCAAACCCATTTGTACCTGTTTTCCAAAAGCGGCTTTACCCCAAGCTGTGTGGAGCAGGCAGGGAAGCTGGGAAACATTCACCTAGTCACTTACCAGGATATCTTGCGTCAGTTGGGGGTCGAATGACCACTGCGCATCAACCGCCCAGATCTCTAAACAGGAGATCGGGCGGTTTCTTTATGGGAAAAAAGGGGACTGGAAAAATGAGCTGTTTTTTCCCAAAGTGTACCCAACCGTCCCCAAACCCCGCCAATCCCAGGGAAGATGAAACCAAGGGAAAGGAGGGAGAACATGAGACAACCTGTATCGTACCTACAGACCGACCCCCGCTGGCAGGCCCTGGACTACTCCGCCGCCGGGGAGCGCACCACCATTGGTGCCTCCGGCTGCGGGCCCACGGCCATGGCCATGGTGCTGGCCACCTGGGCGGACCCGTCCGTCACCCCGGCTACGGAATGCGCTTGGGCCCTGGCCCACGGCTACAAGGCCCCCCATCAGGGGACCTATTACGGCTATTTTGCCAAAGCCGCTGCCCGCTTCGGCTTGCGCTGCACCCAGCTCAACTGGTCCAGCCTCTATGGCAACAGCCAGAGCGGGGTCCACGCCCAGGCCAAGGAGGCTCTGGAGGCCGGGGGGCTGGTGATCGCCTGC
The DNA here is from genome assembly GCA_910578575.1 of uncultured Oscillospiraceae bacterium. Taxonomy (GTDB): domain Bacteria; phylum Bacillota; class Clostridia; order Oscillospirales; family Oscillospiraceae; genus Evtepia. The sequence continues at coordinate 6,180 of CAJTQP010000065.1, forward strand.
ATGGGCAAGGGCAACTGGACCAGTTCCGGGCATTATGTCTTGGTGTGGGACATCGCGGGGGACACCATCCGCATCAACGACCCCGCCAGCACCCTGCCCCGGCGAACACAAGGCAGCTATGCCCTGTTCCGGCAGCAAGTCAAGTATTATTGGGTGATCGAGGCACCGGAGAGAGAGGAGGAGATGGAGATGAGCATTGACGAACTGATTCAGACCATGAGCGAAGCCCAGGCGTACCAGCTGATGGAGAAGGCCAGCCGGTACGCCGGAAGCCTGGAGGAACCGGAATGGAGCCAGGCAGAGGGCCACTGGGCCCGCGCCGCAGCGGCGGGGGTGGTGGACGGCACCGGCCCGGAGCGCTACGTGAAGCGGGACGAACTGGTGGCCGTCCTGGGCCGACGGGGACTGGTGTGATGGAGGGAAACAGCGTGAAAAAGGAGGAGAACACATGACAGGATTGCAGGAACTCACCAGCGGCGTGTTGGCAGCGGCGCTGGTCTTGACGGGAACCACCAACATCATCGTGCAGGTGCTGAAAACCCTGCTCCCGGCCAGCCTGCCCACCAGCTTGCTGGCCCTGCTGGTGGCCATGGCGGTGACTTTGACGGCCTTTGCTGCCTACTGCGCCATTGTGGCGGTGCAGCCGGCCTGGTACATGACCGCCGGAGCTGTAGGCCTAGGGCTGTTTGTGGCCTACGGGGCCATGTTCGGCTTTGACAAGTTAAAGGAGGCCTTGGAACGGTTCCGGATGTGAGCGGAATCACAGGAACCCCCTCCGTCCCGGTGCAAGCTGTGCCGGGACGGAGGGGGTTCTTTTCTGCGCGGATATCCAAAGGGTCATTCCTCCCCGGTGTTGGGGGGCAAGGGCTGCACGAAGCTGTGGAGTACAGCGGGGGAGTGGGGGAACTGCCGGGTAAAGGCCCGGCGGATCCGCTGCCCCACCATACGGCTGTTTTCGGTGCTGGCCTGGGGCAGCAGGAGGACGAACTGGTCCGCGCCGCAGCGGGCCACGGTATCCCCCCGGCGCAGGCAGTTGAGGATGATCCCCTGTAGGTTGTCCATGGCCCGGTCCAGACTGGCGCGGGACAGGGTGCCGCCTGCTTCGGCAGTCAGGGAGAGCAGAAGGAGCTGGACCGGCGCACCACTGCGCCCGGCCATCCGGGCCATGGCGTAACAGATGGCCTGGAAGGCGTCAAACTCACACAGCAGGGCACCGGTGCAGAGGGGTTCCTGGAGCCGGTCCAGGAGGTTGTCAGGGGTCAGGCTCCGGGGGTCCTGGTCCTGGCGGGCTTTTCGGTAGAGGGCCCGGAGAGGATCGGAGGGCAGCACCCCCGGCCCCGCTAGCAGCTGTTGATGGAAGTGCTCATAGACCTGGACGGCCTCCTGGGGGCGGTCCAACTGGAGCAGGGCCTCCAGCTGCCAGCGGCACAGTTCCTCCTCCTGGGGTTCCAGGGCCAGGGCGGCGGCGGAGAGCTGGGCGGCCTCCTGCCAGCGGGCCTGGGCGGCCAGTTGGGGGAGGGCCGCCAGGGCGGCGCGGAGATAGCTCTGGTGCAGGGCCCCTGCCTGCGCCACCACCCAAGGGTCGCGGTCCAGAGCGGGGAGGAAATCGCCGCGATACAGGGCCAGGGCCTCTAGGTAGAAGGGAAGCTGTGCTTCCGCCGCCGGGGTCTCCTGGGCAGCCTGGCACAGGCGGGAAAATTCCTCCGCGTCCAGGGTGAGGGACAGGGCGGGGTTCCACTGGCAAATCCCCTCCCGGTTGAGCAGGGGAGGCTGGCCGCAATGGGCCTCCAGTCCCTCCAGGATGACGCGGGCCCGGTGGAGGAGGGCCTTCATGGCGCTGAGGGAGTGGGCCGTCCCCGGCTTTTTCTCCCCCAGAACCTTGCTGAGTTCCTCATAGGGGACGGGACGGTGCCGCTGGCAAATCAAATAGGCCAGCAGCAAACACAGCTTCCGGGAGCGGCTGCTGAGGATGCGCTCCGTGTCCCCCCAGCGCAAAGCAAAGCCCCCCAGCATTTGAACCTGTATGGCGGTGTCCATACGCCATCCCACCTTTCTTGACCAGCGCTTTTCTTAGAAATATAGCATAGTTTAGAAGTGGATGCAACGGAAACGTATTGCGAAGGGAGCGCTAGGGGAGGATTGCACTGCGAAAGGAATGGGATGCATATTTTTAGAAAAAATGAAGAAAAATTCTCAAAAAACACTTCACAAATCCTAGAGAATGTGCTATACTGACGGTGAAATTCAATCCCCCCTTCCCGCAGTTTGGGGGAAATCTAAGAAATGAGGTGTCAAGCGATGAAGCGTTTGAAGAAGCTGCTCCCTCTGGCCCTGACCTTGAGCCTGACCCTGACCTTTGTGGCTGGCTGCTCCGGCGAGACCGCCCAGAAGGAGGACACAGAGGAATCCATCTACGTGGACCAGGTGGTGATGGAGGAGATCAACGTTGATGACGAGGCCGTGGCCCTGGCCGGTGCTCCTGCTGCGTTGAGCGACATGCTCATGCCCGTGGCCTCCGGTGCCCAGGTCCAGCAGAACAGCCGGGCCGTCATCGACTACTCCAATATCGTAGACGGCTACGTGATGGTCAAGTTCACCGATGCCACCCAGACCCGCCTGAAGGTGCAGGTGACCGGTCCCACCGCCACCTATACCTATGATCTCCAACCTGGCGATTGGGCCACCTTCCCCCTGTCTGACGGCAACGGGGCCTACAAGGTCAACGTGCTGGAGAACACCAGTGGCACCAAGTATGCCCAGGTGCTGGCCGCCAACTTCAACGTGACCCTGGCCAACGAGTTCGCCCCCTTCCTGCGGCCCAACCAGTATGTGAACTACGCCAATGCCACCAACACCATCGCTGAGGCGAAGAGACTGGCCGGGAACGAAACTGACCCCCTAAAACTGGTGGAAGTGATTTACACCTACGTGGTGAACAACTTCAGCTACGATAAGGAGCTGGCCGCCACCGTCAAGAGCGGGTATCTGCCGGTGCTGGACAACGTGCTGGCCGCTAAGAAGGGTATTTGTTTCGACTATGCCGCGGTCATGGCCGGGATGCTGCGCAGCCTGGAAGTGCCTTGCAAGCTGGTGACAGGCTACGTGCCCCTGGGCAATGGCCAGAGTGGCTACCACGCTTGGATCAGCGTGTGGTCCGGGGAGAACGGCTGGGTGGAAGGCGCCATCTACTTCGACGGTACCACTTGGCAGCGGATGGACCCCACCTTCGCCTCCTCTGCCAACCGCAGTGAGTCCATCATGCAGTATATCGGGGACGGCAGCAACTACAGCGTGAAGTACGTGTATTAAGCCGGAAAAAACAGCGAAAACCCCCTTTACGAACGGAAAGATATGTATTAAAATGGGCTTGCATTTTGCAAGCCCATTTTATTTGAAGAAGTGATTGGAGTACGCCATGAATCGAACGATGCTTTCCCATGAGGCGCTCTCCGCCCTGTGCCTGGAGCTGTCTATGCTCTTCCACGCAGGCGTTGGGGCGGGAGATGCCCTCACCCTCTTGGCCGAGGAGAGCGAGGGGTCAGAGCGGACCTTGCTCGCAGAGATGGCCGGCCAGGTGGACGGCGGGGCCTCCCTCTCCGCCGCCATGCGGGAGACGGGGCGCTTCCCCGTCTACGTCTGTGGCTTGGTGGAGGTGGGCGAACAGAGTGGACGCACAGAGGAAGCTCTGGCCGCTCTGGCCCGTTACTATGAGCGCCGGGCCCGTCTGGACCGGCGGATCAAAAGTGCCTTACTGTACCCGGCGGTGATGATGCTGCTGATGCTGGTGGTCATCGCGGTGCTGCTGGTGAAGGTACTGCCTATTTTTGACGATGTATACGCCTCCCTGGGGGGCCAGCTCACCGGCGTGGCCGGAGGACTGTTGTCCCTGGGCCGCTGGCTGGACGGGGCGATGCCCGTGCTGTGGGTGCTGCTGGCGCTGGCGGTGGCGGCCATGGTGGCCTTTGCGGCCCTGCCCTCCTTCCGGGCAAAGCTCACCGGAGCCTGGCGCAAGAGCCGGGGGGACAAGGGCCTGTCCCGGAAGATGAACGACGCCCGCCTGGCCCAGGCCCTGGCCATGGGCATGGCCAGCGGGATGCCTCTGGAAGAGGCGGTGGCTTTGGCCTCCGGCCTGATGGAGGATACCCCCCAGGCCAAGGCCCGCTGCCAGGACTGCCAGGAGCGCCTGGACCGGGGCGAGCGGGTGAGCGCCGCCATGAAGGACAGCAATCTCCTTCCCGCCGGCCCCTGCCGCTTGTTGGAATTGGGCCAGCGGGGCGGGGCGGGGGACACCGCCATGGAGAAGATCGCCGACGACCTCTCGGAGGAGAGCGAGCTGGCCTTGGAGGACCGGGTGAGCCGGGTGGAACCCGCTCTGGTGCTGGTCTGCTCCATCCTGGTGGGCCTGATCCTGCTGTCGGTGATGCTGCCGTTGATGCACATCATGTCGGCCATTGGGTGAGCGGACATGAGGAGACGGAAGGCATTTTTGGGGCCCCTGCTGCGGGGCCTGCTGCTGCCGGCGCTGTGCGTGGCGGTGCTGCTGTTTTTCTCCACCGCCTTGAACAGCCTGGACCAGGGCCAGGGGGAGGAGGCCCAGCGGCAGTTGGAGGAGGCCTTGCGCCGGGGCTGCGTGGCCTGCTATGCCGCCGAGGGGATCTATCCCCCCAATTTGGATTACTTAAAGGAACGCTATGGGGTGCAGGTGGACGAGAGCCGCTACACGGTGTTTTACAGCGTATTCGCGGACAATCTGATGCCTGACATCACTGTGCTGGTGAATGCACCATGAGACAAAAGCCGATCCAACATCATATTGAGAGTTTGGCCGCCCTGCTGCTGTTTGGGGTGTTTGCTGTGTGCGTGCTGGCGGTGCTGCTCACCGGGGCGGATGCCTACCGGGGGCTCACCCAGCGGGACCAGGAGGCCTATGACCGGCGCAGCTGCACCCAGTATATCGCCACGCGGGTGCGGCAGGCGGACTATGCCCAGGGGATCGCCGTGGACAAAGACTTCGGCGGCGGGGCCCTGGTGCTGGATGCCAAGGAGAAATACCGCACCTGGCTCTACTGCCAGGACGGTTGGTTGATGGAGCTCTACTGCCTGGCGGCGGAGCCGCTGGAGCCGGAGAGCGGCCAGAAGCTGATGGAGGCGGAGGACATGGAGCTGTCTATGAAGGACGGCCTGCTCACCGTCGCCATCACCACCCCCCAGGGGGAGACGGACACGCTGCTGCTGTCCCTCCGGGGCGGTGAGGGAGAGGAGGCGGCCCCATGAGAAGCAAGGCGCCACTGGTGATGATGGAGCAGATGGTCATGCTGCTGGTGTTCGCCCTGGCGGCGGCCCTGTGTTTGCAGGCCTTTGTGAAGTCCGACCAGCTCTCCCAACAGGGGGAGGTCCGGGACCGGGCGGTCACCCTCTGCCAAAACGCGGCGGAGGCCATCCGCGCCACTGGGGGGGACTTCTCCCAAGCCGCCAAGGGCTTGGAGGCCACCCAGCACGATAAGGACTCCCTGATGATAGACTATACCCAGGACTGGACCCCGGCGGAGGATACCATGCGCTACACCTTGGGGGTCTCCCGCGTAGACAGCGGCCTGCCCGGCCTGGGTAAGGCCACCGTATGGATGCGGGACGAGGCGGGGGAGACGGAACTCTTCCGCCTGGAGGTATCTTGGCAGGAGGAGGTGCAGCAGCGTGGGTAAGAAAGAGCAGTTTTCCCCACCGGCCTTGGGGGGCAGTTCCCTGCTGGTGGTGTTCGCGGTGCTGGCTCTGACGGTGTTTGCCCTGCTGAGCCTCTCCACGGTCCGGGCGGATGCCCGGCTGGGGGACACGGCCACCCAGGCGGTTTCTGACTACTACGCCGCCGACTGCCAGGCCCAGGAGACCCTGGCCCGGCTGCGGGCCGGGGAGCGGCCCAAGAACAACGCCGTCACCATCACCCCAGGAGAGACGGAAGGGGAGGTGCTGTGCAGCTATGTGGTCCCCATCTCTGACACCCAGGAGCTGCAAGTGAAGCTCCGCCTGCGGGGGACGGACTATACCGTCCTGCGCTGGGCCGCCGCCCCGGCGGGGGAGTGGGACTACGACGACGGCTTGCCCGTATGGGATGGAGAATCATAAGGAGATAGACTATGTCACAACTATTGGATTATTTGAAGCGGTCGGTGGAGGACAAGGCCTCGGACCTGTTCATTGTGGCAGGCAGTCCGGTGTGTGAAAAGCTGGACAAACAGATGGTCCCCCTCAGCGAGGGCCGTGCCCTGCCCCAGGATACGGAGGCCATGGTCACGGAGCTATATGAACTGGCCCAGCGGCCCATGGACGTCTATGTGCGGGAGGGGGACGACGACTTCTCCTTCTCCGTGGGTGGTCTGGCCCGGTTCCGGGTGAACACCTACCGGCAGCGGGGCTCCATGGCGGCGGTGGTCCGGGTGGTGGCCTTCGGTATCCCGGACTGGCAGGAGATGCACATCCCCCCCCAGGTGATGGAGCTCTCCGAGCTCACCCACGGGATGATTTTGGTGACGGGCACCGCCGGCAGCGGCAAGTCCACCACCCAGGCCTGCCTCATCGACCAGATCAACCGGAAATACAGCCGGCACATCATCACCCTGGAGGACCCCATCGAGTACCTCCACCGCAATGAGAAGAGCATCGTCAGCCAGCGGGAGATCGCCATCGACACCGAGGACTATCTCTCCGCCCTGCGCTCCTGCCTGCGCCAGGCCCCCGACGTGATCCTCTTAGGGGAGATGCGGGACAAGGAGACCATCCACACCGCCATGACCGCGGCGGAGACCGGCCACCTGCTCATCGCCACCCTCCACACCAAGGGGGCGGTGAACACCGTGGACCGTATCGTGGACGCCTTCCCCAGTGAACAGCAGGAGCAGATCCGCGCCCAGCTCTCCATGGTGCTGCGCACGGTGGTCTCCCAGCAGCTCCTGCCGGACCAGAACGGCGGTATGGTGCCGGCCTATGAGATCATGCACGTGAACAGCGCCATCCGCAGCCTGATCCGGGACAACAAGAGCCACCAGATCGACAACGTGATCTCCTCCAGCGGCGGGGAGGGGATGATCTCCATGGACCAGTCCATCCTGGCCCTGTTCAAAAGCGGGAACATCTCCGCCCAGACGGCCCTGGAGTATTCGGACAATCCTGACCAGATTCGCCGGCGGTTGGGGAATGCCCTGTGAGGGGCTGGCATATCCTGAAAAATCCATGACGTTTCCACTGTCCCCGATGCGTCCAGCGCCGGGGGCAGTTTTTTGTTGCCTTTGTAATGGCGTTACAGAACAGCGGGGGGAAGACGGGTATAATA
>CAJTQP010000066.1 GCA_910578575.1 uncultured Oscillospiraceae bacterium
ATCGGGGATCTCTCCATTTGATCTTTGTCGATCATTTCGCCTTGGGAGGTGGGGTGTATGAACACTGCCATCCATTTCCGGCACAACGCCGGGAACATCCGCTCCTTGGAGGACTTTCTCCGCGCCAAGGGGGGCTATGTGGGGGGCCAGCGGGAGGTCTATTTCATCCGGGCCCTGGGGGCGCTGCCCAACATGTCCGCTGCCGTCCAGGACTTGGACCGGCAGGGGCAGGCGCTCCCGGCCTACCTGCGCCTGCCGGAGGCGCTGCCGAAGCTCACAGCCCCGGAGGACACCGTCTTTTATACCGGGGCCTATGAACGCTGGCGGGCTGGTGGGGGGCTGCGGCTGCGGTTGGTCTGCCCAGACCCTCTGTTCCCCCAGGTGCTGGCCCAGGCCACGCAGGAGACCTTGGCCCAGTACCAACGCACGAAAGCTGGGGTCTCGGAGACCATTTTGAAAAACTTCGCGGTGAAGCTATGGCACTGGACGGACAGCCTGTTGGCGGATATCCTTCCCCACTGGACGCCCCAGGGCCAGGTGAAGCTGGTGGCGGAGAATGTCCAGAAGGAGCAGCCCTATCTGTTCTTCTACCTGCTCACCCTCCTGGGCTGCGATGTGTTATTGCTGAACACGCGGGGGGATGTACAAGGGGGAGAGGCGCTGAAAAAGTTGTCCGCGCCCTTGACCCTGGGGCCTTATGGGGAGAACCCTCTGCCCGGCTTTCTGCCTCAGGCACCGGCAGCGGTCTCCCCTGCCCCCCAGCCAGTCCCCACGCCCCAGCCCAGCCCTGCCAGAGCCACCCCTACCCTCACCATTCCCCCCCATCCGGCGCGGGTCAGGCGGGGGGCGACCACACCGGTGTCCGCCGCTTCTGGCGGGGAACAGGAGAAGAGCTTTGAGGAGCTGGCCAAGCTGGCCTCCTCCATTGTGATGATCGCCGTCCACGGGGACAAGGGCCAGCCCATCGCCACCGGCTCCGGCATCATGATTGGCCGGAAGGGATTTATTTTGACCAACTGCCATGTGATTCGGGGTGGGCGCTCCTTTGCCGTGCGCATTGAGGATGACGAGACGGTGTATCCCACCGACGAGATCATCAAGTACAACGCCGACCTGGATCTGGCGGTGCTGCGCATCCAGCGGGAGTTGCAGGTCCTGCCCATCTACGACGGGCGGAAAAAATTGGTTCGAGGACAAAAGGTGGTGGCCATCGGCAGTCCTTTGGGGCTGTTCAATTCCGTGTCCGACGGCATCATCTCCGGCTTTCGCCAGATCAACGACGTGGACATGATCCAGTTCACCGCCCCCATCTCCCACGGCAGCTCCGGCGGGGCGGTGTTGAATATGGCCGGGGAGCTCATCGGCATCAGCACCGCGGGCTTCGACCAGGGGCAGAACATCAACCTGGCGGTGGGCTATGAGAACATCCGCCTCTTCGCCCGTGGGTTCTTTGGCCCATGACCACCCTGTTTACGGACCTGGACAACACCCTGCTCTACTCCCACCGCCATCCTGCCCCAGGGCCGGTGCGGTGGGTGGAGCAGCTGCATGGGAAGCCCCAGGGCTATTTGACGGCATACACCCATGACTTTTTCCTCCGGCAGGACTGGCTTTCCGTGGTCCCGGTCACCACCCGGACCCCCGCTCAGTTTGCCCGGCTGGAGGGGATGATACGCCCCTTTGGCTGGCGGGACGCCCTGGTGTGCAATGGGGCCATCCTCCTGCGGGATGGGCGGGAGGACCCGGCGTGGTCCGCGGACTCCCGAACCCGCTCGGCGGAGGAACGTCCGGCCTTTGACCGGGCCTATGCCCTGGCCTGCGCCATGGCGGGAGCGGACGCCCTGGTGTGTGTGTCCCCCTTCCTGTTCTATGTCAAGGCCCAGGAACCGGAGGCGGTTTTGGCCGCTCTTTTGGACCAGGCGGACACAGGGCGCCTGACCTTATTGGGGGACGGGCGCAAGGTCTATTGCTTCCCCCGGAGCTTGGACAAGGGGCAAGCGGTCCAGCGGTACCGGGCCCGCTTTGGCCGGACGGCTTCCATCGCCGCTGGGGACAGCGTGTTTGACCTGCCCATGCTGGAGGCGGTAGAGCGGTGTTTCTGTCCAGAGGCCATCGCCGGGCAGGTGGCCAATCCAAACAAGACCGTCTGCCGGGACGGTCCCTTCTCCGACCTGCTCTGTGCAGGCTTGGAGGCCCTGAGAAACGAGGAAACAAGTATTGAAAAACGCGCAAGAGAAGTTCAGCGTGGGGGCCCTGCTCTACACCCCTGCGCTGAATCCTACCATCGCCCAGTCGGTGATCCAGGGGCGGCTGGGGGGACCCTACTCCCTAGCCCTGTGCCTGGAGGACACCATTTCCGATGACCTGATGGCGGCGGCGGAGGGGCAGGTGGGGAAGAGCCTACAGGCCCTCTGGACTGCCGCCCAGGAGCAGCCCCTGGCCCTACCCAAGCTCTTCCTACGGGTAAAGGCACCGGAACAGGTGGAGCGGCTGTTTGCGGCTGTGAAGGCGTATCAGAGTATTTTGACGGGCTTTATCTTTCCAAAATACACCGTCACCAACGCCACTGCCTACAATCGGGCCCTGGAGGCGGTGAACGGGCAGGCGGCACAGCCCTTGGTCATGATGCCCATTTTGGAGAGCCCGGACATCGTGGACCTCCCTGGCCGCCCGGAACGCTTACAGGCCATCAAGGCGCACATCGACGCCATGGGGGAGCTGGTGCTCAACGTCCGGGTAGGGGGCAACGACTTCTGCAACCAGTTCGCCGCCCGGCGGCACTATGACGAGACCATCTACGACATCCTGCCAGTGGCCCAGCTTTTGGGGGATATCCTCACGGTGTTTTCCAGGGACTATGTGGTCTCCGGGCCGGTGTGGGAGTTTTTCTCCAGCCACAACGACGAGTGGAAGCGAGGGCTGCGGGCGGAGCTGAAACGGGACCGGCTCAACGGCTTTGTGGGGAAAACGGTGATCCACCCCAAGCAGATCCCCGTGGTCAACGAGATGCTCAAGATCACTAGCAAGGACTTGCAGGACGCCAAGGCCATCCTCAACTGGGACAGCAGCGGCCTGCAGGTGGGAAAAAGTTACGGAGGGGAGCGGATGAACGAGGTCCGGACCAACTACAACTGGGCGCGCAAGACCCTGTTGTTGGCGGAGCTCTATGGCATCGTATAGAACTATGAAACAAGAATTTGACCGAAATGATTTGATCCAGGTGGCCAAGCGGGAGAACAACCCCCAGCGCCACTATCTCTATGTGAATCCCTTACAGGGAAAACACCTCCCCGTCTCCCCATCCCGCGCCTTGGCGCTGTTTGCCAAGCTGGCCGAGATGGCGGAGGAACGCTTTGCCGGGGAGCGGCTGCTGGCCATCGGCTTTGCCGAGACTGCCACCGCCATTGGGGCGGCCCTGGCCTATGGGGCGAAAAACGTGCATTTCTATTGCACCACCACCAGGGAGAGCCTCTTTCTCTCCTCCTACCTCTTTTTTTCTGAATCCCATAGCCATGCTCAAGAGCAGCGCCTGGTCCTGGACCGGCTGACCCAGGCGCTGACCCTGACGGACCGGATCGTGTTCGTGGAGGACGAGGTCACCACGGGGAACACCATCACCCATTTGATCGACGCACTCCGAACCGCCTTCCCCGGCCTGCCCCTGAACTTTGGCGTCCTCTCCCTGCTCAACAGCATGGAGGACACCCGCTTGCGGGAGTGGGAGGCCCAGGGGATCCCGGTGGGCTTTCTGCACCGCATCCCCCAGCAATACCGGGTGGAGGAAATCGAGGGGTATGCCTATCCCTCTTTGGAGGGGATGGCGCCGGTGTACTCCGACACTTCCCTGCCGGTGTTGACACTAGGGGGGCGTTGGGAGGCGCGGATGGCAAGCACCAGCCAGGCCATGCAGCAGCTCTGTGACGCTTTTGTGGACCAGGTCCTCTCCCAGCTTACCCTGCCTGATGATGCTACCTCTATCCTGGTGTTGGGGACGGAGGAGTGTATGTTCCCTGGGCTTCTGTTGGGGCGGGCGTTGGAGGAACAGGACCCCAACCGGGTGGTGCGCTTCCACGCCACCACCCGCAGCCCCATTGCGGTGAGCCCGGACCCCGCCTATCCCCTCCATGTCCGGGACCCCCTGGAGAGCGTGTACGCGGAGGGGCGGCAGACCTTCCTCTATAACCTGGAGGCTTACGACCAGGTCCTTCTGGTGAGCGACGTGAAATTTCAAAACAAGCAAGGGTTTCGCAGCCTTGTGGGGGCTTTGGAGCGCCACGGCAACCGGAACATCACCCTGATCCACTGGTGTATGACATGAGAAGCAGCTATGACCCGGCAGAGGTGGAACTGCTGTTAAAAGACATCACCGGGCTGGTGGAGCCTCTCCCTGCCAGGGTGCGGGAGGAAAAGATCCAGGGGGGCACCCACTATTGTGAGATGCTCCCCCTGGAGTACAAGCCCTCCCCCCAGTATATGGCGGCCTATCAAAGCGCCTTGGACCAGTATGCCCAGGCCACTGCCGATGCCGTGGCCCGCTTGGCCCAGCTGCTGTACCGGCGCAAGGGGCCCGGACTGGTGCTGGTGTCCCTGGCGCGGGCGGGCATCCCTATGGGAATCCTCTTGCGGCGGTATCTGCTCCAGGCCCATCAGGTGGCGGTAAAGCACTATGCCATCTCCATCATCCGGGGACGGGGGATTGACCGCAACGCCATGGACTACATCCTGGCCCGCCACACCCCGGACTGCCTGCAATTCGTGGACGGCTGGACGGGGAAGGGGGCCATTCTGGGGCAGCTCCGGGAGGCTTTGGCGGATTACCCTGAGGTGGAGGCCAGCCTGGGGGTGCTGGCGGACCCGGCCAACCTCACAGAGCTGTGCGGCACCCATAGCGATATTCTGATCCCCTCCTCCTGTCTCAACGCCACGGTGACGGGGCTGCTGAGCCGGACCTTTCTGCGGCCGGATCTCATCGGCCCCCAGGATTTCCACGGGGCGGCCTACTATGGGGCCCTGGCGGGAGAGGATTTGTCCCAGCAGTTTTTGGACCGCATTACGGAATGCTTTGACCCCAACCTCCCCCTGTGGGATCCCACGCCCACAGGGCCCAAGGGGATGGAGGTGGTACGGGCCGTGGCCGCCTGCTATGGCATTCAGGACATCAACCTCATCAAGCCGGGCATCGGGGAGGCCACGCGGGTGCTGCTGCGCCGTCTCCCCTGGAAGGTCATCGTGAACCCGGCCTTTGACGGCGGGGAGGACCTGCGGCATTTGCGGCAGTTGGCGCAGGAGAAGCAGGTCCCCTGGGAAGTCAGCCAGGTCCCCTTGGGGAACTACAAGGTCTGCGGCTTGATCCGGCAGCTATCCGACGTATGAACGGGAGGGAGCAAGATGGAATTTCGTGAACTGCAAAACAGGACCGCGCCCCCGCTGCGCCGGGAGTCGCTGGCCTCCTTAAACAAGAAATGCACCCAGCCCCTATCCAGGGACACGATCCTAAGCCTGAACGGCAAGGGGCAGGGTGGGCGGACTTCCGCCGCCGCGTCTCCCCCGCCCCGGCGGGAGGCAGCACCCCGGCAGCAGGCGCCCGCCAGGCCGGCCCCCTCCCCTGCCCCGGTGGCCCGGCCTGCGGCACCCCCGGCACCTCCCCCGCCTCCGGTAGCGGCATCTCCGACAGTGGCGCCCATGGCCATCCCGGCGTTGCAACACCCTTTGCGGAAGGGGCAAAAGACGGCCCTGGCGGTCCAGGGGAACGAAACCCTCCGGGTCTGCTTTGGGTGGAACGTCTCGGACCAGCGCTGTGACGTGGACGCCTCCGCCTTTCTGGTGGATGCACGCAACCGGGTCCCTGGGGACGAGTGGTTCGTCTTTTACGGCCAGGTCCAGAGCCCGGAGGGCAGCGTCCGCTTCCGCCAGGAGAGCGGCGGGCAGGACCGGGAGAGCCTCTCGGTGGATCTGGGGCGGCTGGACCCCCGTGTCCAGAAGATCGTGTTCGTTCTGACCATTGACCAGGCCTTTGACAAAAATCTCCACTTCGGGATGCTGAAGGACGCCTATCTGCGGCTGCTGGACCAGGGAGGCCGGGAGCTTTTGAGCTACCGGCTGGAGGAGTACTATCCGACTGTGACCTCCATGACCCTGGGGGAGCTATATCTCCACAAGGGCCAATGGAAATTCAACCCCGTTGGGAATGGTGTGCACCAGGACCTGGCGGGACAGTGCGCCATCTACGGCGTGGAACTATGCTGATTGGGGGAGGAAACCATGCTTACCTTTGAAACCTTGAACGAGCTGACCTTAAAGGTCACCTGCCAGGGCAACGACGTGCTCTTCACCAAGGCAGGGGCCTTCATCGCCGGGGAGAGCCCCGGTAAGAACTACCGCTTTGAAAAGGTCCTGCTGGGGCCCCAGGAGAGCCTGGCCCAGGCGGCCCTGGGCTCCCTGATCCGCCGGGTGGCGGGGGAAAACCTGCCCCTGATGAAAGTCACCATGAGCGGGGACTCCGTGACCTACTACGCCAACCTGGGCCAGCACGTGGTGATCTATCAGCTGGCCTATGGGGAGACCATCTCGGTGGAGTCGGAAAACATTCTGGCCTTTACCCAGGACTGCGACTATCAGGTGCGCTTTTTGGGCAAGGGCATCCTGTCCCAGAAGGGGCTGGCCACCTCCACCCTCACGGGGAAGGGGAAGAACGCCTGCGTGGCGGTGCTCTCTGACGGCAACCCCTTAGTGCTGAGCAACCAGGTCAGCAGGACCACCCTGGCGGTGGACCCCGACGCGGTGATCTGCTGGATCGGCCAGGGGCACTGCGACCCCCAGATCAAGACAGACCTGAACTGGAAAACCTTCATCGGCCAGGCCTCTGGGGAGTCTTACACCTTCGAGTGGGACGGGGGCCAGCCGGTGACGGTGATCGTCCAGCCCTCGGAGCGCTCTGGGGGCATCCGGGTGGCCATCGACTAAGGTGACGGGACAAGTCATATATTGACAGGGTGGGGACGATACAGTATAATCAAACCACATAAAATATCATAAGGGAGACAGCAGCATGAAACAGTTTTTTGGTATGAGCCAACGGGGAAATTTGGAGGAAGCCGTCCGCGGACTTCACAGCCCCCAATTTATAATGCTGTTATCAAACGATGCCCAGTTTGAAGACCACGTCCACACCCTGGAGCGGCTTTTTCCCAAGGTCCCCAGCATCGGCTGCATCGGGATGAGCTATCAGACCGGCATCGTAGAGAACGGCGTGGGGGTCATCGCCTTTTCCGACGGCGTCACCGCCGCCGCCAATGTGTTGGAGCACGCCTCCACTATGCCGGTGAAGTACATCCACCGCCTGGAGCAGGATATGCAGCGGGTGGGCGGGTCCAGAGAGGACACCGTGTGCATTGACTTTTGCAGCGGCAACGACGCCTGCGTCCTCACCACCATCCACACCGCCCTGCGCAAGCAGGGTATCTCTTTGGTGGGGGGCACCGGCGACCAGGGGCGGGTCTCCGCCAACGGGCGGGTGTATCCCGACGGGGTGGCCTACGGCCTGGTGCGCAACCTCCACGGCCGGGTCAAGACCTATAAGGAGAACATCTACCACCAGTTGGGGAACTACCGCTTCATCGCCTCCAACACAGACCGGGCCAACTACGTCCTGGGTTCCCTCAATGGCCGCCCTGCCAAGCAGGTGTATCAGAGCATCCTCCACGTCACCGACCAGGAGATTCTCACCCGCACCTTCCAAAACCCCTTTGGGAAGATCAACGGGGACGACACCTGCATCATCTCCATCAAGGAGGTCCAGGGCAACGCCTTGGCCTGCTTCCGGCAGGTCAACGACTCCGACGTGCTCATTCTCCTGGAGTTGGGGGATTACCGGGCCATCACCCAGGACACCATCCGCCAAATCTGCCAGGACTTCCCCCGGCGCTCTGCGGTCTTTTCCGTGAACTGTCTGTTCCGTTACAAGCTGTTTTCGGAGCAGGGGTATATGCGGGAGTATTTGCAGGCAATGGCGGCTCTGGGCAACCACGCTGGTTTCGTGGGCTATGGGGAGCACTACAATGACCGCTTTGTCAACCAGTCCATGACCTGTGTGGTCTTTGAATAAGGGAGGATTCACCGATGTTATTTGCAGAAAAGACCCGCCAGCAGCCAGCGCAGGTCCAGACGGCCCCAGAGAAAACCGGGCTCTCTCCGGTGCTCCACGTGGCCGACAGCCTGAAGGGCTACCAGAAGGAGCTGGTGGAAAAGGAAGTGGCCTCCCTCTTTGAGTTGAGCATGGTCAACAGCTCCTTTACCGGGGTGCTGAACGAGGCAGACCACTTCCAGGAGAAATTGCAGGAGCTGGGGGGCTCCTTCGCCCACATCGACCAGACCGCCGAGGGCTTTTCCCAGGTGCGGGGCCAGGTGGCGGAGGCGGTGGACCAGGCCCAGGGGCAGATGGATGCCCTGACGGCCACCTCCATGAACATCCAGGCCTCTTACGACGAGATGGCGGGGATCTTTAGCCAGCTCCAGACCGCCATCCGGGGCATTCAGAAGTGCATGGGCAAGATCGTGTCCATTGCCGACCAGACCAACATCCTGGCCATCAACGCCTCCATCGAGTCCGCGCGGGCCGGGGTGGAGGGCCGGGGCTTCGCCGTGGTGGCGGAGCACGTGAAGCAGCTGGCGGAGGAGATCGTGGTGCTGGCCAAGGAGGTCAACGGCGGGGTCAACGACGTGGAGCTGCGGGCCGGAGAGCTCAGCGACAGCATCAACAGCTCTCAGCAGACCCTGGGCCAGGGCGTGGGCATCGTGGCCCAGACGGAGGAGAACTTCCGCCAGATCATCTCGGCGGCGGAGGGGGCCTTGGACGTGCAGTCGGCCATCTCCGGGGTGATCCAGGAGTCTCAGGGGGAGCTGCAAAATATCCTCCAGTTCTTTGACCAGATCAAGGACCAGTATCAGGAGGTCATCAAGCACATCAAGCGGGCCAGCAGCTTGGGGACCACCAAGAGCGCCATGTTTGAGGATATGGACAATATGATCTCGCAGTTGCCGCCGTTGATTGAGGACGTTGAGGGGCGGTAAACCTGATAAAATAAGAGCGACGGATGTTTGGTCCGTCGCTCTGTTGTTTCTTGGATCAAAGGACAGCCGGGGCCTTGCGGTCCCGGCTGTCCCTTTGCTGGGTTTGGGTGTTTGCGATGAAATTCTCTTTTGGGAATTACGCTTCTTCGCGCTTCTTGCCCAGAACCACCAGGCCGCAGGCTGCCAAGATCGCAGCGGCGATCCATGCGCCGGAGTTGTCGCCGGTCTGGGGAACTGCTGCCAGAGGAACATCCTCGTCCTCGATCTCAGTCAGGGTGCTGGTCTGAGGGGCGGGGTTCTTCACCGCAGGCTTGCTGGGATTGTTGGGCTTGCTGGTTGTGGGGACGTCGGTGTCAGGAATGTCGACGTCCCCAGGAACATCCGGGTTGGGTGCCAAGGGCACGTCGGGATCGTCGATGTCAACATCGCCGGGTCCGGGATCGGGTGTCACAGGCGTGTCGGGTTCATCGGGGCCGGGCACCAGGGGCACGTCGGGATCGGGGACATTAACGGGAGGCTCCGGATCCTCAGGACGAGGCGTAGGCGTCGTCCCGCCACCGCCGCCACCGCCACTGGGAGCGTTAGCGTTGTACACATAGGTCACTGTCACGTCCTGGTCACCGAAGACACCGTTGGCGTTATCCGGGGTTGCGGAAAGGGTATATCCCTCCCGCGCCACGGAGCTTGTGGTATACTGATCACCAATTTGACGCTTACCCAGATCCTGTGTCACTTCAATGACAGTGCCATCTCTGCCCACATAGCGGTGAATGACAGTCAGGTTGAAGTCTGCGCTGAGGGTATACACCACATCGACAGTAACATTATCCAACGCGGTAGGCGCAGACACGAATGTCTTATCCGCAGTGTAGCCCTTCTGCGTGGGGGACGATACACCCTCCAAAGATTTAATGTTTGTCACATCAAAGCCTCTCACAGCAGAATCAAAGAGCTTATTGCCGTTCTGATCCACATAGTTGATGGTCCAGGTGTACTTGTCGAGCGTGTACTTAACAGTGACTTTCTCATCCGCCGCAGGCATTGTGCCACTAACGATTTCCTTTTCCGGCGTGTAGCCGAGAAGTTCCTTAGAGGGCACGTTATACGCCTCGCCCGCTTCGAGCTGTGCCACATACGCTTCGAAAACTTCGCCTCCACCCACAAACTCATACTTGATGGTCAGGGTGTAAGTGTCAACCTTCGTGTAGGTTACAGTAAACTCAGCGCCCTTGCCGTCCTCACAGGTACCAGAAATGATGGCTTTATCAGGTGTATACCCTTCAATAGTCGGAGATGTAATCAAGTAGGGCATGCCCGCAATCACAGACTGAGTAGCGTCCGGGAGGGCTTGCTTGCCATCCGCATATACGTAATGGACAATCACAGTGCTGGGGGAGTGGCAGATTTCCTGGATTTTAACCAACCCGCAAATCTTGCAGGTCTGAGTGGTAAGCACAGACTTGCCGTCCTCACTGAGAACCTGGTTCGTCTCCTCGAACTTGTGACCATTCTCATCTTTGCAGTAGACGTCGCCATAGATTGGCTTTTGCTGACCGCAAATGTTGCAATAGTGGGTCACGGGCTTGCCATCAATATACAGTGTATCCATCTCACATCTCTGTGTAACTTTAGTGTGGCACACCATACACTCAACCGAGTGACTATAATCGCCGTTGGACGTATAAACGTTACCAAGCGTATGGCCATCCTTGCACTGGTCATCAACGCCGGGCTTGCCGTCGTCGAACTTGACCCAACCACAGGTGGGGCACACAACCGTGCCGTCAGGCCTTGCTTCGGGCTGGCATTCTTCCTCCCGCTCTGCCTTACAAGTGGGATCAGTGCACTTCTGCACGTGATGACCCTTCTCATCGGGCACCCATGTATCCCACTTGTGCTCATGCTCCACATAAGGCTCATTCCAGTAGTTGCACAGGTTGCACTTAGAGATTTTCTGCCCATACTCAGTAACCACCGACTTGGTGCAGGCTTCTTTTACTTTCTCACCACAAGTAGCGCAATACTTGGTATGGGTAAAAGACTCATAGTACTCAGGGGCATACTTCCAGTCGTGCTCGTGCTGCTCGCCACACCTGCACTTGTTGTCCTCGCCAAAGTCGTGGATATGTTTCGGGTTAAGCTCACCGCATTCGCACCGGTCAGTTGCCTGGTTGAAAGTGCACGTATGCGTAGACTCAGAGGGCTTCTGCGTCGTAGTATTCCAAGAGCAATTTGTGCAACCAGTATAATCACCCTTTGTATAGGTGTCAGCGCCACAATCAGGGCATTTCTTCTGCGTCGTGAAAGTGTTCACAATATAATCGAGAGCACCAGCAGGATTCGTCACAGCAGGAGACATAGGAGCCGTTACCAGAGGCTTTTTTGTGGGCGTAGGAGTAGGCGTGGACTGTTCCGATCCTGTAGAACTAGGCTCGCTCGAACCTGCGGGCTGTTCCGGTCCTGCGGAACCAGAATCGCTCGGACCTGCAGGCTGTTCCGGTCCTGTGGAACCAGAATCACTCGGACCTGCGGGCTGTTCCGGTCCTGTGGAACCAGAATCGCTCGGACCTGCAGGCTGTTCCGGTTCTGTGGAACCAGAATCGCTCGGACCTGCGGGCTGTTCCGGTCCTGCGGAACCAGAATCGCTCGGACCTGCGGGCTGTTCCGGTTCTGTGGAACCAGAATCACTCGGACCTGCGGGCTGTTCCGGTCCTGCGGAGCCAGAATCGTTCGAGCCTCCGGGCTGTTCGGTCTTAGTCTCGGTCGAGGTCACGTCCTCAGGCGCCGCAAAGGCGGTGACCTGAAGCAGACTTACGCACATGGTGAGGACAACCAACAGCGCCAGGGCGCGTTTTCCCAAAGCGTTCAAATTCTTTTTCATGGTTATTCTTCCTCTCTTTGCAAATTCGGATGCAAAGTTATCCGGTAGCCGGGCTAGCATAGCGCCGCGCAGGGTCCCCCTTTGGCGAAGAGGTCTGTGTCGGGCGCCTTAGCTTCTAGCTTTGCGTCCTGCGGTTTCCCGCAGTTTGCCAAATGCAGCCGGTCGAGCATAGCACCTTAGGGTGTCTGCCTTAGCTCCTGGCTTTGCGTCCCACGATTTCCCGTGGTTTGCCAAGTGCAGCCGGTCGAGCATAGCAAGCTTGGGGTGTTTGCCTTAGCTCCGGGCTTTGCGTCCCACTGTTTCCAATGGTTTGCCAAAGGACACCGTGTCACGGCCAACGCCGCCAGCCCGCCGCCGCCGGTGTCGCATCAGCGGCGGGCATCGTGCCAGGTGGATCGGTCATAAGGGCATCCTCCTCTCCTGCGTTTTTATGAATCAACCCTGGCCATTGGCCTGGGCAAATTCATCCAAAAACTTGTCGTGCAGAGCTTCCTCTGCCCGCTTCCGGGCGTTCACCGCGTCCTCAAAGCGGTGGTAACTGCCCAGGTAGTGGCGGGTGCCTTGGAAGCAGATGGTAGCCCGCCAGCGGTTCTTGGACGAGCGCCACTCCACGCCGGGCACGCCGCTGGTGTTGTTTTTGCGGATGGTTTTGGCCTGGAGCATCTCCACGCAGGTGCCGTCTATGTAAGTCAGGTGGGCCCCGATGCCTGCGTCGTGGACGCAGCCGCAGCTCACGGTACGGCCGCTGCGCAGGCGGCGGGTGGTCACCACGGTCTCTTGGCCGCAGTCACAGCGGCACAGCCAGGCGGTGCGGTTGCCTACGTTTTCCGCAGGCTCTAGCACCGTTAGTTTTCCGTACCGCTGACCTTTGATATCCAGCTTTTTCCGGCTGTGTCCGGCCTTGGGGGACGCCTCGCTGGCGGGGCGGGCCGGGGAAGAGCTGCGTGCTTCCATTTCTGTGGCTCCTTGCCGTTTTGTTACAAAAAGCTGTACTTTTTTGTAACCGAAATTTGACCTAAAATGACGCTATCCCCTGTTGAAATTCTGTTTGTTTTGTGCTATATTTGGTATAGATTACAGTAAATTACTATGTTACAAAAAAGTACAGCTTTTTGTAACAAAACGGCA
>CAJTQP010000067.1 GCA_910578575.1 uncultured Oscillospiraceae bacterium
CAAATCTCCAGGCCCTGCTCCCCGGTGTCCGGCTGGGAGATGAGCATGTTGTCGATGTTCACCCCCAGGGCACGGGCGTAGACCGGATCCAGGGCGTGTTCGGCGTCGATGAAGGCCACCTCGCCCCCCCGCTTCTGGGCCTCGGCGGCGATGTGCAGGGCCAGGGTGGTTTTCCCGGAGGATTCCGGCCCGTAAATCTCCACGATGCGCCCGCGGGGCACCCCGCCGATCCCCAGGGCCAGGTCCAGGGCCAGGGAGCCTGTGGGGATGCTCTCCACCTGCACCTTGGTGTTGTCCCCCAGGCGCATGATGGAGCCCTTGCCATAGGTCCGCTCGATCTGGGCCATGGCGGTTTCCAGGGCTTTTTTCTTATCCGCAGCGGGGGCGGCGGCCTCCACCGTCTTTTTTTTCTCTGCCATTTATGTCTCCTCCTGGGTCTCTGCTTCCGCGTCGTCTTTTAGAATATAGGGGATGGTCCCCTCCACCACCCTGGGGATATGGGCCAGGTCCCGCGTGATGCGAATTTGCTTGCAGCCCCGGCGCTTTAACAGCATGGCCACCTGCTCCGCCTGGCCAATGCCCACCTCAAAGAGGATGTGCCCGCCGGGATGGAGCAGCGGGGTCCACAGCTCTGTGACAGAGCGGTAAAAATCCAAGCCGTCGGCGCCACCGTCCAGGGCGATATGGGGCTCAAAATCCCGCACCGAGGGGTCCAGGCCGGGAATATCCCCGCTGGGGATATAGGGGGGATTGCACACCAGCAGGTCAAAGAGCCCCAGGGCGGCGTTGGGGGCCTGCAAGGCGTCCCCCCTCATGTGGATGGCCCTCGCCCCCAGGCGGTTCCGGCGGACGTTCCGGCGGCACAGGTCCAGGGCCTCCGGGCTGGCATCCACCAGCACCACCCGCGTGTTTTTCACCTCCGCGGCAATGGACAGGCCCACACAGCCCGTCCCGGCGCACAGGTCCAGCACCCGGAGGTGTTCCTCCTCCTCCCGCTCCTGTAACCAGTCGATGGACAACTGGGCCAAGATCTCCGTCTCCTGCCGGGGAATCAGGGCGGCGGGGTTCACATCCAGGGTCAAGCTCCGGAAGGACCACTCCCCCAGTACGTAGGCCAGGGGCACCCCCTCCCGGCGGCGGTCCACCATGTCCCCCACGCGCTTGATGAAGTCGTCGTTGACATAGAGGTCCTGGTCCCGGAGGAGCTCCTCCTTGGTCTTGCCGCTGGCCACGCAGAGGATCTCTCGCGCTTCCAGGCCGGCGTTCTCCAATCCCACTGCCTTGAGGGCGTTGCGGGCATGAAATTTCAAATCGTGGTAGGTGAAGGCCACGGTAAATTCACCTCGTCTTTTTCTATACCAGTTCTTTTACCAGGCGTCCTCGCCCTTCTGCTCCGGCAGGACCAGGTTGAGGGCCTGAATGGCCACCTCCAGCATGGAGTCGTCCGGCTCGAAGGTGGTAAAATTCTGCATCCACAGTCCCGGTGCAGCCAGGACGCGGGTGATGGGGTTGTCGTGCCGCCCGATGAAGCGGTTGAGCTCATAGGTCACGGCCACGATGATGGGCAGCATGGCCAAATGCAGCAGGATGCGGATGATGGGATTTTCTGCCACGTCCCGCACCCCAGGCAGGGCGAACACCACGCAGGAGGCCAGCACGGCGATGATGATGACCACCACCAGAAAGCTGGTGCCGCAGCGGGGATGATGCCGGGGCATGGCGCGGGCGTTCTCCACAGTGAGCTCCAGCCCTCGTTCGTAACAGAAGATGGTCTTATGCTCCGCCCCGTGGTAGCGGAAGGTCCGCTTGATGTCCTTGAGCCGGGAACAGAGGATCATATAAATGAAGAAAATCACCAGCTTGATGATGCCCTCCAATAGGTTCCGCAGCCACATGGGGGCGTCCGGTGCAAAGTAGAGCAGAGCGGAGGTGGCCAGGGTGGGCAGGATGATGAACAGGGCGATGGCAAAGCCCAGCCCCGCCAGTACGGCGATGGCAATGATCCACTTCATCAGCGCCTCGCTGCCAAAGTGTTTCTCGATCCACTGTTCCAGCCGGCTGGGTTCCGCTTCCTCCTCCTCCGGGTAGAACTCCGCGGACCACATGAGGGCTTTCACCCCCTTGACCATGGAGTCCAGGAAGGTCACGACCCCTCGGATGAAGGGCACACCTAGGATGGGGTAGCGGTCCTTGATGAGCTTGAGCTCCTCTTCTCGGATCTCCAGCCCGCCCTCCTGGTTGCGAACGACAATGGCCTGCTTCTTGGGGCCCCGCATCAGGATGCCCTCTAGCAGTGCCTGTCCGCCGATGGTGGTGCGGAAGCCGCAGGCTTCCTCCGGTGCTTGGGTTTGTGTTTGCTTCATAGTTTCTCCTATTATCTCGATTGGGTACAGGGTGCCTAGCGGCTGGTGATCCCCATGGGCAGGCGGATCTCCGCCACGCAGCCCCCCTGCTCGTCCTCGGCGTTGAGGATGTTCAGCTCCCCGTTGTGCCGGGAGATGATCTCGTCGCACACCGCCAGACCGATGCCACTGCCGCGGGCGGTGGCGCTGCCTTTGTAGAACTTATACTTCACGTTGGGCAGCTCCTCCGGGGGAATGCCGGGGCCGTAGTCCCGGACGGTAATCACCACGTCGCTACCGTCGGGATAGATGGCGGTGTCGATGCGCTTCCCCGCGCCGCCGTGCTTGGCGGCGTTGTCCAACAGGTTGCAAAAGACCTGCCGCAGCCGGTCCGGGTCGCCGGGGATGGGGTCGAACTCCTCCTCGCAGTCCTCGTGGTAGACGGCGATGCCCTCCCCTGCCAAAAATTCGTGGTAGGTGTACACCGCGTCCTCCAGCTCCGCCTTGATGTCGATGGGCTCCACAGAGAGGGTGAAGCGGCCGTCTTCGATGCGGGAGAACTCCAACAGCTCCTCCACCATGCCGGAGAGCCGCCGGGCCTCGCTGGCGATGATACCCATGCCCTTGCGGACATCGGACTCGTCCCTGGCCTCGCCCCCCATGATGGTCTCAGCCCAGCCGGTGATGGCGGTGAGGGGGGTGCGCAGCTCGTGGGAGACAGAGGAGATAAACTCCGACTTCATGCTCTCCGCCTCCTTGATGCGGATGGACATGTCGTTGATGGCGTCGGTGAGGTCCCCGATCTCGTCGTCGAACTTCTTTTCCAGTTGGATCCCATAGCTTCCCGTGGCGATGCGCTGGGCGATGACGGTGATGTTCTCCACCGGGTCCACGATGGAGCGGACGAAGTAGATGTTGGAGATATACACCAGCACCAGGATCCCCGCCGCCAGAGCCACCCCCGCCAGGGTGAGGATGGTGACGTGCTGGTCCACCATGCGCATGGAAACCACGCAGCGGGCGAAGCCGTAGAGCTCGCCGTCATAGATGAGGGGGGCGGTGGCGGCGGTGACCCGCCCGTCGGACAGCTCCGTCTTGCCCCGCCAGGAGCACATGGTCTGGTCCTGGGCCGCCTTGGCCAGCTCCTCGGTGTCCGGCAGGGTGCCCGCCGGGGTGGCCGGGTTGGTGCTGAGGACCACGTCCCCCTGGGGGCTGAGGAGCTGCATCTCCTCCTCCCCGTCCCGCTCATAGGTTTCGATATAATTCCGGGCCAGGGCGTCCCGCTCCTCCGGGGGGGTGCCGCTGGAATAGATGGTGAAGTAGTTGGAGGCGGTGGTGGCCTTACCCTCCACGTCTGTTAGAACATCACTGTCGTAGTAGCTGCGGATCACGGCGGAGAAGGCAATCACCATCACCGCCAAAATCACCACCAGGAAGCTGACGCTGTTGAGCAACCACCGCCGCCGGATGCCCTTGGCCTGGATGAAAGGGATTTTGTCTAGGATTTTAGACAGGACAGTCTCGATTCGTTGCAGGACCATCTTAAAATTCCCACTTATAGCCATAACCCCATATCGTGGTGATGAAGGTGGGGCTGGTGGGTTCGTCCTCGATCTTCACCCGCAGGCGGCGGATGTTCACATCCACGATCTTCAACTCGCCGATGTAGTTCTCCCCCCAGACGGCCTTTAGGATCTCCTCCCGTGCCAGGGCCTTGCCGGGGTTCTCCATAAACATACGCATGATGGCAAACTCCACCTGGGTGAGCTTCACCCGCTGGCCGTTTTTCTCCAGGGTGCGCTTGCGGGTGTTCAGGACGAAGGGGGGCTGTTGGATCTCCCCGTCGTCCAGCGTATCCCCGCCAATGCGGCGGTAGAGAGCGTCGATGCGGGCGGTGAGCTCCGAGGGGGAAAAGGGTTTGGTCACATAGTCGTCGGCCCCGGTCATGAAGCCGGTGACCTTGTCCATCTCCTGGGAGAGGGCGGTGAGCATGATAATGCCGATCTTGGTGTTCCCCGCGCGGATGCGCCGGCAGACCTCAAAGCCGTCCATATCCGGGAGCATGATGTCCAGCAGGGCCACCCGCACATCGGGATTCAGCCGAAGCTGCTCCAGGGCCTCCTCACCGGTGGCCGCCTCAATGGTCTCATAGCCTGCCCGGTTCAGGTTGATTACCACGAAGCTGCGAATATTTGCCTCGTCCTCCAAAACCAGCACTTTTTTCATGGTTCCGCTCCTTTCCGTTGGCTCTTATTCCCCTCCCTTTTGGGGCGGGAGAGGACAGCGGCCGGAACCAGAGAACCCTCCAGCCGCCAAATCATTCAGGTTTCCCTTCATCATACCATATTTATTTTTGATTTCCTATGGTTTCTTGCAAAATTTTTATAGAAAAACCCTTGCGAACTGGCGCAAGCTGTTGTATAATCATTCCAGTGCCTGCCGGTGTGATGGAATTGGTAGACGTGACGGACTCAAAATCCGTTGATGGCGACATCGTGTGGGTTCGAGTCCCACCACCGGCACCATGCCGAAAGGCCGTATAGCAGCTGAGCTGCTATACGGCCTTTGTATTTTCACCATGAACAGCCGCAGCTCTATCGGTCACATCGCGCTTCACATTTTCACCCCTTTGACAAGCCAAAAGAGAGGGATGCCAGAAACTCTGGCATCCCTCTCTTTTCGTGTCGCAAATTAAGCTTCTCTCATGCGAGCAAAGCATTCGCTGCAGTATACGGGGCGGTCGGACTTGGGCTCAAAGGGAACCCGTGCCTCATTGCCACAGGACGCGCAGACTGCGGTGAAGTACTCGCGGGGGCCGCGGGAAGCGGCCTTACGGGCGTCACGGCAGGCCTTGCAGCGCTGGGGCTCGTTCTGGAAGCCTCTCTCTGCATAGAATTCCTGCTCACCCGCAGTGAACACAAACTCATTTCCACACTCTTTGCATACTAAGGTCTTGTCTTCGTACATGCTTATAATCCTCTCTTTGACTTGATGGCCCTGCTTGGGTCAGATAAAATATGCGATCAGCTTTCGCTGTAACCGCCGCGGGATAAATACTGTGCGATCTTGCGCCGGATGCGCTGCACAGCGTTGTCCACCGATTTTGTGGACCTTGATACCTCTTTGGCAATCTCAGAATAGGAAGACCCGCTGAGATACAGCGCAAGGACTTGGGATTCCAGGTCGGTCAGGCGGCTTTGAATGGCCGCCTCCAATGCGCTCAGATCCTCCTGGTGGATCACAACATCCTCTGGGTTTTCCTGTCTGCGGTATGCCATGCCAAGGGGAGCCAAATCCTGGTTCGCCAAAAAGAGGGCTGGTTCCAGGGACACTCCGCTGTTGAGCGGCAGATGCCTTCCGCCAGCGGCGGTGCGCACCGCGGAGATGATCCGGCGGCGGACGCACAGCGCGGCAAAGGTACGAAAGCTGGCCCCACGGCCCTCCTGGAACTCCCGGATGGCCGTGAGCAGACCCATCATGCCCTCTTGAAGCAGATCCTCACTGTCCCCCCCTGCCAAAAAGAAGGGGCGGGCACAGACGCGGACCAAACGGGCGTGCCGAAGCACCAAGGTCTCTTCCGCGCTCCGGTCGCCGTTTGCGGCCTGGGCGCAGAGCTGCTCATCTGTCATACTGTTGTTGGTAACGTGCGCAGTATCCATATTTTTTCAACTCTGATTATAGAGCAATTCCGTGTAGAAGTCAAGAGAATTATCAAGTTTATACGAAATTTTCAAAAAAAGTTCCCCCATTTGTGTAACTTTTTCCGCCAACTTCGCAATTTCTTCCATCCAAAGCTCTCTTTTGGCCTTATTTTCAACTATAAACGCAACTGTTCCTGCCCCTGAAAGGGTAGTCCCAGATGGGCATACGCCTGGGGAGTCACACAGCGTCCCCTAGGGGTCCGGGTGAGGAAACCCATTTGCATCAGGTAGGGTTCATAGACGTCCTCCAGGGTCACCGCCTCCTCCCCCACAGTAGCCGCCAAGGTCTCCAGTCCCACAGGACCACCCCCGTAGTGGGTGATGATGCTACGCAGCATCCGCCGGTCCACCTCATCCAGCCCCAGGTGGTCCACCTCCAGGGCGGTGAGGGCTTGGTCCGCCACCCCCTGGGTGATGACGCCCCCCGCCCGGACCTGGGCAAAATCCCGCACCCGGCGCAGGAGACGGTTGGCGATACGGGGGGTGCCCCTGGCCCGGCGGGCGATCTCCGCCGCCCCGGCCTCCTCAATGGGCACGTTCAAGATACCGGCGCTGCGGGTGATGATCTGGGTCAGCTCCTCTGGGCTGTACAGCTCCAGGCGGAGAATCACCCCGAAGCGGTCCCGCAGGGGGGCAGAGAGCTGTCCCGCCCGTGTGGTGGCCCCGATGAGGGTGAATTTGGGCAAATCCAGCCGGATGGAGTTGGCAGAGGGGCCTTTGCCAATGATGATATCAATGGCGTAATCCTCCATGGCCGGGTATAAAATCTCCTCTACGGCCCGGTTGAGCCGGTGGATTTCATCCACAAAGAGGATATCGTTCTCGTTCAAATTGGTCAACAGCGCGGCCAAATCCCCCGGTTTCTCAATGGCAGGACCGGAGGTGATGCGAATATTTACCGCCATCTCGTTGGCGATGATGCCGGAGAGGGTGGTTTTCCCCAGGCCCGGCGGGCCGTGGAGGAGCACATGGTCCAAGGGCTCCTGGCGGAGCTTGGCCGCGTCAATGAAAATGGACAGGTTCTCTTTGGCCTTCTTTTGGCCAATATATTCCTGCAAGCTCTTGGGGCGCAGGCTCCCCTCCGCCCCGTCCTCCTGTAAAAGGGAGGTGGTCACCAGTGGGGTCTGGCTCTCTTCCTGGGAAAAGTCGATACTCAACAGGCCCGCCCCCTCACTTCATCATCCGGCGCAAGGCCTGGCGGACGATTTCCTCCAAGGAGAGGGCCTCCAGCTCCAGCCCCTTCAAGGCTACGCTGATCTCCCCCGGCCCATAGCCCAACACCGCCAGGGCGGCGGCGGCCTCCGAGGCCTTGTCCTGGGGGATCACCGTGACGGCAACGCCCCCCCGCTCCCCTTCTGTGGGCAGTTGGCCCTTGGCCAACTTGTCTTTCAGCTCCAGGATGATACGCTGGGCAATCTTCTTCCCAATCCCCTGGGCCACGGTGAGGGCCTTTTCGTTGCCGGTGATGATGGCAGTGGCTAGGCCCTCCGGTGTGGTGGCAGAGAGGATGGACAGGGCCGCCTTGGGCCCCACCCCAGAGATGCCGATGAGCATTTGAAAACAGCTTCGCTCATTGTCTGTGGCAAAGCCGAACAGCTCCAGGGCATCCTCCCGGACATTCAGGTAGGTATAGAGCTTGGCCTCCTCCCCTACCTTCAGATAGGAGAGGGTATAGCTGGTGGTATGGCAGGCGAAGCCCACCCCGCCGCAGTCTAAAACTGCCAGGTTGGGTGCCAAATGCCCCACGGTCCCTTTCAGGTAGTAAAACACAGGTGGGCCTGCCTCCTTCTCTATCGAAATCCCGCCAGGCGGGAGGTGTTGGAACGGGCGTGGCACAGGGCGATGGCCACCGCGTCCGCCGCGTCGTCCGGCTTGGGGACGGCAGGGAGATGGAGCAGACGCTTGGTCATGTCCATCACCTGCCGTTTCTCCGCCTTGCCGTAGCCCACCACCGCCTGCTTCACCTGGGAGGGAGTGTATTCGTAAATCCCCACCCCAAGCCGGGCAGCGGCGGCTAGAATCACACCACGGGCCTGGGCCACGCCGATGCCGGTGGTGACGTTGGTGTTAAAAAACAGTTCCTCTATGGCCATAACATCCGGAGAGAAGTCACGGATCAAGGTCTCCATGTCCTCCTGAATCTGGACCAGGCGCAGGGGCATGGGCACCCCCGCTGGGGTATTGATGGCCCCGCAGCGCAGCAGTCGGGCCTGCCCCTGGACGGCGTCCAAGATACCAAAGCCCACGATGGCATAGCCGGGGTCAATGCCCAAAATGCGCATAGCCTCTCCCCTGGGTCAGCCCTTCAGCCGGGCTTCCAGCCCCTCCAGTTCCTGGATCAGAGCCTTGGGCAGCTTGTCGCCAAACTGTTCATAGAACGTCTTGATCCCGGCCACTTCCTCCTGCCAGCGGGCCCGGTCCACGGTGAGCAGCTTGGCCAGGGTCTCCCGGTCCACGTCTACGCCCTCCAGGTTCACATCCTCAGGCTTGGGCAGGTAGCCGATCTCGGTCTCCTGGGCGTCTACTTCGTTGAAGCAGCGCTTCAAAATCCACTCCAGTACCCGCAGGTTTTCCCCAAAGCCGGGCCAGATAAAGTTGCCCTGGTCGTCGGTTTGGAACCAGTTCACGTTGAAGATTTTCGGCGGGTTGGACACGGTCTCCTCCATGTCCAGCCAGTGCTGCCAATAGTCGGCCATGTGGTAGCCGCAGAAGGGCAGCATGGCCATGGGGTCCCGGCGGGTCTCCCCCACGGTCCCCTCCGCCGCAGCGGTCTTTTCCGAACCCATGATGGAGCCCATAAACACCCCATGCTGCCAGCTGCGGGACTGATACACCAGGGGCACCGTCTTGGCCCGGCGGCCGCCAAAGATCATGGCGGAGATGGGCACCCCCTGGGGGTTGTTAAATTCCGAGGAAATGCAGGGGCAGTTCTCCGCCGGGGCGGTGAAGCGGGAGTTGGGATGGGCAGCGGGACCCTGGGCAGTCTCCGGGCTCCAGGGGTTGCCCATCCAATCCAGGGCATTGTGGGGAGGATTCTTATCCAGCTTCTCCCACCACACGGTGTCGTCGTCCCGGTTCAAGGCCACGTTGGTGAAGATGGTCCCCTTCTGGGTGGTGGCCAGGGCGTTGGGGTTGGAGCTGGCATTGGTGCCAGGGGCCACGCCGAAGAAGCCCTTCTCCGGGTTCACCGCCCACAGGCGGCCATCGGGGCCGGGGCGCAACCAGGCAATGTCGTCCCCCACGCACCAGCACTTCCAGCCGTTCTTGCGATAGCCCTCCGGGGGGATCAGCATGGCCAGGTTGGTCTTGCCGCAGGCGGAGGGGAAGGCACCGGTGATATAGCGCACCTCCCCCTGGGGATTCTCCACCCCCAGAATGAGCATGTGCTCCGCTAGCCAGCCCTCCTGCCGGCCCAGGTTGGAGGCAATGCGCAGGGCAAAGCATTTCTTCCCCTGGAGCACGTTGCCGCCATAGCCGGAGTTGATGGACATAATGGCGTTGTCCTCTGGGAACTGCACGATGTACCGCTCCTCCGGGTCCAAGGTTCCCTTGGAGTGGAGGCCCTTGATAAAGTGTTCATCCAGGTAGTCCATGACCTGTTCCCCTACGCGGGTCATGATGGCCATGTTCAGCACCACATAAATGGAATCGGTAAGCTCAATGCCGTATTTGGCAAAGGGGGAGCCCACCACGCCCATGCAATAGGGGATCACATACATGGTCCGGCCCTTCATGGCGCCGTCGTAGAGCTTTTCCAGCTTGGCGTACATCTGCGCCGGGGCCATCCAGTTGTTGGTGGGGCCGGCGTCCTCCTGCCGTTCACAGCAGATAAAGGTCCGGCTCTCCACGCGGGCCACATCGGTGGGGTCGGAGCGGTGGAGATAGCAGCCGGGGAGCTTCTCTTCATTGAGTCGATAGAGCTCACCGCTGGCACAGGCCTCTTGGCGCAGGGCCTCCAGCTGGGCCTCGCTGCCGTCGATCCAGACCACCTGGTCAGGCTTGGTAAGCCGTACCTGTGCGTCGATCCAATCCAGTACGGTCTGATTCTTTGTCAGTTCCATTCAAACGCCCTCCTTCGAGCAGTTCCGAAGTCTTTCTCCCATTATAAGCCCATGCAACTTTTTATGCAAGCGGCTTCTTTCCCGATTCAAGGATTTGACCGATTTTTCTGGATAATTCCGCGAAACCCTCAAAGCCAAGGCGTTCCCCACGAATGTTTTCCGTCAAATCGCAGGCGAGAAGCGCCTCGCGCAGGGCCTCCTTCTCCAACTGCTGGCCGAAATTGGCATAGAGGGCGTTCAAGAGGGTCTTACGCCGCTGGCCAAATGCCGCCCGGACCACCCGGAAAAACAGGGCCGGATCCCCTACCTCCACCGGCGGCGTGGGGCGCACCTCCATACGGATCACCGAGGAGGTCACCTTGGGGGCGGGATAGAAGCAATCCGGAGGCACATCGTAGAGCAGGGTGCTCTCGGCGTAAAATTGGCACAGGAGGGTAAAGGCGCCAAACTCCGCCGTACCCGGCTGGGCGCAGATCCGCTGGGCCACCTCCCGCTGGATCATCACCGTCACCGCCTGGAAGCAGCGGCTCTCCAGTAAGGCCGTGATCACGGGGGTGGTGATGTTATAGGGCAGGTTGGCACAGACCACCACAGGCATATCGGGAAACTGCTCCCGGCAGAGGGCTTCCAGGTCCAGCTTCAAAATGTCCCCCGGCACCACCGTCACGTTGTCCAACCCTGCCAAGGTCTCCTCCAGCACCGGCAGGAGGCTGCGGTCCAGCTCCACCGCCACCACCTTCTCCCCTCTCTGGGCCAACTGCTGGGTGAGGGGGCCGATACCGGGGCCGATCTCCAGCACCCCCACCCCTGGGACCGCGCCACTCTCCGCCGCCGTCTCCTGGGGCACCCAGGGGGCGATCAAAAAGTTCTGGCCCATACTCTTGGAAAAGCGGAAGCCGTGGCGGTCCAGCAGCGCCTTGATCTCCCTTCGGTCACATAGGTCCATAGTCTCGTCCTCTCTGGCAGGCCATCCCTGCCGGTTCTCCCGTTTATCTTATCACAGGGCCGGGGCAAGCGCAAGAGAGAAGGCAGGTGCATAGACTATAAGAAAAGGAGTGTGAGCATCATGCCTAGAATTTACTTATCGCCCTCAACCCAAGAATATAACTCCTACGTCAACGTAGGCAACGAAGAGCTCTGGATGAACCGCCTAGCGGATGCCATGGAACCCTACCTCGTCGCCTCCGGCATCCTCTTTAGCCGAAATACCCCGGATATGACCGCAGGCTCCTCCATCAAGGCCTCCAACCAGGGGAACTATGACCTGCACCTGGCCCTCCACAGCAACGCCTCCGGGGCGGAGCAGGCGGGACAGAACCGGGGCATCATCATCTTTTACTATCCCGGCAGCAGCCGGGGAATGGCGGCAGCAGAGTTTTTGGCGGAGGGCTTGAAGGTCATCTATCCCCTTCCCAACCTGGTGCGCACCCAGGGTACCACCACTTTGGGGGAGGTCCGCCTGACCCGCGCCCCCTCGGTGCTGTTGGAGCTAGGGTTCCATGACAACGTGGAGGATGCAGACTGGATCGTCACCCACATCGACCAGATGGCCCGCACCATCGTCCTGGCCCTTACGGAATTTTTCTCCATCCCCTTCTTTCCCTCCACCAATCCCGTACCAGGAGTGGTGCAGCTGGAAGGGGGCTCTCTGAATGTCTATGCCCAGCCGGGGTCCGGGACCAACATCGTGGCCCGGCTCTATGACGGGGCAGAGGTGGTGGTCCTGAACGAGTACAACGGGTGGTATCTGATCCAGTTTGGGGACCAGGTGGGCTATGCCGCAGAGGAGTTCATTGAACTGCAATGAGCCAACGTTCACAATTTGTTCACCCAAAGTTAGTAAATTATCCACTTCTCCTTTGGGCCGCTATGGTATCCTAATAGCGTAGTCAAAAGCCAATCATAAAAATCCTCTCTTTTCTTTTCTCTCTCTTCCTAATGATACACAAAGAATCGGCGGATACCTTCGGGTATCCGCCGATTCTAATTACCCAAGCCAAAAGAATCACATATCCCCCGCAAAAAATCCCCGGACGCTTTCGCGTCCGGGGATTGAGCTCTCACGATGCTTACAGGTGCCGGCCCTTTTCGGCCTTGATCCTGCCAA
This sequence comes from uncultured Oscillospiraceae bacterium, assembly GCA_910578575.1. Lineage (GTDB taxonomy): Bacteria > Bacillota > Clostridia > Oscillospirales > Oscillospiraceae > Evtepia. The sequence goes on from CAJTQP010000067.1 coordinate 12,212, forward strand.
ACATTTGGAACATATAGAATATCAACGCAAGAAGGTAGGGCAAACCAAAATACGTCAACGTGCCGCGGGTACAGGAGAAGTCCTGGGTCAGACACAGCATACCGACGATAAAGGTAAAGCCACA
>CAJTQP010000068.1 GCA_910578575.1 uncultured Oscillospiraceae bacterium
CCCCGGTGACCTGATTCTGGCCGCCGACGGGGGCTACCAACACTGCTGCATCGCCGGTTTGCAGCCCAATCTGTTGTTGGGGGACTTCGACTCCCTGGAGGTCCCGCCCCCCCAGGATATCCCCCGCCAAGTCTTTCCCCCGGAAAAGGACGACACCGACACCATGCTGGCGGTGAAGCTGGGGTTGGAACGGGGCTTTCGCCGCTTCCACCTGTACGGGGGCACTGGCGGACGCCTAGACCACACCTTGGCAAACCTTCAAACCCTGGCCTACCTGGCCAAAGCCGGGGCACGGGGGGAGCTCCACGACGAGAGTTTTGTCTTTACCGCCATTCAGGGGCCTGATCGCCTTCAACTGCCTTCCCAGGCAGCGGGCCTCTTCTCGGTGTTCTGCCTGGGCGCGGATGCTGCGGGGGTCTCCATCCAGGGTGGGAAATATGAAGCCAAAGGCGTCACCCTCACCGCCGCCTTTCCCCTGGGGGTGAGCAACCAGTTCCGGGGGGAGCCTGTGGTGGTTTCCGTGGACAGTGGTTGCCTGCTGGTAGGCTGGGAGCGGCGGTCTACGCCCTAACGACAGAGACAAATGCGAATAATTTGTTGTTTTCCTATTCTTATATTCTTGAAAATCAGAAATTATTGTATATAATATACTTAGAAAGGAGGCCGCCATGGAAGTTATTCGTGAATTCATCGACGCAAGCAGTCTGATGACTGTCATGGCACTACCGGAAGCATTCCAAAATCGTAAATTAGAAGTAATTGTGCTGCCAGTAGAGGATCCTGTCCCCGTACAAAAGAACGCTGACATAATGGGGACCATACAATCGTTGGTGGGTGCCGTTCCCTATACCGACCAATCCCTGGAAGCGCTTCGGGCAGAAAGGCTTGAAAAATATGAAGCTACTGATTGATACAAATATAGTGTTGGACGTTCTATTGGATCGTGCGCCTTTTTGTAAAGCGGCAATTTCTACTTTGGCTCTGGTCCAAAGGGATGATGTAGAAGAATACGTATCCGCTTCTGCCATCACCGACATTTATTATATTATCTGCCGGCAAATCAAAGACCGCACAGCAGCCCGTGAACTTCTGACACGCTTACTGCAAGTTGTATCCGTTGCCACGGTGTCCCAAGATGAAATTCAAAAGGCACTTGCCTTAGACTGGAGCGATTTTGAAGATTCCGTGCAATATTCTGTTGTACAACTACAAAAGATGGATGGAATTGTGACAAGAGACCCCAAAGGGTATCAAAAAGCAAATCTGCCTGTTTGGTCTCCAAAAGATATTTTACAAATTTTTTCTAATCATCAATAAGAAATAAATCAAAGCTCCCGCAAACGACGAACAACTCGTATTTGCGGGAGCTTTCCATTTCAATTATTAAAAAACTTGGGAGAAGCTAGACTGATAACCTCTTCCGTTTACATCATCCTAGAGGTGAAGAACACCGCCAGGATCAGCAGCCACGCAGCCAGGATCCAGATGGAATAGTAGGCCACCGCCGCACCCAGGGCCATAGGGACCAGGAGCAGCACCACGGTCAGGACGGCAGTGAGGTAATAGGCCGGGTAGGCCGCATCCTTTTGGAGCAGGGTAAATTCCCGCTCCTTCCACTTCCAAACCCCTTCCTGCTTTTGCAGCTTCCAGGTAAGCAGGGTAAGCAGCGCTGTGATCACCAGGGCAACCACCAGATACAGGATATAGTTGTGGGACCCAAAGGTGATGCGGTAAATCCACAGCCCCAGGATACCCATGCCGCCCACCAGAGCGCAGGCGAAAAATTCCTTTTGGTACAGGTAAAACACCATAGCCAGAACCGCCAGCCCCGGCACCACAGCCAGCACCACCGGCGCCACCGAGCTGGTATACTGCCGCATGGCATAACCGCCCACACCTACACATAGACACCCCGCCGCCAGGATGAACTGAAGGGTACCGCTCTGACTGTCCCCCTTACGCAGTTGGATGCCCCAGGCCAGGAAGGCCGCAAAGAGAATCACACCTACCACCAGGAGGATCAACAGGATCGTGCGCCATATCGGGACCACATCCAGCTCCGAGACACGGGCGTGGACATAGACGCGGTTGAAGAGCAGCATAATCAGCTCGACCACAACGGCTCCTGCCAGCCAAAGGAGCATCCGGTTAAAGATGCGGTCCTCCGCCTGCTGCTTGGTGAGCTCCTGGTTCCTGGTGTTTCCGTTTTTTGTTTCGTTTTTCTTCATAGTGGTGAAAACACTCCTACTGTTCGGACTCGGTCCCTCTTCAGGGGACCAGCGGTGCCACGTCTGAAACCAGCGTCCCAGGCCGCCACCGCCCTCAAGCGCCCTGTGTTTTTTCAGCGCTTGCAAACGTCCTCTCATAAACAATCCATGGTATTATACCAGATTTCCGCGCATTTCGCAAGGAAAAACACAATTTCTCTTGCACTGCCAGGTCAAAAAGCGGCAAAAGTCTGCCATCGTTTACAAATTGTTCAAGTTTTACTGCCGCTCTTGCCCCGGAAACTGTCCTTCAGGGAGACGCTGCGGTTAAAGACCAGATGACCGGGGACAGCGTCCTGGTTGTCCAGGCAGAAGTAGCCCTGGCGCATGAACTGATAAGCCGTAGCGGACTTGCCCCGCTCCGGCATGGGCGCCTCCGCCAAGCTCCGTTCCACCTTGCAGCCAGTGAGGACTTCCAGGCTGTTGGGGTTCAGCTCCTCCAAAAAGTCCTTGCCGGGGGCGTCCGGGGCGGGGTCAGCAAAGAGGTAGTCGTAGAGGCGCACCTCCGCGTCCACCGCGTTGGCGGCATCCACCCAATGGATGGTGGCTCCCTTCACCTTCCGTCCGTCGGCGGGGTTGCCGCCCTTGGAAGCCGGGTCGTACTCACACAGAACCTCTGTGATCCGTCCCTGCTCATCTTTTACACAGCCGGTGCAGCGGATCAGGTAGGCGCCCTTCAAACGGCACTCCGGGCCGCCGGGGTACAGGCGCTTATACTTGGGCACCGGCTCCTCCAAAAAGTCCTCAGCCTCCACATACAAATGCCGGGAGAAGGTCACACTGCGGTTGCCGGCGGCGGGGTCCACGGGGTTGTTCTCCACCTGGACCTCCTCGCTCTCCCCCTCCGGATAGTTGGTGATGGTCAGCTTCACCGGACGCAGAACGGCCATCACCCGCTGGGCAGTCTCGTTCAAATCGTCTCGGAGGCAGGACTCCAAAAAGGCCCAGTCCACAGTGGAGTCCACCTTGGACACGCCGATACGCTCACAGAAGTTCCGCACCGCCCGGCTGGTGTAGCCCCGGCGGCGCAGGCCACAGAGGGTGGGCATTCTGGGGTCGTCCCAACCGCTGACCCGCCCCTGCTCCACCAACTGGCGGAGCTTGCGCTTGGACATCACCGTATAGTTGATTCCCAAACGGGCGAACTCGATCTGCCGGGGCTTGCTGGGCAGGTCGCAGTGGTCCACCACCCAGTCATACAGGGGGCGGTGATCTTCAAACTCCAGGGAGCACAGGGAGTGGGTGATCCCCTCCAAGGCGTCCTCAATGGGGTGGGCGAAGTCGTACATGGGATAGATGCACCACTTGTCCCCCTGGCGGTGGTGGTGGGCATGGTTGATACGGTAGATGGCCGGGTCCCGCATGTTGAAGTTCCCGGAGGCCAAGTCGATTTTGGCCCGGAGGGTCATGCGTCCCTCTGGGAATTCCCCCTCCCGCATCCGCGCAAAGAGATCCAGGGATTCCTCTATGGGCCGGTCCCGATAGGGCGAGGTGGCGGGAACGCCAATGGACCCCCGGTTGGCCCGCATCTCCTCCGGTGTCAACTCGCAGACGTAGGCCAAACCCTTGCGGATCAGCCCCACCGCGCAGTCGTACATGGTGTCGAAGTAGTCGGAGGCATAGTAAAAGCGGTCTGCCCAGTCGAAGCCCAGCCAGTGGATATCCTCCTGGATGGCATCCACGTACTCCACGTCCTCCTTGGAGGGGTTGGTGTCGTCCATGCGCAGGTTGCACAGGCCCCCGTACTTCTCCGCCGTGGCAAAGTCGATGGTCAGGGCTTTACAGTGACCGATGTGCAGGTAACCGTTGGGCTCCGGGGGAAAGCGGGTGTGGACCTTCTGTCCCGCACAGCGTCCGCCGGGCTGAAGCTCTTCCTCAATGATGCTGTGGATAAAATTGGTGCTGACGTTTTCTTCCGCCATGGTGTTCACTCCTATGTTATGGTCAAGAAGGGGGCTGTCGCCTATATCGTCTTGACTCTATGGTTTCGTTTCACAAGGGGTATTATACCCTTACTCTGGAATTGCCTATCCCAGGGCCACGGCCTCCGCCACCCGCACGCCATCCACGGCCGCGGAGACGATGCCCCCGGCATAACCCGCACCCTCTCCACAGGGGTATAGCCCCCGGATGTTGGATTGCAAGCTCTTATCCCGGAGCAGCCGCACCGGCGAGGAGGAGCGGGTCTCCACCCCCACCATCAGGGCGTCCGGGGCGGCGAAGCCGTGGAGCTTCTTTCCCAGAACCGGCAGGGCCTGGGCCAGGGAGTCGGTGACAAAGTCGGGCAAAGTTTCGCGCAAATCCCCGAAGTAGACATCGGGACGGTAGGTGCTACGATGGGTAAGGCCGTTGGGGCTGGGCAGACCTCGGAGGAAGTCCCCCACCCGCTGAGCCGGTGCCAGATAGCCCGGTTGTCCGAAGCGGTAGGCCTTCTCCTCCCAAATCTCCTGGAAGGCCACCCCTGCCAGCGGGTCGTCCCCTGGGAAATCCCCAGGGCCCACCCCCACCAGGAAGCCGCCGTTGATAAAGGCACCGTCCCGCGCCCGGTTGCTCATGCCGTTGGTGACCAGTCGTTCCGGTTGAGAGGCAGCCGCCACAATCTGTCCGCCGGGGCAGACGCAAAAGGTATAGGCAGAGCGGCCTGTGGGCAGGTGGCACACCAGTTTATAGTCCGCCGGGGGCAGCTTCTCCCAGGCGTCTCCATACTGGGCCCGGCTGATGCTCTCCTGCTCATGCTCCAGGCGGACCCCAATGGCAAAGGGCTTTTGTTCCATCTCCACCCCTGCCTTCTGGAGCATCCGGAAGGTATCACGGGCGGAATGGCCGGGGGCTAGGATGAGGGCATCGCAAGGTATGGTGTACGCACTGCCGCCCTCCTCCACCGTGATATCCGTCAGGCGCTGATCTCTCACCGTGATGCCGCTGAGGCGGTGGCCAAAGCGGACTTCTCCGCCGTGGTCCAAAATCTCCTCCCGTAGGTTCCGGACCACCTGACGAATCAGGTCCGTCCCCACGTGGGGCTTGTGTTGCCAGAGAATATCTGCCGGTGCTCCGGCGGCCACAAAGGCGTGCATCACATGAGACAGGCGGGGGTCGTGGGTGCCGGTGGTCAGCTTCCCATCGGAGAAAGTCCCGGCGCCTCCCTCGCCAAACTGAACGTTGGACTCCGGGTCCAGCTCACCCCCCTGCCAGAAGGCCTCCACATAGCGGACCCGCTGCTCCATGGCCTGCCCCCGCTCTAAGAGGATGGGGTTCAACCCGGCCTTCGCCAGGCTGAGCGTAGCCAGCAGACCCGCAGGGCCGCTGCCCACCACCACAGGGGGCAGGGATGAACTGCGCCGCACTTCCGGAAACTGGTATGGGACCGGCTCCTTCCGAAGCTGAACGTTGGCACTGTCGGCCCGCCGGACCACCTCCGCCTCATTGGAGAGAGAAACATCCACTGTCATCACATAGTGGATGTGCTCCTTTTTTCGGGCATCGATGGACTGGCGCACGGGGGTACAACTGCGCAGCCGTCCCACAGAGACACCCAAGGCCTTGGCAGCCCGCCGTTTCAACAGCTCAGGGTCGCCCTCTGGCGGGAGGATCAGGTTGGTGATTCGTACCATAGGGCGGCGCCTCCTATCCAGTGAGTTTTTAACAAGGTATTATACCATATATCCTTTGATATTTCTACTGTTTCCGACGAGATTTCTCCCCTTACCCAGCATCCTCTTGGGGCAGCTCCACCAGCAGCGGTGTCACCCCCAGGGCAGGAAGTAGCTTTTCCCGGACATCCCCAAGGGCGATAGCCAGGGAGGAGGTATTGGCACAGGGGTGGCAGCCCAGGTGGTCCAGCGTCAGAACGGAGCTGTCCAGAACCAGCTTCACCCGATGTTCCTTATCGTTCATCAAGGCCAAGATGGTGGCGGAACCGGGGGTGACGTCCAGCAGCTCCTCCATAATTTCCGGCGGCGCGAAGGAGAGCCGGGAAGTGCCGATCTGTTTGGAGAGGTCCTTGGTGTGGAAGGGCTTCTCCCCCGCCATCACCAGCAGGTAAAAGTCGGTTTTCTGGCGGTTACAGAGGAAGAGATTTTTGCAGATATGGGCCTTCAGGTAGGTCTCCACCTCCTGGCAGTGGGCGATGGTGTCCGCATGTTCATGGTCCACGCGGGTATAGGGGATGGACAGGTGGTCCAAGAGATCATAGCAGGCCAGCTCCTGTGGGCTGCGCCCCTGAACATCCTGGGGTCGGCCGGTATATAATGTGGTGTCAATTTTCATAAGTCCCTCACGAAAGAAGGCCCAGCGGTAAAACCGCTGAGCCTTCTGAGTATTCTTAGTGAATCAATACCCGGAGCAATTAGTCCTTCAGCATCCAGCTGGAGACAACCATCTTCTGAACTTCGGTGGTGCCTTCATAGATCTCGGTGATCTTAGCATCACGCATGAATCTCTCGAAGGGATACTCACGGGTGTAGCCGCAGCCACCAACCAGCTGGACAACACGACGGGTCACGTCGGAAGCCACGTCAGCAGCCATCATCTTACCCATGGCAGCCAGGTGGCTATAGGGCTCATGGTTCTGCTTGGCCATAGCGGCGCGATAGATCAGCAGGCGGGAAGCGTCCACCTTGGTCTGCATGTCAGCCAGCTCGAACTGGGTGTTCTGGAACGCAGACAGGGGCTTGCCGAACTGCTTACGGGCCTTCAGATAGGGGATGCACTCGTCAATGGCACCCTGGGCGATACCCAGAGCCTGCGCAGCAACGCCGATACGGCCGCCGTCCAGCAGCATCATAGCAATCTTGAAGCCTTCGCCTTCCTTACCCAGCAGGTTCTCTGCGGGGACCTCGCACTCGTCAAAGACCAGCTCGTAGGTGGCGGAAGCACGGATGCCCATCTTCTTCTCCTTGGTGCCAAAGCTGAAGCCCTTGAAGCCCTTCTCCACGATGAAGGCGGACAGGCCCTTATGGCCAACGCTCAGGTCGGGGTTGGTGCGGGCAAAGACAACATAGGTGTCGGCATAGTAGCCGTTGGTGATGAAGATCTTGCTGCCGTTGAGGATATACTTGTCGCCCTTCAGCACAGCGGTGGTGCGAACGCCGTTGGCGTCGGTGCCAGCGCCGGGCTCGGTCAGACCCATGGCGCCCAGCTTCTCGCCCTGGGCCAGGGGAACCAGATACTTCTGCTTCTGCTCCTCGGTGCCGAACTCAAGGATGGGCCAAGAGCACAGGGAGCCGTGGACGGAGAACATGATGGAGGTGGAAGCGCAGTACTTTGCCAGCTCTTCGCAGCAAGCGATATAGGTCAGGTAGGACAGGCCAGCGCCGCCATATTCCTCAGGAATATAGGTGCCCAGCATACCCATCTCGGCCAGCTTCTCGCGGGCGTTCTGGGTAAACTCTTCCTTCTCATCAAGCTCAGCAGCGATGGGCTGCACTTCCTTGATGCAGAAGTCATGCAGCATGTCAACAATTTCCTGCTCGATTTCGTTCAGTTTGAAGTCCATAGTTTTTCCTTTCTCTCCGCATGAGGCGCGCCTCCCCGCAGGGGGGCGCGCCTCATAAGGTATCTTAATTTTTAATTTTTAACGAAGAAATTAGTCCTTGTCAGCCTCGATCAGCTTGGTCAGAGCCGGGCAAACGTCAAACAGGTTGCCGATAACGCCCAGGTCAGCCACGCCGAAGATGGGAGCTTCGGGATCCTTGTTGATGCAGACGATGAAGTCAGAGGAACCCATGCCAGCCAGATGCTGAATAGCGCCGGAGATGCCGCAGGCAACATACAGCTTGGGGCCAACGGTCTTACCGGTCTGGCCAACCTGATGGGAGTGGGGAATCCAGCCAGCGTCAACAGCTGCACGGGAGGAACCAACCACGCCACCCAGAGCATCAGCCAGAGGCTTGATGATGGTGTCGAAGGGCTCAGGACCGCCCAGGCCACGGCCGCCGGAGACGATGATGTCAGCGCCTTCCAGGTCGACCTTCTCGCCTTCCTCGGCGATGGTCTCGATGACCTTGATGCGGATGTCGCTGGCGGGGAAGACGAAGTCGATCTTCTCCACGGGAGCGGTACGGCTTGCGTCGGGCTCCAGCTTCTTGTTCACGCCAGGACGGCAGGTGCCGATCTGGGGGAAGGTGAAGGGGCACAGGATGGTAGCCATCAGGTTACCACCGAAGGCGGGACGGGTCCATGCGACCTTGCCGGACTCTTCGTCGATGTCCAGGGAGGTGCAGTCTGCGGTCAGACCGGTCTTCAGGCGGCCGGCGACACGGGGGCCCAGGTCACGGCCCATGGGGGAAGCGCCCATCAGGATGGTGGTGGGGCAGTCGTTCTCAACAGCGTGCACGATGGCAGCGGTGTAAGCGTCGGTGCTGTAGTGGCCATACACCTCGTTGTCGATGACCAGGACCTTATCAGCGCCATAGGCGATGGCATCCTTCACAGCTTCGTCGCAGTTGTAGCCGACAACCAGAGCGACAGTCTGACCACCCTGGATGGCAGCCAGGCGACGACCGGGGTTCAGCAGCTCCAGGCCAACGTTTCTGGCCTTACCGTCTTTGGTTTCAATAAAGACCCACAGGTCCTTGCTTTTTGCTTCATAGCTAGTCTGTAACATTGTTCTGTCTCCTCCCCTCTATTAGATAACGCCCTTGTCTCTGAGCAGGTCGTAAAGCTTCTTTGCGGATTCCTCAGGAGTCTCTTCCTTGATCTTCAGACCGCCTTCCTTACGGGGAGGAGTGAAGCTCTTCTTAACCTTGGTGGGAGAGCCCTTCAGGCCGGAACGCTCAACGTCCAGGCCGCAGTCAGCAGCGGACAGGGTGGGGATCTGTGCCTTCTTGGCAGCCATCTTGGACTTGATGGTGGGGAAGCGGGGCTCATAGTCGGGCTTGGTGATGGTCACAGCGCAGGGGCAAGCCATTTCCAGGATCTCGAAGCCGTCCTCCAGCTCCTTCTTCACGCGCACGTGCTTGCCGTCCTCGGTGGGCCAAACTTCCCAGCCGTAGGTAACCTGGGGATAGTCCAGATCCTCAGCGACCTGGGGGCCAACCTGAGCGGTATCACCGTCGATGGCCTGCTTGCCGAACATCAGCATGTCGAACTTGATGCCTTCCATCTCCTCGATCTTCTTGATGCCCTTGGAGAGGATGTAACCGGTAGCCAGGGTGTCGGAGCCGCCGCAAGCGCGGTCGGAGACCAGGAAGGCCTTGTCGCCGCCCACGGACAGGCACTCACGCAGAGCTTCCAGAGCCTGAGCAGGACCCATGGACAGGACATAGATCTTGGTGTCCTTGTCCTTATCCTTGATGCGGGCAGCGGCTTCCAGTGCATAAGCATCGAAAGGGCTGACGATGGCAGGAACGCCTTCACGCATCAGGGTGTTGGTCACGGGATCGATTTTGATGATGGTCGTGTCCGGCACTTGTTTAATGCAAACAAGTATGTTCATTTCTGATTTCCCCCTATTTTTGATTTGTTTTATTTTTGATACCCCGTTCCGTACTCCAGCTTTCTTGGCCGGGAGGGCCGCTTAGGTCTTCCCTACCCTTCCGCAATCGACAAATTCCAGACCAGGCTATCGAAAAACGCCACACCGGAGAGGTTCCCGGTGGCAGACGTTTCTGGGGACAGACCATGCCTGCGCATGTCCGTCCATTGAACTACGGTTGCATTATATCAGAGGATTCCCCAAATTACAAGATAGGATCGCAGCAGCGCAGAAAAAAAATCTCCCAGCTTTTCCAGTGAATTTAGTCGTTTCGCCTAAAATCATCTGGGATGGGCAAAGGGAAGGGCGATTCTCCGCCCTTCCCCTCTTAAAATTTCCAGGTTTTTACTTTATTCCCCAAAGAATTTATCATGGATCGCCTGGACCGCCGCGTTGCCATCGGACTCGTCCAAAAGGACGGAAACCTTGATCTCACTGGTGGAAATCATCTGGATATTGATGTCCGCGTCGTACAGAGCCCCAAACATTGAGGCGGCGATGCCGGCGTTGTCCAGCATCCCGGCCCCCACGATGGAGACCTTCACCACGCCCTTGTCCACGTCGATGTGGTCAAAGCCCAAGGTCCCCTTATACTCCTCCAGCAGCTTCTTGGCCTGGTCGGCGTCGTCCCGGCGGACGGTAAAGCTGATGTCCTGGGTGCCGTCCCGGCCGATGGACTGGAGGATGATGTCTACGTTGATGTTTTCCTTCCCCAGCAGGGAGAATACCTGGTAGGCGATACCCGGCTTATCCTCCACCTCTACCAGGGCCAGGCGGGCCACATTTTTGTCTTTTGCCACGCCGCTGATCAGTGTTTTTTCCATCCTCTTTGCAACCTCCTTAACTTTCGTCCCCGGCTTTTTGGCAAAGCTGGAGAGCACTTCCAAATTCACGCGAAACTTTTTCGCCATCTCCACGGAGCGGTTGTGTAACACCTGGGCCCCCAGGCTGGCCAGCTCCAGCATCTCGTCAAAGGTGATCTCCTCCAGCTTTTTGGCACCGGTGACGTAGCGGGGGTCGGCGGTGTAGACGCCCTCCACGTCGGTGTAGATCTGGCACAAATCCGCCTTCAACGCCGCCGCCAGGGCCACCGCCGAGGTGTCGGAACCGCCGCGGCCCAGGGTGGTCACATCCCCAAACTTGTTGATGCCCTGGAAGCCGGTGACAATGACCACATTGTTCCGGTCCAGCTCCGACTGGATGCGCTCGGTGCGGATTTTTTTCACCCTTGCGCTGCTGTAGGCGCTGTTGGTCTGCACCCCGGCCTGCCAGCCAGTGAGGGAGACCACCGGTACTCCCATGGACTCCAAGGCCATGGCGCACAGGGAGCAGGAAATCTGCTCCCCTGTGGACAGCAGCATATCCATCTCCCGCCGGGATGCCTTGGGGTTGATCTCCTTTGCCTTGTCAATGAGATCGTCGGTGGTATCGCCCTGGGCGGACAGCACTGCCACCACCTGGTTCCCCATGCGGCGGGTCTCCGCGATGATCTGGGCTACATTGCGCAGCCGCTCCGCGTTGGCCACCGAAGTCCCGCCAAATTTTTGTACGATCAGTCCCATCGTATCTTAATACCTCCTAGATAACAGTGCATAGGCACTGTGATTGCTTCTATGTTCCTCTCTCTATGCTATGCACAGCCCTCAGTCCAGGACCCGAATGACGGAGAGGACTTTTTGCCCCCGAAGCTGTGCCTCCAGCGCCTGCCGGGACAGCGTGGGGGTCAGATAGGCCTTCTCCTCCCCTTCCATACCGGGGCGGGTGAGGAGCTGGCCCCCGGAGAGGCTCCCCGACGCCAGGCGGACATACCAGCGGCTCTCCAGCTGGTCCGGGCTGTGTACCCCCTCTGGGCGGTTGGCCTGCCAGGGGCGGTAGCCCGCCCGTTCCATCTTCCGGGCGGCGGCGATGACGTCCGCCACCACAGCGCTGGCGGTGGGGAGTTTGCCCGCTCCACGGCCGTAGAACATCACGTCCCCGGTGGCGTCCCCCTTGACCTTGATGGCGTTGAACACGTCCTCCACTCCCCCTAGGGGGTCCTGGATGCTGACGAAGTGGGGCTCCACATAGGCGCAGAGGCTGCCGTCTGCCTGGGCGATGGCCCGGCCCAGAAGTTTGATGCGATGGCCGCAGGCGGCGGCGTAGGCCTCATCCTCCAAGGTGATCTGGGTGATGCCCTGGGTGGCCACCTGCTCCGGCAGGACATGCCAGCCGAAGGCGATGGAGGAGAGGATGCACAGCTTGCGGCAGGTGTCGTGGCCCTCCACGTCGGCGGTGGGGTCCTGCTCGGCATAGCCGTTGGCCTGGGCGCCCTTTAGGGCCTCGGCAAAGGGGACCCCGTCCTGGACCATGCGGGTGAAGATATAGTTGGCGGTGCCGTTGAGGATGCCGCAAATCTCCAAAATATCGTTGGCGGCCATGCAGTCGCTCAGGGGCCGCAGGATGGGGATACCCCCGCCCACGCTGGCCTCGAAGAGATACACCGCCCCGTGCTCCGCCGCCAAGTCCAGCAGGCGGCGGCCGTGGGTGGCTACCAACTCCTTGTTGGA